>JBARVU010000294.1:0-4848 GCA_049646425.1 Phormidesmis sp. | reverse complement strand
AATTCAATCCGATCAGCAGTTTCCGCTGTTGGTAAATGACAGCGCTAATTTTGGGGTGATTGTGCTCTTCCTTTGGAAAGAGATTCCTTTTGTCACCTTGATTTTGCTGGCGGTGCTGCGCGGCATTCGGCCTGAGTATGAGAGTCAGGCGCGGGCGCTAGGGGCCAGCCGATGGCAGTGCTTCTGGAATATTACGCTGCCGCTAATGAAGCCCGGAATTCTCTCGGCGAGTTTGATTGTGTTTGGCTATGTCTTTGGCTCGTTCGAAGTGCCGTTTTTACTCGGCTCTACTTATCCGCCGACGTTGCCGGTGCTGGTGTATCAGGCGTTTACCAATGTAGATTTAAATCAGCGGGCGACGGCGATCACCCTGGGTCTTTTGCTCTCACTAGTCTCTGTGCTGCTGAGCGCCCTATACCTCTGGCTGGGGTCGAGATCTCGGCAGTCTTTGAAGAGGCTGCCGGGATGAAGCGCAACGTCTGGCTGGGCCTAGTTGTCGGCGTTTTGTTTCTGCCGTTCCTACCGCTGTTGGTGTGGTCATTTGCCGAGGGCTGGTATTTTCCTGAGCTCGTGCCATCGCAGTGGACGATGCAGCACTGGCAAACGGTTTTTTCGGTCACGTCGAAGGTGGGTGAAGGATTTTTTCAGAGTTTGGTGATTGCGGTGATCGCGACTGGTCTGTCACTGTTGGTGGGCCTGCCGGCAGGAAGGGCGCTGGGCCTGATGCAGTTTCCGGGCAAAGCGGGCATCAAGCTGTTTCTGCTGATGCCGATCATTGTTTCGCCGCTGGCTACGCTGATGGGCATTCAGTTCGTGCTGATTCGTCTGGGGCTGAGCGGCACGGTGGCGGGTGTGGTACTGGTTCATCTGCTGCCGACAATTCCCTATATGACGCTGGTGCTCAGCAGCGTGTTCGCCAATTTTGATCCGGGCTACGAAGCGCAGGCGCGATCGCTCGGGGCTTCTCCGCTTCAGGTTCTACTACAGGTGACGCTGCCGATGATCTTCCCGGGGGTGGTGGTCGGCGCGCTGTTTGCCTTTTTGATTTCCTGGAACGAGTTTCTGCTGACCTTTTTTGTGGGCAGTGGCCGGGTGTTTACCCTGCCGATGGTGCTGTTTACCTCACTGCAAGGTGGCAACAGTGGTTTGACAGCGGCGATCGCCATTACGTCCATTCTCCCCGCCCTGATCTTCTTGCTGTTCTCCAGCCGGGCTTTGCAAGATGATGCGGCGATCAGAGGCTTGGGCAATGTGTAAGACTATGCAAACGCTAGCTTTGTTCAGCATAAAAGCATTCGAAAGGCACTTGAGAGGAATAAACGGTCATTCATGAGTCAACTGATCCTAAAAAACCTGAGCAAATCCTTTCGCGGCGTACCGGCTGTTCAAGATCTGTGGCTAGAAATTGAGCCGGGTGAAATTGTCTCTTTGCTGGGGCCTTCTGGCTGCGGTAAGTCCACCACTCTGCAGCTGATTGCCGGAATTCTGCGGCCTGATGCGGGCCAGATTGAGCTGGGCAATCGTCTGCTGAACCGAGTCCCGCCGGAAAAGCGAAACGTGGCCCTGATTTTGCAAAAAGGACTGCTGTTCCCCCATCTGAGCGTCGGCGAGAACGTGGCCTTTGGGCTGAAGATGCAGGGGATGAACCGAGCTGAGCGGGAGGAGAGAGCACTTTCAATGCTGGAGCAGGTGCAGCTCTCAGGCTTCGCTCATCGTCAACCCGCAGAACTCTCAGGCGGACAGGCGCAGCGGGTGGCCCTGGCGCGATCGCTCGTCATTGCACCTCAGCTACTCCTGCTCGACGAACCCCTCACCGCCCTAGATGCCAACCTGCGAGAAGATATGCAAGACTTAATCCTCCGGCTTCAGGCTGAGACAGGAGTCACCTTGCTGGTGGTCACTCACGACCAAGCAGAAGCGGTTGTTATATCACAGCGCATTGCTCTGATGTTTGACGGGCAGCTGCGTCAGGTAGCAACACCCGAACAGCTCTACCAATCTCCCTGCGATCAAACCGTGGCGCGATTCTTTGGAGGGGTAAACTTTTTCGCTGCTGACGCTCATCAGCACCAGTGGCAGATTGTCTCATCTGAACCCGTCCCCAAAACAATATTGACCAGCGATCATGCGCTCGAAGGCCCGGTGCAAGTCACCATTCGTCCTGAACAGATCCAAGTTTTTGCCGAGCCTCAGCCCTGGGCGAATGGACTGCCTGCCACGGTCACAGCCAGTCGCTTTACCGGCACCCAGCGGCGGCTAACACTCAAGACAGCGGCAGGACTGACCTTACAGGCTTGGATTTCGCCCCATCAAATGTTCACCCTCGGTCAGTCTGTCTGGACATACCTACCGCCCGACGCGCTCTGGGGATTTCCAGCCGATCCAAACGTGAAGGAAGCTGCCCCTGCTCTCGCTCTTTAAACACCTTTGTTCCGCCAAGCTCTCTACTCACAATTCTCTTTATCCTAAATTCCATGAAACCTTTTTCCACAGCACTATCCCTTCCCCGGCGACGATTTTTGTTGCTGTCGACCTCGGCCTGCTTAGCCATAGTGGCCGCTAGCTGCACCGCTCGCAACTCCGCTGAGTCTGAAATCAGCGCTGACTTGAGCGAGCTGACCTGGGATGAAATTGTCGAGCAGGCCAGCGGTACCACAGTCAACTGGGCGATGTGGGGCGGTAGTGACACCATCAATGCTTACGCCGATGGGTGGGTTGCAGACCAGCTCAAGCGCAACTACAGCATCACCCTCAACCGGGTGCCTATCAACGACACTGTAGAAGCTGTAAACAAGGTGGCTGGCGAAGTCCAGGCAGGGCTGAAAACGGGGGGCAGCATCGACCTGATTTGGATCAACGGTGAAAACTTTCGCACCCTGAAGCAAGGCGACTTACTCTACGGGCCTTTTACTGAAAAGCTGCCCGCGATGGAGGCTTACGATCTTGATAATCCTGCTATTCTGTCGGATTTTGGCCTGCCGGTTGATGGCTACGAAGCGCCTTATACTGGGGCTTACTACATCCTGGTAAAAGACAGTGCCAAGGTAGCAGACTCGCCTCAAACGCTCTCAGCGCTGCTGGACTGGGCCAGAGCAAATCCGGGCCGGTTTACCTATGTCGCGCCGCCTGCTTTCGATGGCAGCCGATTTTTACTGACTGTTCTCTACGGCGTCAGCGGTGGCTATGATCAGTATGCCGGCGCCGAGTTTGACGAAGACCTCTGGAATCAGAATTCGTCGCTCGTAGCAGATTATCTGAAAGAGATAGAACCCTATCTGTGGCGCGAGGGGCAAACCTATCCGCCGACCCAGGCCAGACTTCAGGAGCTTTTTGTCAACAGTGAAGTGTGGATGATGCCTGTGTTTATCTCTCGCATTGCCGAAGCCAAGGCCAATGGGCAGTTTCCGGCGAGTGCTGAAGCTTTTGCAATGCCCGGTATTTCCTTGAACGATCCTTCTTTTACGGCGATTCCAACCAACGCTAGTAACCCAGCGGGGGCAATGATGTTAGCCAATGTGCTCTCTAGCCCGGAAGGACAGCTCCAGAAATTCAAGCCAGATGTCTGGGGTGACCCGCCGCTGCTAGATGTCAACAAAGTCTCTCCTGAGCTGCAACAGGAATTCGCTCAAGTAGAAGCCGAATACGGCATTCCGCTGAAAGAACTGGCCGCAACCACCGTACCTGTTATCAATGCCGAGTACACCACTCGCCTGGAAGCCCTTTGGAAAGGGCAAGTTGCAACCTAAATGTTTCTGGCCTGCCTGTCTTTCACCCCTACCAACATTCAGAACACCAACACACATGACCTTTAAAGAACGCCAGAGTCGCGATCGCGGCATTATCGAGAACAATCGCCTCATGGAGCTACACCTGTATCCTGGCAATCGCTGCAACCGAGACTGCGATTTTTGCACGGTCTTCGGTACGCCCAAAGGCGAATACAGTGAGTACATCTCAGAGCACTTAGACGCAGCGCTTAAAACCGTTATGCTCCATGCGCAAGGCGCGATCAAATTCTACGGCGGAGAGCCCACGCTTAACCATCAGAACGTAATTTGGGCGATCGCCTACCTCCGCGATCACAGCTTCACGGGCGCCATCGTGATCTACTCCAACGGCATTCGCGCCGCGCAGCTGCTAGAGATTCTCGAATCCGACCGGCTGAACAAAACCACCGCCTCGCTCAACTATTCCATTGCCACTGGCGACGGCGCACCGCAGATGCCGCTTAAGTCTCTTCAGCAGTTAGAAGCGTATGAGCAGGCACATGCAGGGGCGATCGCCATTGGCCATCCCGATATTGTCGACTCGGGCCGAGGGGTCGATCCCTTCACCGGCGAAGAGACCCGCCCCAAAGTAAATTCTCAGTGCCCTCATTGCTACCCCGTGCTCAAAACCGACGGCCAGTTCCACGCCTGCCCCTTTGCGATTGAAAACGATGCGCCTCATTTCCACTTAGGCGATCTGCAAAGCAGCCCTGCGGAAATTTCGAGCAGCTTTAAAGCCTTCTTCAAGTGGCTCGACACCGTTCATCAGCCCTACGCGGAGGCTCACAACCTACCCGCCTGCACCGTATGTTGGAACCACCTCGATAAACTACCCACCCCTGGCGCTACCCTGGGTGTCTCAGCGGTAAGCTAAAGGATATTGCCCTTGAAGGCGTTCCTGAAATAGAGTAGTTCCCGTGAAAATGATCGTCAGAAGGTTGAGTCGATTGCTATTGAGCGTGGCGGTCGTGACGAGCCTCGCCTGCTCCAATCGGCTCAAAGAATACACGCAGGTGACCCTGGAGGCAACTGCTCCCAATCAAGCGAAATTGGACAGCGATCGCCGCGAAGAAACCACCGC
>JBARVU010000293.1:0-39820 GCA_049646425.1 Phormidesmis sp. | reverse complement strand
GTACAGCAAGAGTTTCATACCTCCTTAAATCTGCCTATCCCGGCTGAAAACAAGCGACGGTTTTGGCAGCGCTAAGCATTCAGACGAACTAGCTTTGGGCAAACCGGTCGGTAGCCTCTACCAGGGCGGTCGTGATACCTGGCTCTGTGGCTGAGTGACCGGCTGTATCCACAATAACTAGCTCAGCTTCAGGCCAAGCGCGATGCAGATCCCAGGCAGATGTCATCGGGCACACGACGTCATACCGGCCCTGGACGATCACGCAGGGAATATGACGGATGCGGTTTACATTGCTCAGCAGCTGGTCTGCCGAGGTGAAAAAGCCACCGTTGATGAAGTAGTGACATTCAATCCGAGCGAACGCATCGGCAAAGCTATCGGCGCCAAATCGCTGAATCAAATCACCGTCAGGGACGAGTTTGCTGGTGCTCGCTTCCCAGACTGACCAGGCGCGAGCGGCGGTCTGTCGCATTTGGCGATCAGGGCTGGTCAGGCGCTGGTAGTAGGCTGCAACCAGATCGCTTCTTTCATTCTCTGGGATAGGCGCAAGATAGCCTTCCCAAGCGTCGGGGAAGATATAGCTCGCGCCAGACTGGTAGAACCACTGAATCTCTTTGGGGCGCAGCATAAAAATGCCGCGCAGGACGAGTGCCTTACAGCAGGTGGGATGAGTCTGTGCATAGGCTAAAGATAGGGTACTGCCCCAGCTACCGCCGAAAACCGTCCACTGGGCGATAGAGAGATGTGACCGCAGCTTTTCAATATCGGCGACTAAGTCCCATGTCGTATTTTCTTCGAGTTCAGCGTGAGGCGTACTTCGTCCGCAGCCTCTTTGATCGAATAGGATGATGCGCCAGCGGTCCGGGTCGAAAAAGCGACGGTAGAGCGGGATGCTGCCGCCGCCTGGGCCTCCGTGCAGAACAACAACCGGCTTGCCTGCTGGATTGCCAGATTCTTCGTAATAGAGGGTGTGAAGCGCTGAGACGGGTAGATTGCCCTGACGATAGGACTCAATAGTGGGATAGAGCTGGCGCATGGCGAGATCAGATGCGATGGCATTGAAGGGTCACTCTGCCTATTGTGCCAGCAGTCGGGGCGTCAGTTTTGGTCTGCTAAGCTTTGGTCTGCCAAGTCTTGGGGCCGAATTTTTTCGAGCGGGAAGCGAATCATGACCCTCCATTTGCCGGTTTTAGGGTCGCGCAAAGATATGAAGGGATTTGGCTTTAGCGGGCGATGGCTTGGGGTAGGCATATCAGAAATTGCAAAAGGTTGACTACAAAGTACCTAGTACAAAGAATCTTGGGTGTGATGCTTCTGGGTGATATGGGGTGACGGTCGTCACGCTTTATCGAGCGTCGATATTTTTGTTTCGAGATACTGCAATCTTTGGTACGGTTGCTCTAGTAAAGATGAGTTGTTTATTAACTTGGGTTAGATTGCGGTACCTATGACGGTAGAAGTTTGGCCGGGAAGGTCCCATCCGCTGGGCGCAACATGGGACGGTAACGGGACTAATTTTGCGCTGTTCTCTGAAAATGCGACTGGCGTCATTCTGTGTTTGTTCGACCCATCAGGCGGTGAGACTCAGGTACGGCTGCCTCAGGTAACTAACTATGTCTGGCACGGCTTTTTGCCGGGGGTAATGCCAAACCAGCGCTATGGCTTCAGGGTAGAAGGTGACTATGAGCCGAAGGCCGGTCACCGGTTTAATCCGCACAAGCTGCTGATCGATCCCTATGCCAAGGCGATCGCAGGCGATATCCGCTTTGGCCCAGAGCTGTTTAGCTTTCCGATGGAGCAGTTTGGCGATCGCGATCGCGACCTGGACTTTTCTGAGACGGACAGCGCTGAGGCGATGCCGAAGTCGGTAGTCATTGATCCCAGCTTTGATTGGGAAGGGGATCGTCATCCTGATATTTCTTGGGACAGCACGATTATTTACGAGGTGCATGTTCGAGGGTTTACTCAGCAGCATTCCGAAATCCCGACAGATCTGCGAGGCACCTACGCAGGGATGGCTCACCCTGAGGCGATCGCCCATCTCAAACGATTAGGCATCACTGCCGTCGAGCTGCTGCCCGTTCACCACTACGATGTTCACCCCGGTCATCTGATCAGCACCGGACTACACAACTACTGGGGCTACGATTCCCTGGGATACTTTGCGCCCCACTCTGGCTACAGCTCATCAGGCCATCATGGGCAGCAGGTAAAAGAATTCAAAGAAATGGTCAAAGCACTGCATAAAGAAGGCATCGAGGTGATCTTAGATGTAGTTTACAACCACACTGGAGAAGGCAATCACCTGGGCCCCACCTTTTCACTCAGAGGCACTGACAACGTGGCCTATTACCGACTGGTCGAAACCGCGCCGCGCTACTATATGGACTTTACCGGCTGTGGTAATTCTCTAAACGTTCGTCATCCTCAGGTACTCAAGCTGATTATGGACAGCCTGCGTTACTGGGTGCAGGAAATGCATGTAGACGGATTTCGCTTCGACCTGGCTTCTGCGCTAGCCCGTGAGCTGTACGAAGTGGACAGGCTCTCCTCCTTTTTTGACATCATTCATCAAGACCCTGTGCTTTCGACTACTAAGCTGATTGCTGAGCCCTGGGATCTAGGAGAGGGCGGCTATCAGGTCGGCAACTTTCCGCTGCTATGGTCTGAGTGGAACGGCAAGTACCGCGATACCATTCGGGACTTTTGGCGCGGAGAGTACTACAGTCTGGGCGATTTTGCCTTCCGCTTTACGGGTAGCTCCGACCTCTATCAGGACGACGGGCGAATGCCTCATGCCAGTATCAACTTTATTACGGCCCACGATGGCTTCACGCTCAATGATTTGGTCAGCTACAACGAAAAGCACAATGAAGCGAACGGAGAAGACAACCGCGACGGCGAGAGCTACAACCGCTCTTGGAACTGCGGGGCCGAAGGAAAAACCGACGAGCTTAAAATATTGACGCTGCGGGCTCAGCAGCGTCGCAACTTCTTGACCACCCTGATGCTTTCTCAGGGTGTGCCGATGATGCTGGGCGGTGACGAAATGGGTCGCACTACCCAGGGCAATAACAATACCTACTGCCAGGATAGTGAGCTGTCCTGGTTTAAATGGCACTTGCAAGAATCAGAGCAGAAGCTCTTAACTTTCACGCAGCGTCTGATTGAATTTCGTCAGTCACATCCTATTTTCAGTCGTCATCATTGGTTCTTTGGTCGCGAAATTCACGGCTCCGGCGTCGTAGATATCGGCTGGTTTCATCCCGACGGCAGCAATATCGATGATTGGGAGTGGCATGAAAACGCCACCCGAGCTATCGGCATTTTCCTCAACGGTGCAGAAATCCCCAACGTAGACAGCCGAGGACAGCGTATTCTCGACGATAGCTTCCTGCTATTTTTCAATCCCTCGGATGAGTCTCTGCTGTTTTGTATTCCGGAATCTATTGAGACCAATCAGTGGCAGGTTTTGATCGATACCCAGATGGCTACCGGCTTCGTTGAAAACGGGAAAACCTACGATAAAGAACATTCTGTGACTGTAGCAGCGCGATCCATGATGGTTCTGAAGTGCCCTCACTGTTTTAGCGCAATGTCTTGCGAACAACCTAGTAGTTCAGCCTAACAGCGACCAGCAATGTCTTGCTATCCCAAAATTTACGATGTAGTCAGACAGATCCCCTATGGGAAAGTTGCAACCTATGGCCAGGTGGCAGATTTAGCGGGGCTGATCGGTAAGCCCAGGGTTGTTGGCTACGCGCTTTATCGTGTAGTTACTAGCGCCGATATTCCTTGGCACAGAGTGATTAATGCCAAGGGAGAAGTCTCGCGATCCGCTTTGAGAGATGGCAACGACGACCTTCAACAGCTTTTACTGGAGGGCGAGGGGATCATCTTTATTCAAGGCAAGCTAGACCTTGGGCAATACCGATGGCGACCTGATTTTACAGTAATCGACGAGCTGCTGAACCCTCGGCCGGACGCGCTCAGCGCAGAGGATGATCGAAACGATAAGTTGCAATCCCAAAAACTGTAAGCGCTCTGATCCCCACCGGGATCAGAGCAATGGTGAATGCCTCTTTAAAGGTTCGCTTACACCGGCATCATGACGGAAGTCTGTAGCGGCGCTTCCATCTCAATCGTAAGTTCTTCCGGCTCTGAGATATGCTCAAGGCTTGTTTTAATTTGCTGGGCGCCCTCTTTTTTGAGGTCTTCTACATAGCCAGGTTTCGCTTGAGTAGCTTCTGTCTCGCTGTCGAACGGTCCAAAGTAGTAAATGCAGTGGGGATCGGCGGTTGTAATTTTGACCCACCATGGCGTAGAAAACAAACCAAACAAGCTGCTAAAAAAGTTTTTCATCACGATAATAGAGAATGGCTGTAGGGGTGGACAGTGTGTCTAACTAGAAAATGACTAGCCGACAGGGTGACCCAATTAACTTTCTTTTGCCCCGTAGGACTCAATGAGAGCAAATTACCTAAACAAGGGGCCTTATGCCAGGTAAGGTGAAGTCAAAGCTAGTGAAAAGGGCCGACAAATTGCCAAAGGCAATCATACTCCCTCTCTTTTGAAAATATTCTCTAGCAAAAAAATCATTTAAGATTTGCATTGTAGAACAACTGCTGAGAGATGAATGTTTGAGAGTAACCTATTTGGGTAAACACTCTCTCAGAGGATTCCCTTTTAGCGCCCATACTCTGGCTTTCGCTCATTTCTTTACTTTCCTTTTTCGCAGTTACATTTGGTTACCTGGAAGCATTGGGTTACCTGAGACACTTTTGTCTGTATCTGACGCACTGTTGATGGTCAAAGCAGGTAGCTTATTGATCCAGACCTGCCTGTAAATCTCGTAGAGCGCCATTCCGGTTGCGACAGAGGCATTGAGACTAGGTGTTTTACCCCGTAGCTCAATGGAGACTAGCACATCGCAGAGGTTTTGTACTGATAGACTAAGACCGCTGCCTTCAGACCCGACCACCAACACCACAGGCGCTGAAAAGTCTGCGGTGTGAACAGGCTGTGGGGCCTCAGCAGACAGACCATAGATCCAAAACCCACTGCTTTTTAAGTACTCTAGCGATCGCCCCAGATTCACCACTCTAGCGATAGGAATATTTTCTAAAGCGCCAGCCGCTACCTTAGACACCGTAGAGGTGATCCCAACCGCTCGCCGCTGAGGGATCACGATCCCCTGAGCGCCAATGGCTTCTGCCGAACGAACAATTGCGCCCAGATTATGAGGATCGGTGATCCCATCAGCGGCGACGATGACAGGACGGCGAGCGGCTGCTTTTGCCTGCTCAACCATGCTCTCTAATTCAACATACCCATACGCGGCGACTTGAGCGACGATCCCTTGATGGGTTGCTCCCTGTGTCATTTGGTTGAGGCGCAAGCCATCGACTTCGTCAATCACTGCGCCATTGGCTTTGGCCGCAACGATCAGGGGCCGAAAGCGGGAGTCGTAGCGCAGCTTGGCGTTGACCCAGAGGCGGTTCAACGCGCGATTGGCCTCAATGGCAGACTGTACTGAATGACGACCATAAATCAGGTCAGGCTTAAGATTGTCTGCTAAATCCTGCTCTTGAGCCTCTATTGGGCTGTCTCTATGACTGTCATCTCTACGGCTGTCAATAGAAGAGGGCTTGCGGTCTCTGACCAATTTTTTTACGCTGACTCGGCTCGGCTGGCTTTGGTTCAGCTTGGGCCTGTCAGTGCGTTTGGGTCTATCGTCTGGCGCTGAAGAGCTGGCTTTCAGCCTCGGCTTGGCTCCCGACTTAGCGCTGGGCCGACCAACAGACCGACTGCTGGATTTAGCGCCCGGCTTTTTACTGCGAGGAGGCTTAAAAGAGCGCTTCGAATTGGAGGGTGAATTTTCTGAGCTACTCACACGTCGTTCCTCGGATAGTTCCCCTCGTGGTTTCCTTTGGGGTTGAATACTCTTTCTAAGTGTATGCGGACTCAGTCACGTTGTGGACGATCAGACCTAGCTATCGTCAGCAGCTAGATAGCCAGCCGATCAAGTAGCTCAATCAGACGAGTCTGGTCGGTGAGATAGAGAAACCCGATGAGTGCTTCGAAGCCGGTTGCTTTCTGATAGGTTTGAGCAGCGGCACGGCGATGGCGACCAGACGTCGCGTTGCGTCCACGGCGCAGAATATCTTTTTCGCTGGCGCTGAGATGAGGTGTCAGGACATCGATGTAGCAAGCTTGCTGCTCAGCGTTAACCTGATCAACCACCTGCTGGTGATAGTGGCGGATTCGCTTTTGAGGGATCAGGAGACGCGATCGCACATACAGCTCAAAAACGGCGTCCCCGACATAGGCCAGAGAAGCGGGGGCGATTGCGCTGAGCTGGGCTGACGAAAGTAGAGCGCTGTTCGGTCGGTCAAGCGCCTTGGCCTCAGCAGATTGCTTTTGATCGAACGGTTGCTGGGTGATAAATCGTTGAAAGCTTTGCGATGCTTCAGCCTGGTGAGTGTCAGGGGGCCGTACCACTTGGAGAAAACAGATAACTAGAAGCAGGTTCTACGAATTTTTTAGATTCTCAAGCGCAGCATCTACGTTGGGCTGTAATGATAAAAACTGTTCCAGCCGAACCAGCTTGACCGTTTGAGTTACCCGAGGATTACTGACAACCTGAACACTACCGCTCTCGCCTTTAGCCTTTTTGACCAAGCGAACGAGCGCGCCCAAGCCGGAACTGTCGACAAAGTCGATTGTAGACAGATCCAAAATGATATGAGCTGGGCCATCTTCAATGTACTTATTCAAAACCTTGAGAAAGGTCGGTTCTGAAAAAGCATCTAGAAGCCCAGTGAGGCGAAAAATTTGGCATTTTCCCCTAACTTCGCGGGTGCCTCTAAGACTGACTGTTAGGGTAAGCGACTCAGCGATGGGAGGACCTCCTGATGTGCCTGATATTGAACGATAATATGACGATTAAGTATAGGGCATGATCCTAGCGACCGCAAGAAAGACGCTGGCACCGATGCTTAACTTAACTTGAGCCATTCGTATCATGCCCTAACAAGTGTCTGTGTATTTCATTCAAAACAAATAGTTTTGTTCTTTTCAAGAAGTGAGGATAGCCAATTTTCGGCTTTAGCGACTTTGGAGCTGAGCTTTCCGATCATGCATCGTCTGTACAAAGTTGGCAAATAGATAGTCGGCGTCATGAGGTCCGGGGCTCGCTTCGGGGTGGTACTGCACTGAGAAAACAGGTAGCTGCTTGTGGCGAATACCGGCCACGGTGCGGTCGTTGAGATTGAGATGAGTAATTTCTACCTGCTCGTTATTAATAGAGTCTGCATCGAGGGCAAAGCCATGATTTTGGCTGGTGATCTCAACTTGCTCAGTGAGGCCACAGGGCTGATTGAGTCCCCGGTGGCCAAACTTGAGCTTGAAAGTTTCGGCCCCAAAAGAAAGCCCCAAAATTTGATGGCCCATGCAAATGCCGAAAGTTGGTAGCTGACTGTCGAGCAAGGTTCGGGCGGTTTGAGGCGCATTGGTGACAGCGGCAGGATCGCCAGGGCCATTGGAGAGAAAGATGCCATCGGGCCGATAGCTCAAGATCTTCTCTGGCGAGGTATCGGCTGGAACAACGATCACCCGGCAGCCGTAGCTCGCTAAGCGCCTGAGAATATTGCGCTTGATCCCAAAGTCAATGGCCACCACCGTAAGCGGCGGCTTATCGGTCTTCTCAGGCGTGAGCTCTACTGGGCCGGTACTGGCGTTAAAGGCCCAGTTCGGTTCGGTGGTTTCGTTCCACTCGTAGACTTCGCGGGTGCTGACCTCTTTGACTAAGTTGAGTCCTTCCATAGACGGCAGGGATTGGAGCTGGCGCAAGAGCTCCTCTGGATCGAGAACTTCGCTGGAGATGACGCCGTTCATCGCGCCGACACTGCGAATTTTGCGGGTGAGCGCGCGGGTGTCAATGCCGTAGATGCCGGGAATGCCGTGGGACTTGAGATAGTCACTCAGCGATTGGGTGGAGCGCCAGTTGCTGGGGCGATCACAAATACTTTTGGCGATCGCCCCGGTCACGTAGGGCTGACAAGATTCTTCATCTTCTGGATTAACGCCAGTATTGCCCAGTTCTGGATAAGTAAAGGTCACCATTTGACCGCAGTAGCTAGGATCGGTGAGCACTTCCTGGTAGCCCGTCATACCAGTGTTGAAAACGACCTCGCCCATGGTGGTGCCTGCCGCGCCAAACGACCACCCTCGGTAGATAGAGCCGTCTTCGAGGACAAGCAGAGCAGGTTGAGCAGAAGGGTCAAACATAATAATCGCAAGATAGTCAGTAGGGGCAAGCTAAAAAACGAAAAACTAAAGTTAGGTCGACAGCTCTGAGCTTGCCAGAGATCCGCCTATGAAATCCGTATCGGAAATATCCGTATAAGACGGGAGGAAAACAAAAGCCAAGCCAGGGACAATGGATGGTATCTTGCGCCAGACACCTTGCATGGATTCCGCTCAATCCGTCTACCGCTTCATATTATTGCCTAGTTTTGTCGGGTTAGTCTGCTATGGCTGTGGCTCTGCTGTGGAACGAACCTCAAAACAAGTTATCGTCAGCAGCGTCAGCTCAAGCGGAGAGTCTATAGACAATGCGATTGACGGGCTACCGGCTGCTGAACCAGGCTTGTTAGAGCCTGTAGAGCCACTGCCTGCTTCAGCGGCCTATGGCCAGGGTATCAATCTCGCCTCTAGCGCTGATCGTTTGAGCCGGTCAGCCCTATCACCCGATGATTGGGGACTGGTGGCTAGTCGCTGGCAGCAAGCTGTCGATCAGCTGAAGCAAGTGACCACAGCGGATGAGGATTATGAAATGGCTCAGCAAAAGATAGCGGAATATACGCGCAACGCCAACTATGCAGCCGAGCAGGTAGTTGCTTTACAGCGGTCTGTCCGCGTCGTTAGGCCATCTGCTGCTCAACCACTACCAACCAGCAGCGTTACTGCTAACGCTCTGCCTCAGCAGGTCAGCGTGCCGGTTGTGCGGCGGCTGTATGGCACACCGGTCGTCCAGGTTACTTTTAACGGGGCAAAAAGCTACGAAATGATTTTAGATACGGGGGCGAGCCGTACGCTGATCACTCGCCAAATGGCCAGTGAGCTAAACGTCGTCGCCACTGAGAGAATGGTCGCGGCCACCGCAAGTGAAGCTGAGGTGGTCTTTGAGATTGGACAAGTCCGATCAATATCGGTTGGCGAGATTACGGTTCGAGATGTCCCCGTTAGTATTGGCGATGCTGTGGGGATTGGCCTGCTTGGCAATGACTTCCTGCGCGGCTATGACGTGACCATTCGCACCCGAGATAATGTGGTTGAGCTAGTGGCTGCTGACTGAGCGTTAGGTTGTGTATTCGGCGTTGATTTTGACATAGTCGTAGCTGAGATCGCAGCCCCAGGCCAGTCCCTTACCCGGCCCAGATCCGACGTTGAGCGTGATGCTTACCGGCTTAGAGAGCGCTTCTATCGCTAAGCCCTGACGCTTAGCGGGCGTTGCGCCGTCCTGATTGGAGATCAAAATTTTAGCCATCGCTTGAACGCTGCGCTCTGCCTGCTGTTTGAGATAGGCGCTAGCGGCAGCTCGGTCGAAAGGCTGGGGAGTTCCTTCGACCATCAGGGCAAAGTCACCGAGGGTGATGCTGAGTTCGGCTTGCTCAAAGGGAATCCCAGCCCGTCCGGCGGCACCGGCAATCCGACCCCAGTTTGGATCGTGGCCGAAGATGGCGGATTTTACCAGGGAGGAGCCTGCGACAGTACGGGCGATTTGGTTGGCGGCGCGATCGCTCATGGCCCCCGTTACCCCAATCTCAATCAAACAGGTGGCTCCTTCGCCGTCGCGGGCAATCGACTTAGCTAAATGAATACACACTTCAGTAAGCATCGCTTCTAGCTTGTCAGCTTCAGGCCCAGGGGCCGTAATTGCTGGGGTGCGCGACTCGCCATTGGCCAGGGCGAGCAGACAGTCGTTGGTGCTGGTGTCGCCATCGACAGTGATTTGATTGAAGCTTTTAGCGGTGGCGCGGCGCAGCATGTCCTGCCAGAGCTGGGGCGAAACGGCGGCGTCGCAGGTAACGAAGCCGAGCATCGTCGCCATGTTGGGATGGATCATGCCGGAGCCTTTAGCGATGCCGCCAATGCGGACGGGGCGATCGCCGAACTGAGTTTCCAGCGCAATCGACTTGGTAATCAGATCGGTGGTGACAATCGCTCTGGCGGCTTGGTCTGACCCCACAGGGGACAGCGCGGCGACCAAATCGGGAATGCCGGCCTGCAGCGCGTCTATTTTGACCCGCTGGCCAATCACACCGGTCGAGGCCGTGAGAACCTGATCGGGAGAAATCAGTAGGGCAGCAGCGAGGGCGGCAGCGCTGGCAATGGCATCTTGCTTACCCTGCTCGCCGGTGCAGGCGTTGGCTTGACCGGCGTTGCAGAGAATAGCGCGGGCAGCAGGCTTGGTCTCTAACAAATCCTGGCAGTAGTCGATGCAGGCAGCGCGTACCTGGCTAATGGTAAAAACACCGGCGGCGATCGCCTCACAGTCAGAAAAAATCAGGGCTAGATCCGGGGCACCTGAAGGCTTGAGTCCCGCTGTAATCGCCGCTGCCCGAAAGCCCTTAGGCGCTGTCACCCCGCCTTCAATCACCTGCCAGTCTGTCATCGTTCGCCCGCCCACTGAGAAGATATGAGTTTTGCCTTGCCGAGGAGAGATTATATCAATTAAGGAGAGCTTCATTCTGTCGGAAGCTTGGCTGAAAAGTCGTTGACTTTGAGGGCTTATGATGATGAACAGATCAACTTATTAGCTGTGAGGGCGGTGTGTTCAGCCAGCCACCCAATTTATCAAAGACCTCACCTGATGCCGTAACAGCGCTGAAAACGGCTGCTGTCAGACGGCGCGGGCTGACTGTGAGCACGCTGTTAGGCGGCGGGTTGTTGATGGGCTTAGCCCCAGTCCATGCCTGGCCGTTAGCGTGGGTAGCGCTGATCCCGCTGTGGTGTCTTTCTCACTATCCTCAGCAGCAGCGTCGTCAAGCGTTTGTCTACGCGGCGCTGTGGGGCATTGCCTACCATGGCACAGCGCTGTCGTGGATTACGGGGCTGCATCCGCTGATGTGGATGGGCGTGCCCTGGGTGGGCAGTGTAGCGATCGCCCTCTTTGCCTGGGTATTTATCACGCTGTGGGGCGCGGCCATCGGCATGACTTGGTTAGGGCTGATACTGGCGGTGAGCCGTTGGCAGCCGCTCACTGGGACCGGTCGGGTGCTGGTCGGGACGGCGCTGTGGTGCGCTGTGGAGTGGGTCTGGAGTCAGGGGCCACTTTACTGGACTTCTTTGAGCTATACCCAAAGCCCTGGTAACTTGGCGGCCCTCCATTTGGGGCAGCTATCGGGGCCGATGACGGTGACGGCGGCAATCGTTGCGGTCAATGGGCTACTGGCTGAAGCCTGGTACAGATGGCGTCTACCCCTGAAGAGCGAACCGGACGAGTCTCCGTGGCTGGCCCATGTTAAAAGAGTTACGTCTCAGCACTGGCTCAGTATCGGTGCTCAAAACCAGTTCCGGATAGCCGCCGCCCTTTTTCTCAGTCTGCATTTGGTAGGACTTGCCCTCTACAGTCGCCCACTCGCGGACAATCCAAGCGAGGCACTGACCGTAGGACTCATTCAGGGCAATATTCCGACGAGGCAAAAGCTGACAAGCCAAGGAATTGAGACCTCGCGGCAGGTTTATTTAGAGGGATATGAAAGACTGGCCGCTGCGGGTGCAGATATCGTACTCACGCCTGAAGGGGCGATTCCACAAGTGTGGAACACGTTTTTACAGGAGCGTAACCTGTTGCAGCGAGCGGTGGTGAAAAACGGCGTACCGCTGGTGCTAGGAACGTTTGTCCATCAAGACATTGCCCGTAATCAGACGGCGTTGACCCAAAGCTTGTTGACATTGAGCCCCACGGGCCAAGTGGTCGGACGCTATAACAAGGTCAAACTGGTACCGTTAGGCGAATATCTGCCATTTGAAGCTGTGCTGGGCGGAATCATTGGGCGTTTGTCACCGGTTAGCGGGAGTATGGTGCCGGGTGGATTTGACCAGCAGCTAGAGACACCTTTGGGGCCGATGGCCGCAGCTATTTGCTACGAGGCGGCTTTTGCTGAGCTGTACCGGCAACAGGTGAGTCGAGGGGGACAGGCTATCTTTACCGCTTCTAATAACGATCCCTATCCGCCTCGACAGATGATGCAGCACCATGCGCAGGACGTGATGCGGGCCGTTGAAACGGATCGCTGGGAGGTGCGAGTCACGAATACCGGGATTTCTGGCGTGGTGGATCCGCATGGGCGATCGCGTTGGCTTTCAGCGCCCAACCAGTCACTTACTCACTTGGCCTACATTTACCGGCGGCAAACGCGCACTCTATACGTGCGTTGGGGAGATTGGCTGACCCCACTCCTGCTACTGTTAGCGGCTAGCCTTCTACTGATCGGCCGCTAAACCTTGTTCGACGGCTGTAGCAGCGCGCGCCTCGGAGAGCCAAAACCCCTGCCCAAACCGGCAACCTAGTGCGATCACAGCTTTGAGCTGATCGGCGGTCTCAATGCCTTCAGCAATCACCGCCATATTGGTACTGTGACCTAAGTCGATGATCGTTTTGACAATGTCAACGCCGCTAGGTCTAGTCAGCTCTCGAACGAAAGCCCGATCAATTTTGAGCATATTCACGGCGAGCTGGTGTAGACGGCTCAGTGAGGAATAGCCTTGGCCAAAATCATCAACACAAAGACCGAATCCGGCGGCTTTGAGCTGCTGCAGCGTGGTGGCAACCGTTGGATCGCTGCTGAGTAAAACTTCCTCGTCAATTTCCATCTGAAACGCCGAGGCAGGCAGCTCATGCTCATGGAGACTAGACTGCCATAGGGACACGAGCTGAGGGTTTCTAACTTGTAGCAATGAAAGGTTGACGTGCATAGATAACCCGCTGAGCTTTGGATACTGCCGCCATTTCTGAAGCTGCTGGCAGGCGGTTTGAATCATCCATTTGCACAGTTGTTGAATGACGCCGATTTCTTCAGCGATCGCAATAAACTCGCCAGCATCCAAAAAGCCCTGGCGAGGATGGCACCAGCGAATCAAGACTTCAAAGCCAATGACCCGCTGAGCTAACAGATCAAAAATTGGCTGATAGTACAGGTGAAACTGGTCTTTCACGAGGGCCTGACGCAGCTCATCTTTTAGGGTTAGCCGGGCTTTCTCCTGACCCTGCATAGCCGAGTCAAACACCGCAAACGCTTGGCTAATCGGGGCTTCGCCTTGAATGACAATAGGTGACTTGAGCGAATTTGAAAGCGATCGCTGCTGCTCGATCTGCGTCTTGAGCTGCGCCTGGAGCTGTTGCTGTACCTGCTTTTTGGCATGATACATCGCCACATCGGCATCTCTAAGCGCTGCTTCTGGCTGCCGGTAGCCCATGCTACTGAAGGTGATGCCAATGCTGGCACCCACAAAAACCTTACGCCCGTCGAGCACGAAAGGCGCTCTGAGCTGTTTTTGTAACCGCCGAACCACGACAATAGCGTGTTCTTTGTTGGGAACGCTGTCTAGCAAAATCGCAAATTCATCCCCACCTAGACGAGCGACTAAATCGCTTTTTCGCAGCAGCACCCTGATTTTGTTGGCCATGTGCTGAAGCAAAAGATCGCCAGTGTCGTGGCCTAGCGTATCGTTGACTGGTTTGAAATTATCCAGGTCAATAAACAAAACAGCATAAAGGTGTTTAGGTTTACGGCGGGAAAGCTGGATGGACTGCTCTAACCGCTGTAAAAAGTAGCTGCGATTGGGCAAACCGGTCAACGGATCGTGCAGAGCGCTATGTCGCAGGGCCGCTTCTCGCTTGACCAGCTTCGTTTGCGTTTTGAGCAGACGCTGTAAGGCAGTGGTGAGACCGGCGGTGCGGGCTTGAACTCGCTGCTCCAAGCGCTCATTTGAGAGCTTGAGCTGCTTGGCATAGCGAGTCAGCTCCATTTGAGCCATTACCTGATGGCTGAGTACCTGGAGCCCTTTCAGTTGAGCAGATGTGAGCTGACGAGGTCGATAGTCGACTACGCATAGAGACCCTAGCGCATGACCGTCAGACGTCACGAGCGGAGCCCCGGCATAGAAGCGAATGTAAGGACTTCCTATCACCAGCGGATGGTCTCGAAACCGAGCACTCTCCTGGGTATCTTCGACAACCAAAACATCGGGCTGCTGAATCGTGAAGGTACAGAAGGATAGATTGAGAGGGGTTTCGTCTGCATCCAGGCCCACTTTCGCCTTGAACCACTGGCGGTTGGCATCTATTAGGCTGATCAGGGCCGTCGGCGTCTGACAGACATGGGCAGCCAGAACGACGATATCGTCGTAAGCCGGTTCAGGAAGCGTATCTAGAATGTCGTAATCCTGAAGTTTTGCAAGCCGCAGGGTTTCTTTAGCGGGCCAGGGAGCTACTGTCATATAGGGTATCGAGAGCTGAGCACCTGGAAAGGAAATGGAGGCCACTGCCTGGCTATTGCCTGAGTGTAATCTCGGCAAGAACGGCACATTCCAGAATACGCTCAAATCACTCTATGCTGTTGGGTTGCGCTTAGATATCTCAATGAAAACTAAATCCGGACTAAAGTCGTCAGTTGAATTACTTAGGACGATATGCCGCATTACGCTGAAGAATAGACTAAAATCAGCCTGCTTCGTCATTAGCAGACAAATACAGACACTACCCTAAGCATAGATGAAAAATGCTGAGAAACGAGGAATGACTGCTCTGCTCAACATAGCGACGGAGTTTTGAAGACTCAGCTGAATTTCTCAACGTGTCCCTGTACTCAGGCCCGATACTGCTTTGGAGAATCTATCCAGTCGAGGACTCGATTCCAAGCCCACCAGCGATCAGGATCTTTGATTTGACGCTGACAGGTCGGGCTGCTGATGTAGCCGACATGGCCCCCTTGGTCAGTCAATATCAGGTCGATGGCCGCATTCGCTGCGCAGATGGTTTTGACATCTTCGACCAGGGTCGGATCGAATAAGGGGTCGTCAGCGGCATAGAGAATTAAGGTGGGCTTGCGAAGCTCGGGCAGGATGTAGAGACCGCTGGTAAGGCGGTAGTACGCTTCTACGGAGTTTAATCCTAAGCGGGGAATGACCATCTCGTGGTCAAAGCTTTGGATGCTGCTGACTCGCTCAATCGCTTTGGGGTCAAAAGCGGTGGGGTGATCCTGATGGAGCTGCTGAAGGAGAGTTTTGAGCTTGCGGGCGATCGCTTTTTCCAAATACTTACCAATCGGCGCATTGACCAGGTAGTTGAGCGATCGCCAGGATTCCAGAGCAGGACAAATTACTGCGCTCCCGCCCACTTCACTAGCGGTTAAGTCCAAATCTGGCCCCCAGTCTGCCAGCGTTTGCGCCGCCTTTACCCCCCACAGGGCCAGCAGCCCACCTAAGGAAAAGGCTGTGAACCAAAAGGGAGCGGGTGCGCCGATGGCTTTGGCCCCTGCGGCGATGCGGACAAAATCCTCGCCCTCATACAGGCCGTCGGAGGTGAGTGTCGGAGAGAGCTTGGCGGTTTGACCATGCGCTCGCCAGTCAAAAATGACGACTGCATAGCCCCGAGCATAGGCTTTGCGAGCCATGATCCTTAAAAACCACTGATCGGTCAGATCCCCTGTGATGCCGTAGGTGCCAACGATAGTGCCGATGGGGTTTGGTGGAATAGCGACCAGGCCAAAAATCGGCACACCCTGCGCGCCGGTAAAGATTTTCTCCTGGAAGGGAGGTTCTGGGTCAGCGAGTGTCTTTTGCCAGTGATGACTGGCCCTGAGCCCGGTATAAAGCGTCATCATCAGTCCGTTGTTCAGCGGCCAAGGAGCGCGATAGGGAACTGAATTCATTCAGTCAGCTTTGAAGAACTTGACAATCTTAACCGCTGCAGTAGGGTATCGCCTGCTTACGGTGAGCATAGATGGGTAAGTAAGTAGTGACAGGCAAAGGCAAAGCGAGTTTGCCCCGATTTCAAGTGAGATAAAGGCCGCTGGGGAGTGGTGTGCTGAGCCTGGGAAGTAGTCTAGCTGGATCCGATCTTTGCAGAGATTAAAAGCGGCATCATTCGGTCTATTTTATAGCGCCTCGACCATTAGCACAGCGACGTGTGAGTTTCGCACCCTTGCTAGCAATGAACGCTTGGAGAAGCCATCGGAAATATAGGTATGTGTTAGCAATAGTTTTCATATTGTAAACACCAAAGATGCTGTCAGACTTGAGAAAGCTGAGACACAGGCGAACCGATGAAAAAGCTGATTGACCTGAGCCACACTGTAGAAGATGGCATGATTACCTACAAAGGCATTCCTGCGCCTCTGATTTGCGATTTTCTGACCCGAGAAGCCTCGAAGGCTTACTACGCTGAGGGGACGACCTTTCATATCGGCAAAATTGAAATGGTGGCTAATACAGGTACCTACGTCGATTCCCCTTTTCACCGCTACGCAGATGGCAAAGATCTCTCAGAGCTAGCCCTAGAATCGATTGCTGACCTGGAGGGAATCGTGTTCCGAGCGCAGCCAGAAGACAGCAGCATAGGCCCGGCGCTATTTGCTGATGCCGATGTCAGCGGCAAAGCGGTTTTGATTCATACCGGTTGGGACAGGCACTGGCGAACCGATCAGTACTTCGAAGATCATCCGCATCTGACAGAAGCGGCGGCTGCCTGGCTGAAGCAGTCGGGCGCGGCCTTGGTCGGGATTGATTCTTACAACATAGATGGGACGAAGACGGGCGATCGCCCTGCCCACTCAATCTTGCTAGGCGCTGACATCCCCATCGTTGAGCACATGTGCTGCCTACAAAATTTACCTGACAGCGGCTTTAAGTTCAGCGCTGTACCTGTAAAGGTAAGAAAGTTCGGAACGTTTCCGGTGCGAGCTTATGCCGTTGTCCCATCATAGTTGCGCGTTAACAAGGAAGGCGCGGGAGAGCAAAGCGATTCAGAGCTGATTCATTTAACCCGATGTGGGAATAAGGCTGCATTTGGTCAGTTGGTGCTGCGATACCAGCCCATGGCTCAGCGTCTAGCTGTAAGGGTTGCTGGCCGGGAAGACTTAGCTCAGGAATTGGTGCAAGAGTCGATGCTTCAAGCCTATCTTTCGTTAGAAAAGCTAAACGACCCAACGCGCTTTAAGAGCTGGCTATACGGCATTGTGCTCAACGTATCCCGTAACTACTGGCGGCGTCAAAAAGTCGTCATTTTTTCGCTTGAGGCAATGATAGGAAGCTCAGTGGACAGATCGAAGCTACTTACTGACAGTTCGCTTGACCCTCAACAAGCGGCTGAGCAGGAAGAAATTCATGCTGAATTACGAAAGGCGGTAGACGCGCTGTCCGACAAAAATCGCATAGCGATGCTGCTTTTCTATGATGAACAGCTAAGCCTTCGAGAAGTTGCCAGCCGTTTGAACATTTCGGTCAACGCCGTTAAAGGCCGTCTACACAAAGCCCGTCATCAGCTAAAAGCCCAGCTATCGCTAGTTCCAACCACATTATTTCAGGAGGCTAAGACAATGTCCGATCAAACCGCTTCAGTTAAACCGAACCTACGCTGTTCATTTTGCTGCAAAACAAACGAGCAAGTTGCCGTGTTAATCGCAGGCCCGCCGACGAAAGAAGGCGTTTATATCTGCAATGAGTGTGTCGATGTTTGCAATCAGATCGTTAGTGGAAAAGCACCTCGATTAACTCAGGAGGAATTTGAGACGCTGGTGGATTCAGCCAGTAACGAGTCAAAGACTGGTTAACTACTGCTGTTGAATACGGAAGTACGGTTCGACCGCATTTAGCTCCCGCTATGGGCTGTTTCTGCGTCGCTATCTGGAACCGGCTCCTGGGGAACGGGCATATGCTCTAAGTTCTCCTGCAAAATATTGAGCACGACCTGCGGATCGGTAGACTTTTGCATCGCGTCAGATTCCCAATCGTAGCGGTCTATAACGTCGGGTAGGTCTGTTCGTAGCTCTTCTATCAGCTGGATGACCTTGGCAACTTTCTGCTCATTGAGCAGGTTGACCTGTAGCATCAGGTGCGATCGCTGTTCTGAAATTTTGTCTTGCCGGGTCTGACGTACCAGTACCCCGGTGGCAATCAGCAGCGAAGCCACATCGATTCCCTGATCTTGCAAAATCAACAGGGGCAGATCCCAATCGACCAGCCCAGCCTCTGCAAAGCGGCTGTAAACCCACCACGACATAAACAGCACCATCTGAGCGTATAGAAATTGGGGTCGACCAAACGCCTCCGCCACTTTACCTAAGGCCCGTTCATGTACAGGCACACCCCGTTCTTGATTGGCTCGCAGTCCGATGACTGTCTCGATGTTTTTGATCACAGGTTCTGGCAACGGATATTTCTCACCGTTGATCATGATAGAACCATGATGTTCTTTGTTTTTTGACGGATTGCCCTGGGCGGGTACGTTCATAATGTCCGGCTCAACATCTTTGGCTCTTAGTCTAGTCCACTCAGCAGTAAATCAGGATATCCTTGGTGCGAAGCAGTACCGGGCAGATTTTAGCTTCCGGGGGTCGTCAGTCTACTGAGTCAGTGAGGGCTCAAACTATCTGTGACGAACAACGGCAGGCGAGCTGGATAATAGCTTCGCCTTCGCCTGTTTAAGCTTTTGCTTCAGAAAGGGCATTGCGGGCCATGGAGGCGATCGCCTGATCGGTCGCTTTCGGCAGCTGATAATACCGGCCCCCCGCCACCTTCGCCAGCTCCTTGCCAAAACCGGTAGAAACAAACTTCCGCTCCGTATCAATAACTAATAGCTGATAGCCAGTAGCGCGAATGCTGCCTGCTATCTGTAACAGTTCTGCTTTGATGTCGGGCTTTCCCTCCGCTTCTTCGGGGTCGTCGCCTAAAGAACGAGAAAGAGGGACATTTCCCCGGCCATCGGTAATCGCCACAATTACCACGCTGCCAACGTCGCCAGATTTTTGTGCATTGGTACCCACTCGCACAGCTTGAGTAAGTCCGTGGGCTAAAGGAGACCCGCCCCCACAGGCCATTGTCTCTAAACGACGCTTGGCGGCTGTGATAGATCGAGTAGGCGGTAACAACACCTCGGCCTGTTCGCCTCGAAAGGGAATCAAGGCGACCTGATCTCTGTTCTGATAGGCATCGGTGAGCAGGCTCAGCACCGCGCCTTTGGCATTTTGCATGCGGTTGAGGGCCATCGAACCCGAGGCGTCTACCACAAAGATGATCAGGGAGCCGGCTTTGCGGGCCAATCGCTTGGCACGAATGTCGCTTTGCTCGACGATGACTTTGCGGTCAGGCTGGCGATCACGCCGGGCCTTCTGATAGGGTGCAGCGGCGCGAAGGGTGGCATCCACCGCAATTCGACGGGGTTGACCGGTCGGGATGAAGGGCTTGATATACCGCCCGCGTTCATCGGAAAAGATAACGCTGTTTTTCCCTGAAGCTCCTTGCTTTGTCTTAGATTCAGCAAAAGATAACAGCGACGGATCCATCACCACCCCTTCGGCATCGAAGATAAATTCCTCAGGAATGGAAGGGGGCTGTTCTGGCTGTTCTTCTTCTGATTCGTCGCTGTCGCTATCGGGATCTTCTTCTTGATCGTCAGTATCTTCCTGCTGGTTCTCGGGCGGCGGTGGCGGTGGCGGTGGGTTTTCGTCCGCCTGCGGCGGCACGGCGCTAGAGCGAGGCACAATCACCAGCTCCACCGCGCGCCGTAGGTCATCAGCAACAATATTCGTGCGGCCATCTAGGGCAGCGCAGGCTTTGGCTACGCGGACGGCAAACAGCTCAGCCCGGTGGCCCATGACACCGCCCCGGATGGCTTCAGTCACCAAATAACTAATTTGTTCGGGGCTTATCACCACGTCTTTTAGCCATTCACGGGCCAAAATGATCTGCGTTTTGAGCGCGTCAATATCTTCTTCGTAGTCAGTGAGGAAAGCAGCAGGATTGTTGCTGAAGTTGTTGACTTGTTCGACGGCGGCGACGCGATCTTCTAGCGTCAGGTCAGTGTCGGCAGAGAGGGCGATCGCAATCCGATCCAACAGATGCTCTCGTAAGTCTCCTTCTTCCGGATTGTAGGTAGCAATCATCAGCGGCTGGCAAGGGTGCTGAAAGCTGATGCCCTCTCGCTCGATCTGATTGCGACCTGCGGTCAGGGTAGACAGCAACAGGTTGCTAATTTGGTCGTCTAGGAGATTGACTTCATCGATGTAAAGAACACCGCGATGCGCTTCAGCGAGCAGCCCCGGCTGGAAGACACTTTTGCCCAAGCTAATTGACTTGGCCACATCGACAGATCCCAGCAGCCGATCTTCAGTGACGCCCAAAGGAATTTGAATGAAAGGGGCCTTGACAATTTTTGTGGGCAAGTCATCTACAGGCGTATCGGCTGCGAATCGGGTAGCGGTGTCATCGTCCCATTCACTGGGATTAGCCGGGTCACAGTTACAGGAGCCTTCGATAATTTCAATGGGCGGCAGGAGCTGATAAAGCGCCCGTGCCAGGACAGATTTAGCCGTGCCCCGCCTGCCAGCAATCACCACCCCACCTAGCCCCGGATCGACTGCCGACAGCAGTAAGGCAAACTTGATCGCCTCCTGCCCGACCACGGCCATGAGGGGAAAGGTTTCGGGGGTATTGGCAGTGAGGACGGCTGGCATAATAAGCGGGTGGGCAGAATGGGCAATTGCCCACTGACTGAAGGTAAGCGTGAGGGGTAGGCGCAAGTGCTACATTTGACGACCGCTGCTACTGCCTGGAATGACCGGAACTTCTACAGCTTCGCGGAACTCCTCGACGCTCTCGTCGAACTGAATGGGCAAGACGCCAATCACGTTCTCATGAGGGCGGGGAATAATTACCCAGGTTTCCAGGACACCACCAGGGGCGTTTTGGGCAGCTTCTACGCCTGCTTCCATAGCGGCTTTGACTTCTGAAACATCGCCGCGAATATTGATGCAGAACCGGGCACTGCCGGCTCGAATGTAGCTAACGAGGGTCACTCGACCGGCTTTCACCATCGCATCAGCGGCGGCCAATACAGGGGGAAACCCCTTCGTCTCAAGTGATCCAACTGCCTGTCCCATCTATGCTCTCCTAAACGTGAATGGAGGTCACGCTATGACCGATGAACTCCATTCTTGATTGTACGGGAGAAAGGGAATGGTCTCAATTGAGAACGGTCAATATTCTGATTTGGTGGGCTTCGACTACGCTCAGCCTAGGTCACTCGATGAAGGGGAGTGATTCTTCGGTGTAGTCGAGTTCTAAGGTGGTGAGGACGTTGCGGGTGGGGTTAGGAATTAGGGTGTGGGCGTAGGCACCTTCACCGTAGCAAGCATTAGCAGCTTTTAGACCCGCTTCCAAGGCGGCTTTGACTTCGGCGTTGGGGCCACGGACGACGACATACTGGTGACCGCTGTCAGCCGGGGCGATCTTGATCAGGGTGACGCGACCGGCTTTGACCATGGCATCGGCAGCGGCAAGCGAGGCGGGGAATCCGTGGGTTTCGATGGTGACGACGGCGATGGGCATGGGGAAAAGGATGGCGTAGGAAGGATGAACGATGGGCTGAGCGCTGAGTGTATCGTTAGCGTTCTGGGCTGTAGGAAGTTTCCCTTATCATACGCTTCGACCGGTCAAAGTCTAAATACTTTATCATTCATGGCTCATACTCGCTCATACTTCTGACTTCCTCTCACACCTTAATGCCGCTGGGCTGAGTGCGGGTGGCAATAATCCGATCACACCCCGACTCCGGATACGCCCAGGCATAGTAACTCTCCTTCGGATTCCCCCAGCACAGCAGCAGATAGAGCTCGCTGCGGGTGGCTTCGACGTCGGCCCATTCAGCGCGTTCGATCAGCGCGTTGACTTGCTCGATAGTGACAGGTTCGGGGGGATTGGTGGCTCGCCACAGGCGGAGGTCGGCGATGGAGTCGCGCCAGAAGGCGATGACGGCACCTTTGGCCGCGCCGAGTTTGAGCTTGTCTTCGGCGATCGCGGCGAGCTGCGGGTGAATTTCAGGAAAGCGGACGGCATGGCCTTGAAAGTGACAGTCGCGCCAGACGATGCCGGAGACGCCTTCGGCGATTTGATACTGATGAATTTGCTCGCGGAAGTCCTGAAAGGCGTAGATTTGACTGAGCTTTTGGGGGCCGATGGCTTTAGTGATGACGGGGTTGTCGAGCCGTCTGTCGCTGGTGAGCAGGAGGCGATCACCCCGTACCGCCGCCTTCATCTCTGCTTCGAGAATTTCTAATAGCTGCGCGGTGGTATAAGCCATAGCTCGCGAGGATTGTCTAGCTTAATTGTCGGCCATTACCCGCGATTCTATCAAGGATAGGGTAGGGTCAGATTTGAAAAATATCTTGCCTAATGATAGACAGCCGCACTCAAAAAGTTGAAAGGGCTTTCGTGAGGAGTGCGTATAGGCCGTCGGCATCGACTGTTTCGACTACTTGAATGGAAGACTCACGCTCAGCGTACCAGTCCACAACGGTACGCCCCAGCGTATGTTCTCCAGTGGTTTCGACCGTAACCGGGACGCTGCGGGTGGTGAAAAGATCGGGGTTGAGCAGGTAGGCGATCACACAGGGGTCGTGCAGCGGGCCACCGGGTAGACCATAGCGGGCCAGGTCGCTCTGTCCGTAAAAGGCGAGCATTCCCGCAGCAGCGGTGCTGACGGGATTGCCGATGGCGCCAATGGCCTCAAGCCGCTCGGGGGTAGTCAGGACTTGATGGGTGGTATCGAGGGTGATCAGAACGGTGGGAATATTGGCGGCGAGGACGACCTGGGCAGCGTGCGGATCGACGTACATGTTGAATTCGGCGGATGGGGTGATGTTCCCCTGGCCCATGGCGCCACCCATGATCACGAGCTGCTTGATGCGATCGCCCACTGGCGGACATTTGATCAGGGCCACGGCCAAATTCGTCAGCGGGCCAAGCGCAGCAATCGTCAGCGGCTCTGAAGCATTCAACAACTGCTCAATCAGAAAATCGACGGCGTGCTGAGACTGGATCGGCGTGGTGGGCTCAGGGAGCGTTGCCCCCTGCAATCCGGTGGCACCGTGAACTTCTTCCGCCGTGGCCAAAGGTCTCAGCAGCGGACGGGGGCAGCCTGCGAATACGGGGATTTCTGGCTTGCCGGCCAGAGCGCAGAGTTTGCGGGCGTTGCTGTGGGTGAGCTTGAGCGGTACGTTACCCGCCACAGTGGTAACGCCGAGGAGCGGCAGATCGGTGCCAAAGGCGAGGAGGAGGGCGATCGCGTCATCTACACCGGGATCGCAGTCTACGATGATGTTGTTCATTTATAGAATTCCGTACAACTGCCCAAATTGAGGGCCATTGTACGCTAGCTTAATAGCCTGATTGCAAGGATGCTTGCCGGTACATACTTCATTATTTTTGGCGCTAGCAATGACTCGGATATCGTTCGTCAATCGTTTGGGACTGCGGCTGTTGCTGCTGCTTACTGGGCTGGTGCTGGCAGGCTGCTCCGGTAGCAGGCTAGGCGATACCTTAGGCAGAAACTTGGAGCCCGACCCTCAGCTCTCGGCTGAGGCGGACGACGCTGAAACCGACACCCCAGCAGTGAGCCCGGATCCTACTCGCAACGAGCCCAAAACCAT
This sequence comes from Phormidesmis sp., assembly GCA_049646425.1. GTDB lineage: Bacteria > Cyanobacteriota > Cyanobacteriia > Phormidesmidales > Phormidesmidaceae > Phormidesmis. Next base: position 16,106 of record JBARVU010000293.1, on the reverse strand, counting down.
CGAACCTGCGCCCGAAGCATCGCCGTCTGGAGCCGCCGATGAGTCTCCAGACGAGCCCGTTGCCGCCGGTGACTATACAGACCTCGCCACAGCGCCCGAAGAAATTCAGCCCTATCTGAGCGATCTGGTTGACCTGGATCTCCTGAAGATACGGCCCCCCGCCACATCGCCTGCAGCTAGTAGCAATGGCAGCGGTGCCCAGTCGTCATCACAATCCAAGCCAAACGAATTTCAGCCTAACCAGGTAGCTACGCGGCGCGAATATGCCCGTTGGCTACTGGCGACGAACAACCGCTTTTACAACAGCCAGCGCAACCGCAAAGTTCGCCCCGGTGTCAGCAGCAGCACACCCGTGTTTCAGGATGTGAAAGCTAATGACTCTGACTTCGAGGCGATTCAGGGATTGGCTGAAGCCGGCATCATTCCCAGCCCGCTCACCGGCAGCAGCACCACACTGACCTTTCGCCCCGACGCGCCGCTGACGCGCAAAGATCTGGTTCTGTGGAAAGTACCGCTCGATACGCGCCAGCCGTTGCCCCAGGCGACTCCAGCAGCGGTAGCCGAGGCTTGGGGCTTTCAGGATGCAGCTAAAATAGAGCCCCGCGCCCTACAAGCAGTGCTAGCCGACTATCAGAACGGCGACTTTGCCAATATTCTCAGAGCCTTTGGCTACACGACGCTGTTTCAGCCCGACAAGGCGGCTACTCGGGCAGAGGCGGCGGCAGCGCTGTGGCGATTCGGCAATTCCACAGAGGGGATTACAGCTGAAGAGATTCTCAATCCGGGCTCAAGCGATCCTGAAGAAAGCGATACCGGGGCCAATTCAGGTGTCTGAAACCGTTATAGATAGCTGGAGTGAGGATCGCTTTTTCGAGGCGATCACCGACCTCGTCATGCTGCACTCACCGAGCGGCGTCGAAGGCGAAGTCAATCGCTATCTACTCGACCGCCTGAAGACGCTGGGCGTTGAGCACTGGCAAGACAGCGCCGACAATATCGTGGTGCGCATTGCCGGGCCAGCAGGCTGCGCAGAGTCGCTAGCGATTACCGCACACAAGGATGAAATCGGCGGGATTGTAAAACGCGTGACTCCAGACGGACGGCTGTCGGTGCGAGCACTGGGCGGGGCCTATCCATGGGTATATGGGGAGGGTGTAGTCGATCTGCTCGGCGACCATGCCACCCTGAGCGGTGTTCTCAGCTTTGGCTCACGTCACGTTTCACACGAATCGCCGCAGAAGGTTCAGCAGACGGGGCAGGCAGTGGAATGGCCCGATGCCTGGGTAGAAACGAAGCTGTCTGAAGACGAGCTCGCGGCGGCAGGGGTGCGGCCCGGAACTCGAATGGTGGTGGGCAAGCATCGCAAGCAGCCTTTTCGCATGGGCGACTATGTAGCCAGCTATACGCTGGACAATAAGGCTTCGCTGGCGATTCTATTGGCCCTGGCTGAGCAGGTAACCTCGCCGCCGATAGACGTGTATTTGGTCGCGTCGGCCAAGGAAGAAGTGGGGGCCATCGGAGCGCTATTTTTTACTCAGCGGCAAAAGCTCGACCAGCTGATCTCCTTGGAGATCTGTCCGCTTTCTGAGGAGTATCCGATTGCCGATGGGGCATCTCCGGCCTTGTTTTCTCAGGACGGCTACGGTATCTATGACGAAGGACTCAACCGGGAAATTATCACTGCTGCTCAGGGGGTAAATATTCCTTTGCAGGTAGCGGCGATCAGCGGCTTTGGCAGCGACGCTTCGATTGCGATGAAGTTTGGCCATGTCGCTCGGGGCGCTTGCTTGGCTTTTCCCACTCAAAATACACATGGCTATGAGATTGCTCACTTAGGGGCAATTCGTAACTGCTATGAAGTATTGAAAGCAGTGATCGCTGCTCAATCCGGCCCGCTTTAAACGTCTGTCCTAGACGCCCGTCCCAATCATTTAGTGTTCTGACCTACTTGCCATGCGACCTGCGCTCGACCGACCCACTTTTCGACTGCTTGCCGTTCAGCCGCCTCGGCTGCGCATTTACGATGCTGAAAATGGCGAGCCACGTCATGCCACCTGGCTAGAGCTGTTTTACGATCTGGTCTTTGTCGTGGCGGTCTCTCAGCTTGCGCACAAGCTCAGCGGCGATGTGTCGACAAGGGGCTTTTTGGGCTATGCGGGCCTGTTTGTGCCGCTGTGGTGGACCTGGATTGGCACCACCTTCTATGCCAATCGGTTTGACTCGGACGATACGATTCGGCGGGTGATGATGGGCGCGCAAATGCTGGCGATCGCTGCCCTGGCCGTCAATGTGCACCACGCCTGGGGCGAAACCGCTGTCGGCTTTGCCATCAGCTACATTGTTTCCCGGCTGCTGCTAATCGTCGAGTATCTGCGGGCAGCGAGGCATATCCCGCAGGCCAGGCCGCTGATTTATCCGATGGCGGTGGGGTTTTCGGTCGGCGCACTGTTTTGGATCATTTCGCTGGGAGTGCCGGCACCGGGACGATTTGTGCTGTGGGGAATCGGTCTGCTGGTCGACTTTGTAACGCCGATTATCGTGTCGGATCGGCAGCGGCAGCTACCGCCCCATGCCGAACATCTGCCGGAGCGCTTTGGTCTGTTCACCATTATCGTGCTGGGAGAAGCTGTGATTGCGGTCGTCAATGGGGTGGCAGAAGTGAGCTGAAGTGCCAATGCTGCTATTGCCGCTATCTTTGGCTTTATCTCTGCCTTTGGCCTGTGGTGGCTTTACTTCGAAAACACGCTGGGCAAAGCGCTGGAGAATGTGCGCAATACCGGTCGCATATTGATTTTGCAGGTGTGGCTGTACGGCCATCTGCCGCTGGTGATCGGGCTGGCTGCCGCCGGCATTGGGGTGGAGCATATTGTCATCAGTTCGCCGTCTCAGGCACTGCCCGGCAATGAGCGCTGGCTGATGGCAGGCTCGGTGGCGCTGTGCTACACGGCACTGGCAATTTTGCATCGGACGGGGGTCATTTTTGCCTGCAAGACCAGGACTCGTCAGCGGCTAGGCGGGGCGGCAGCTGCATTGGCCATTGCGTTCTTTGGCACGTCGCTACTGCCGGTTTCGGTAGTTGGGGCGATCGCCCTGATCGGCATCGTAGAAGTCATCCTCGACACTTATCAAAAGCCTATGCCCTGCGGCTGAGAACCCGTGCGGTTTAGGCATTGATTAAGCCACGGTGCGCGCCCTGGGTAGCGTCGCCCGCCATTTGCACAGCTTCACTACTCGTACAGAGTGAGGTTTTGGGTGGGGTTCGGTGTTGCCGAGGTAGCGACGCCATTCGCGGCGGGTGAGGTACTAAAACCTTTTTCTAGAAAGCTTTCGCGGAATCTCTTCGCAGGTGTTTCTAAGCTTCGTAATTTGGGATTGGACGAGATGTTTGCCTAAGAATTTCAACAGTCGATCTTCGTCAATGTCTGGATCAACAATGAACAAAACTTCTAGATCCTGTTCGTAGGTCGCGACTCGGGCGTGATCGCCATCATGGCAACGCCGCCTACCAATGCATAGTCAATCCCTTTGGTTTCCAATAGCTCAATGAGCTTTAGAAAATCCATCTAGGTTAATCCTGCTGTCTATTCCGGTGTTGCTGGGCGGACAGAGGTTTGTAATCGTTTTTGCTAGCGGCTATCCGTTCAATAGTGATTGCTGTAGAAAATATTATTGTAATGGGTTTGCCACCGCTGGCGGCTAGCTAGCGGCTGTTTACCGCAGAGCCATGCTATAACCAGAGCGCCTAGTCAATGGGAGACGGCGGGAAGGGGGCTAGGCGTCTCTGGTTCGTAGTCTCCTGGGTCGGGTGAGGCGATTGCCCAAGCCGCTATAATTGGCTCATACCCAGGGCTCAATCGAGTTACCTTAAATTGGCGCAAGCGAACGATGACTTTTTATGAGCTAGAGTCTCAGTTATTATCTTTGAGCCCAACCGATAAGGTTAGGGCGATTCAGGTATTAGCGCAAAGCTTAGGGAATAGTTGGCAGGGAATCAAACAAACGGCCAGCGTCTGCGGCGGGGATGCTCGCATTGCCAGTACAAGAATTCCTGTGTGGGTGCTGGTAGAGGCTAAGGCAACTGGCTATAGCGATGCTGATTTGCTGACGAGCTATCCAACCTTGACGGCGACAGATCTGGTGAATGCTTGGGCCTACGCTGAGGCATTTCCTAAAGAAATTGAGCAGGCAATCTCTCGAAATGAGGCTGCTTAGGGTGTGGCTCTCTTTTATACCGATGAGCAATTTCCATTGCCTGTTGTTGAGCATTTGCGAGAACTCGGTCATGACGTACTCACGGTACAAGAGGCGGGAAAGGCGGGACACGGTATTCCAGACGATGAAGTGCTAGCCTTTGCTGTCACGCAACAACGTGCGGTATTGACGCTAAACCGCCATGATTTTGTGAAGTTGCATCGCGCTAGCGCGGTTCATTTCGGCGTTATCGCTTGTACGAATGATAGAAATTGGGCGCTGTTTGCTGAGCGTATTCATCAGGCAGTAGCTGAAGAACAAAGCTTAGAAGGAAGGCTGATTCGGGTGACTCGCCTTGCAAAATAAGACGACTAAATTTCATCGAATTTCACCATAGAGAAACGCTGACAAGATTGCCTAGCAGTGGGAGACGGCGAGTAGAACATGCTGTAGTACGCTCTCGAAACAGCAAAGCCATGCATGTTCTCGTCAGATAAAAGCTGCGCCGCTTTCAGGCTTTCTTTGGCTTTCTCTACTAGCAAGGCTTGCTCTTCGTTCTTCATACGGTAACACCTTCGCGTCGAATGTTTATGAGCAAAGGGTTTTGCCTGGTTTGCCAGTCTTGCAAACCTGTCCATACGTGAGTGATGACAACATCGTACTCGAGGCAAAGTGCAGCCACAAACTCGCTGAGCCTTTTATTTTCCAGAGGGATGTCTATCTCTTCCGCCAAGACGATCATTACATCGATGTCGGAGTGAGTGGTTGCGTCTCTCCTGGCTTGGGAGCCAAACAACACCAGCGATGTCAGTCGCTCGCCATAGACTGATGCCAGGTAATCTTTTAACTTGGCCAGAATCTCTTGCAGTTTAGGATGAGTCATCGGTTTATCGCTCCTGAGTCTATTCTCATTATGGCAATACTGCGCTAGCGCGAGCGACACCTGATCGGCAAACAGCTCAAACAAATTCGCCCGCGCCTGAGCCTTGACAAACTGGCTTCTGCCCCGGTCATCCGCAAAAACTAACCCCTCGCACCCCATCGCCATGCCCACAAAAATGCACAATCTGCGGATTGTAGTCGAGCAGGGCCTGCTGAATATCGCTAAGGCGGGGTGGCATACTGCGGGCGAATATCGAAGCGATCGCGCTGCTTAGCCCGACTCAGTACCGTCTCAATCTCACGCAGCTCCTCATCCAAACGCAGTCTGGACGAATCGAGCGGATTAGCCGCTAATATCGATATCCTCTGCACTGGAGACATCGAGCAGTCAGCATATAGGACATGACACTGAACTTAGCACCCGTTTGCGTAAATTAGCTGAGATCTACATGTTGGTTTAACTAGCCAGTTGAGCCTGACACTCACCTCTATGTTCTATTTAGACATGATCGCCCTGATCGGCATCGTAGAAGTCATCCTCGACATCTATCAAAAGCCTTTGCCCTGCGGCTAAGAACTCGTGCGGTTTGGGCATTCGACATGCAAAGTTGCAGAGCCTAGCTCGCACAGAAACGGTCTACAAATTATGGGGTAGCTGTCTGTAGTCCCCCCATGTCAGGACTGACTTTGAGGCGGACGGCGATCGCACTGATATTGTCATGTCCGTTCACCTCATTGCCTAAATCTATTAGATCGTTCACACCGGTTTCCAGCTCTTTTCTGCCCCTCAACAGCGGGTCAATATGGCTCTCTAAATGGTCTTCTACCAGGTTGTTGTCGCTCAGGCCATCCGAACAAAGCAGCAGCAGCGTATCTTCCGAAAAGCTAAGATGAGAAACGCTAGGACGCAGATCTCCTTTTCCCCTGGGGCCAAGTGCCTGGGTCAGCTGATAGGCATCTGGGCGTCCATAGGCGATGTTATGAGGGATACCCTTCTGCATTTCTCGCTGACCAACCTCATGGTCGGTCGTGACCTGCTGCAAGCCAGTGCGTCGGGTGTATTGATACAGGCGGCTGTCGCCGACATGAGCGACGACGGCTTCAGTACCCTGCAACAAGAGCAGCACTAACGTGGTGCCCATCCGCTCATGTCCGGCCCGCGATTCTTTTTCGTTGACTTCATAGATGGCCTGGTTGGCGAGCTGTATAGCCTCGGTGATAACAGCCTCAGTTGGGAGCGCACAGGGCTGACTATCTGTCACCGGCTGGGGCCAATGCTGTGCAAAATAATCAGCTAGAGTCTGCGCGGCGAGTTGGCTGGCCACTTCCCCCCCCGCATGGCCACCCATACCGTCACACAGCACATATATACAGTGCGCTCGGGTGTATTGTGCTCGATTAGCAACTTGTTTATACGAGGTGCTGCTAATCAGAAAGCAGTCCTCGTTATGATCGCGTGCTCTGCCTACGTCCGTCCGACCAGCATCCGCTAGAGAAACCAGCTGCATCGGTAAAACGACGGTAGACTCACCCAGCTCACCCAACTCTGGCAGGTCGATTTCTTCTAGCAAAAGGTTGTCAAAAGCCTCTGATTCTCCAGCGTCTTCGGAGGTCGAAGCAGCAGCATCGTCAGCGGTTTCCGGGCTGTCGGGCAGGGTGGCCTTAGCTTCTGTCTTAGCTTCTATGTCATCTTCTACAGAAGCTTCTACGACAGTGGCCCTATGCGGGTCTGCGGGTGGCTGAATGACGGGTACTGGGCTTAGAGTGACTTCCTACATCGCTGCGGCCGCAGCAGGTGTAATTGCCTCAGGGGTATCCAGTAAAGATTCGCCAATGGCTGCTAGCTCGGCTCGAAGCTGCTCTAGCGTATCCGCAGAAGACACCGCCAAAATAATCTGTCTGATTTGCCGAAGGGGGGCGATGGCGCCTCGATGAGGCTGGGCTAATAGTGACTGTAAAAAAGCCTTTAAACTAGAAAGGGTCGGCAGCTGACCGTTGGGGGCGATGAACTGCTGGATGGCTAGAGATTGCTCTGTGTCAATGCCGAGATTATTGGCCAGCAAAAGGCTGGAGCGCCACTGTGGAAGGGGTTCCAGCGCTACCCACAGGTCGGTGAGCGTGTAGATCCAGTAGACATGCTGAAGCGGATCGACCGCAGCAGAAAAAGCGTCGATGAGAGAGGTAATGCCAGGTTGCTCTGAGGGCGTGATCACAAATGTAACGCCGTCTTGCTGCCAGATATCGTAAAGCGGTGGGGCAGCTTCAGAAAGCAGCAGATAAGGATAGGCATCTGAAGGAAGTTCGGGCAGGGACTGAAGCGTTTCTAAAGAGGCTTCGGTCAGCGGGGAGAGCTGATTTTGGAGGGGCGATCGCATCTCAGGGGTCGTGTCGCTGACCAGGGCACTGCCTTGGCTGAGCACCGTCAGTACCTGATAGCGCTGGTTCTGGTCTAGATAGGTCGCTGGCTCTAGCGATCGCCGTTCAGGTGGCATCAGGGTTACTCGTAGTAGCTTGACCGGGGCCACCGGAACGACTGTGCCAGTGGTTTCTCCGGTGGTTTCTCCAGCATCTAAAGAAGACTTGTCTGCCTGCTGGACAGGTACAGGCTCGCCTTGCTCAACGGGTAAAGGCTCACCGCAGCGCTGGCAAAATCGATGATCGGGGGGGTTGGCAAACTGGCAGGTAGGACAGGTAAGCATGTCGTTTCTTATAAGGCTAGTTTTTAGAGTGTAGTCTTTGTCTGTAAAGCTGTACGTATAGAGATATCGAAGTGGCTGAGGCTGAATATGTTCTGGAGCCTCAAGGCAGTGTACTGCTGTCGAAGTTGGAAGCGGTAAGCTTCATCCTAGTAAATAGCATGGGTTGACATCGGCAGAAGCACGCAGGCGGTGTTAAGCGTCATTGACGGGGCAGCGATTGCCGCTCTCGGTCAGTGAGTTCTCGCCACTGGCCGGGCTGCAAGCCTGCCAAAGTCAGTGAGAGGGTCGGAAAAAACAGGGCGCTCCGCACCAGTCGTAATGTCGGAAAGCCGACAGCGGCTGTCATACGGCGAACCTGACGATTTTTGCCTTCTGTGAGAATCATTTCCAGCCAGGCGGTCGGCACCCGCTTACGATAGCGAATAGGTGGATTTCGCGGGGAGAGTGGGGGGGCAGCAATCAGCCTGACCTGGGCCGGACGAGTGCGATCGCTGCGAATGGTAACACCCAGCCGGAGCTGCTGCAGCGCCGCTTCGTCAGGTTTGCGCTCCACCTGCACCCAATACTGACGCCGATGGCCAAACTTAGGATGACTGAGCCGGTGCTGCATCGGGCCATCGTCTGTGAGCAAGAGTAAGCCCTCGCTATCCTTATCAAGCCGTCCGACGGCGTAGACCGCTGGCACCGAAACAAAGTCTTTGAGCGTCGCCGACTCCAAACCATCCGCGCCAGGCGTAAACTGACTCAAGACATTGAAGGGCTTATAGAGAAGAAGATAGCGATAAGCCACGTAAGCAATCTTATTAATTCTTGAACTCTATTGATAAAACGCCCCAAAGTCAAAGCCACTCGATATCCTAATGAAACAATTTCTGTTTGCAAGCTTGGGGCTGATAGAGGGCTATGGATCAAGAGAAAAAGTATCGGATGAACTGCACCCTTACCTTTGGTGATATCTACAGTCAAATCATCGTCTGGCTGATTGTGCTGTTTGTGAGTTTGGCAGCGGCGCTAGGACTGATGGGCGCAAGTCGGCCAATCTACGCACTTGCCACAGTCGGGCTGATTTTGGTACTGTCACTACCGTTTTTGCTGTTTGCCTTTGTCACAACGCTGCTCAACCACATCGAATTCGACCTGGTCGACTCGCTGGCTGAGGCAGAAGCAGACACAACAATTACCGGGCAGGCTAAGCAGCTATCTCGGCAGGGTGCGCTCTAAAGCAGCGACTATTCGGCCGGCGTGGGAACAGGGGCAGCGGGTGGCTCTTCAGTAGCCGTCGATGGGGCGGTCGGGGCCGCTGTCTTCTCGCTGATGAGCTGTTGAACCCCGTCTTTGTACTGAGCTGGCGCGAGTGCCAAGGCTTCGTCAAAGAGTGTTCTGGCTGCGCTACTGTCTCCTTTGTCTTCGAGCACGAGTGCTTTGGCTAAGGTCGGGCGGAAGTCAGGTTGGGTGGGTGAAGCCGCTTTGGCATCGGCGATCGCCTCGTCGTATATCTTTAGCGCATCATCATATTTCTCTTGCTCAGCAAACACCTGGCCTAGCAGTAGCTTGATAGAAAGTTTGTCCACGCTCCCGGGAGCAAGCTCGTTGGTTTGATCGGCAGTGGCGAGGGTGTCTCGCAGCAGGCCGACGGCGGCTTCGGTGCGCTCCTGGGTCACTAATAGGGCAACTAGCCCTTCCAGTGCAGGTACGCTGCCTGGGTTACTCGTTAACACACGGCGATAAACCTGAGCTGCGCCCTCGAGGTTTCCTAGCTGCTGCTGGGTCTGGGCAAGGGCAATCGAATACTCTGGTACGTCAGGGTTGAGATTGGCCAACCGCTCTAGCGGCTCCACTGTTCCTGCCAAATCACCTAGCTCAATCTGAGCCTGAATGAGACCAATTAGGGCCGTCGGGTTATCAGGTTCCCGCTCTAGCACGGTTTTATAGCTTTCAACAGTACCTTGCAGCCGGGTAGTCTGATCGGCGGTAGTTTGAGTCGAGGCTACGTTCGCACCGCTCCTAGAAGAGCGGCTATTCAACGCAAATAGAACCGGCACTGCCACAAATGCCGCGACTGCCAAAATCAGCACGCCCCTCACTAGCCAGCTATCCTTTTTTAGAACCACGACGCTATCCCCAATACATCTATCAAAATAACTTGCTCATATTACCCTACCTCCTTCTCTATCCACCCATAGGCAAGGAAAATCTGTGCGGGGAGAGGACACGTGGTTCCTTCTGTGTTCATACAGTGAATCGTTGGCAAACAGTGCGGATTTTTATCTGTATGGACGAACTATTGAAGGAACTATCAACTGAGTTAGTCATCATGATGAACCTAATAAGGCTCAACAGCCCGCTGGGAACATATTGATCTTTTTAGCGGAGATGTTCTTCTTTCAACAAGAACCGTGAACTCTCAGTGCTGAAGGGTAAGGGCCTACGCTAGCTTTAAGCTAGCCGGAGGTATATAGATCCGGTACTTACCGAGGTGATGTCTAACGGTTGATATGGTTGAGCATGGCATCATTCTCTGAACCGTGTTTTCAGACGGTGCAGAAAGTAGCCCATGCCATAAATTGAGTTTTGCACGGATGCTAGTCTATTGCTAAATAACATCTTTCAAAGCAACGGTTGTCTGTGTATATTCGGTACATTCGCCAGAATTTCTAAAGCCATCGTCGTTTTGTCATCAGAGTTGCAGGTACAGTTTCAGGAGTTTGAGAATCAATGAGTTCTGCCGCCAGCCGCCCCCCCAATCCTAGTGGCCCGTCTGATGCGAGCGCTGATGTCTCTGCGCTCAAAGCGGAAGCTCAGCGTCTCCGCCAGCCGCCCAGCCGTCCTCAGCTGATGGGGCCACCCGCTAGACCTAAACCGCCTGTCCCTGAGCCTGCCCCTGAACCCGCTGAGATCGCACCTCCTGAGCCAGAAACGCCGCAGCTCATTGGCCCGATTTCTCCGCCGAGTGAGCGCATGCAGTATCGAGCCATTGGCTTGCTCAAAGGAAAGTACGTTCCTTCAGAAGAGCAGTTCCATCGGGGCGGCATTGCGGTAGAAGATGGCACGCTGGTAGACGCGGTGCTGCTAGGGCGGGTGACCAGCCTGATTAAGAAGCATGTTGACTTAGCGAGTGATCACCTTTGGGTCGTGTACCCGCGCACGCTTTACAGTGAAGAAAATGTCCCGGCGCTCCATGTGCAAATCGTGGGCATATGGGAGCCTGAAACCCTCAACGCGGATACTCAAGAGGAGGAGGAGTCAAACGACCAGCCTCGGTATCTGCCCACAGCTGAGGCGGAAGCGGAGGCAGATACCTTCTCAGTGCGAGGCGAAATTGCCAAGTACACCGAGGATAAGGACGAAATCGTCGTCAATATCGTTCAGAAAAGCAAATCTGAAACGACTAAGCCGAAGCGGCCCTTTAAGCTGCTGATCAGCGGCCAGCTAAACGGTAGAGCGACAGGGTATTTTTGGGATCTGCAGGTAGAGCGACAGGGCGGTCAGCTAATTCTCAAGGAGGGCACGCAGATCGCAGTCGTGCCCCCGAAGCGAAAGTCTAAGGCTACCCGCAAAGAGGGCAGTCGGCGGCGTCCAGCGTTGGGTAAGCCTCGCAGTGCTGGCGCGCCCGCGCCGAAGCCGAAGCCAAAGGTGGCTGAGTCTGTGAGTGGGTCTGAGGCGGGAGAGGCGGAGGCGTAGGGGATAAGAGGATAGTTGGTTAGAACTGTCTGATGTCTACCTGGGGGGCCCAGCTGTCCTGTGGCATGAAGCGCGTGTCGGTCGGGAGGGAGGTCACAGGTGCGGTTAGCTCAAATTCGCTGGCGTCGATGCGTTGCTTGAGATCGAGGGCGACTTGCTGGGCGAAGTGCAGGCTGGAAAGGGGGGCAGTGCGGACGGGTTTGCCGTCGAGGGTAATTTTGCCTGATTTGAGTTGGGCGTAGCTGACCAGGCCGAAGGTGGGCCGCACCCGTCGAGGAATGGAAAAGTCGACGACAGGGGCGACAAGGTCTTGATCGCTGACGGCGCAGCGGGTGAGAATGTCTTCGTTGAGGATGGGGATGGGAATGCCGACGCCGAGCATCAGGGAAGGGCCGTAGCCTTTGAAGTAGCAGCCGCGTACCCAGTGAGCGTCCATGCGTTTGGCGTCGCCAATGAGGGCGAGGGTGGCAGCGGGGCCGATGGGGGTGCGGTTGGGCAGACGGCGCTGGAGGGGGAAATGTTGGGTGCCTTCCCAGGCGATGTAGCCTTCGCCGCCGCCGAGTAGAATGCGGGTACCGATGCCGATGGTTTGCAGGTCGGGGTCGTTGAGCAGGGGTGAGAGGGCGCCGCTGTTGGCGTAAACGGCGGCGCCTAGCCGGGGCTGTAAGGGGCCAAGGTAGGTGGCTAGCGGGCGATCGCCACCATTCACCCCGACAATAAAGTTCTGGTAGAGGTTGCGCGGATTGAAGAGGTAAAACTGGTTGATGCGATCGCGCGTAATCGTCGTGTCCAAGCTGGCTCTGGGGTAGCAGTCGGTGCCCTGCCCGGTCGCCGTCAGTGCGACTGGCCTGTCGGCAACCAGGTCGGCAATCACGTGGCCGCCGCCATAGTCTTCGGTTTCGGCATCGCGCCCCGGCGTGGCAATCTGCCCTGCCCCGATGTATAGATCTACCGCGCCAAACCCTGCATAGGCCAATACGCCGTTGAGGTGGCATTCGACGATCTTAATCGGGGGGTCGGTGTGGCCTAAGTTGAGGATGGCGCCAGAGCCTTCCATCGGCTCAAAGGTGCCGGTAGTAATCACATCGACGGTTTTTGCCGCTTGGGGAATGCCCATCTCGGCAATCTGGGCTTTGGCTTCGGTGATGGTCCAAACGGTGGCTCTGCCCTGACGAATTTTGTCGTTGATATCGGCGACGGTACGCATGGAGCAGTCTTCCGCTAGTTGATCCGCTGGTTTGATCCGTCAGGTTGACCGACTGGCTAGCCCGATGCCTATCGCCAGGCTAGGAAGCACCACAATGGCAGTAACGATACCGTTCAATCCTCGATTGGTCGCCGGCGTATAGGGCGCTTGAAAGGGTAACAGCGGTCCACCGTACTTGAGCAGCAGGCTAAGGGCCGCTGAGAGCAGGATAACTTTGACAACGAAGCGGGTGATGTCATTCATGGGGATATTGTCATAGCGCACCACTCGTCTTGATAAGTGAGGTCGGTGACCTGCCAGCCATGAGCCGCCAGATGTTCGGTGACCCAGGCGGATTTACTCGTCAGGATACCGCTGAGGATGCCCCAGGTGTTCGGACTCGCTAGCTCACTCAGGCGAGGGATAATCAGTTCCACAATGATTTCGGCGAGGATGTTACAGACAATGCCATCGACGAGGCCGTTTGAGAGGGCGATCGCCTCCCTCACGCTGCCGAGCTGAACCTGCAATTTCTCTGAGTCAATGCCATTGAGATCGGCGTTAGCGCGCGTCGCCTTTACCGCCAGCGGATCGACATCGACCGCGTAAGCTTGGGTTGCCCCATACAGCACGGACACAATTGAGAGAATCCCTGAGCCACAGCCAATGTCGGCGATGACTGCGCCCTTTAAAGATTGCTGCTCTAGCGCTTTCAGGCAGAGCTGGGTGGTGGCATGTCCGCCGGTGCCAAAGGCGCTGCCCGGATCGAGGGTGAGAATCGTGCGGTCGGTGGTCGGTGGCGCCATCCAGGCGGGGTTAATCAGAAGGCGATCGCCCACTTCCTCCGCCTGCCAGTGCGATTTCCAGCTCGTCGCCCAGTCTTCGTCGTTGATAATCCGCCAATCGACCTGGACTTCGGTGGTCAAATTTGCAACCGCGATAGTTTGATCCAGAGCATCCTTGAGCCCTTTAAAGTCTGAGGGTTGGAATTGGGCGGTCGGAAAATAGGCGGTGACGGTCGTGCGTTGGCAAAGCCTCTCCTCAGGAGAATTGCCCTGGCGCTGGCTGGCCGTCCCTTTGTTCCCTCCGCTGTTCCTACTGAGCTGCTCAAACTGCCAGTAAACGCTGTCTTCAAGCGCAACTGGGCAATTGACGGCAACTTCCCACCACTGATTGGCTGACATATCAACTGTAGAGATTTTCACCAAAACTAGAGAACGAGGATTAGAGAGCGACCGTATAGGCATCGCGAATACCAGGCTCTCTTTTAATCTCGCTTAAAATCCCGTCAGGCAGCGGATCGTCGATGCTGAGCACCATGACGGCGTCGCCGCGAACAATTTTGCGACCGACCTGCATACTGGCAATGTTGACATTGAAACTGCCTAGCAACGAGCCGATTTTACCGATAATTCCCGGCATGTCGCGGTGCAGAGTAAAGAGCATGTACTGAGTCGGCGGTACGTTGATCGGAAAATTGTCCATGTCAATAATGCGCACTTCGCTGCCGCCGAGCAAAACGCCGGTGACGGAGTGCTCGCCCAAAGACCCTTTGGCCGCTAGATAAAGCGAGCCGGTGTAGTCTTCAGCGGTTGTATCCCGAGTTTCTACCACGCGAATGCCGCGCTCCTTGGCTTCAATCGAAGCGTTGACGTAGTTCACCCGCTCTTGCAGGGCGTTCGAGAGCAGTCCTTTGAGCGCCGCGATCACAATCGGTTTGGTGTCGTTTTCGGCAAGCTCTCCCTGCAGGCGAATATTGAGTTCTTCGATGCGGCCACCAGCAAGCTGACCGACAAAGTTGCCGAGGGTTTCGGCCAGGTTGAGATAAGGCCGCAGCTTCTCAAGGATATCGGGACGCAGACCCGGAATATTAACCGCTGAGCGAGCAGGCAAGCCCAGCAATACATCGCGGATTTGTTCAGCCACATCAATGGCGACATTCACCTGCGCTTCGGCTGTAGAGGCGCCCAGGTGAGGCGTCAGTACCAGCGATTTGTCGACTGAGCGTAGCGCCGAGTCGCCGAGCGGTTCTTCTTCGTACACATCTAGGGCTGCCCCTGCAATCACACCGTCTTTCAGCGCTTGAGCCAGGTCGCTTTCGTTGATAATGCCGCCGCGAGCGCAGTTGATGATGCGGGCGGTGGGCTTCATTTTCGCCAGCGATTCGGTGTTGATCAGGTGCTTGGTCTCGGGCGTTTTGGGAATGTGGAGAGTAATGTAGTCGGCTTCGCGCAGCAAAAAGTCCATTTCGACCAGACGGCAGCCCAGTTCTTCGGCGCGATCACTCGAAATAAACGGGTCAAACGCCAGCAGATTCATCCCCATCGCCCGGGCGACGGTGGCAACGTGCGAGCCAATCTTACCGAGGCCGACCACGCCCAACGTTTTTTTATACACTTCTACGCCAGTAAAGGCTTTGCGATCCCACTCTCCGGCCTTGACCGATTGGTTCGCCGCCGGGATATAGCGCGACATGGAGAGCATCATGGCGATCGCATGTTCTGCCGCCGCAATCGTATTGCCCTCGGGCGAATTCACCACCACAATGCCGCGCCGAGTTGCCCAGGGCACATCAACATTGTCGACACCGACACCGGCGCGACCAATAATCTTGAGATTGCTGCCTGCCTCCAGCACTTCTTTGGTGACTTTCGTCCCAGAGCGAATCATCAAGGCATCGTACTCTGGGATAATAGAAATCAGCTCTTCTAAGGGCAGCTTGGTTTTAACATCGACGCTGGCAACCTGGGAGAGAATATCCAGTCCGGCTTGGTCGATAGGGTCTGAGACGAGTACCTTGGGCATGGATTAGCGAAAAGTTTAAGTTTAATACAGAGAGATATCTTACTCCAAAGCGGGAAGGGAAAAGTTAAGGGGCGGCGTTTCAAAGCGCCTCCAGCGCGTTAAAGGCATCGATAATCACGACGTTTGACATTAGAAACCCTTCGGGATCGCTCAGACGAATTCGGCTGTTAGATGTGAACTTTGCTGTACTTTGCTGCTGTTCTCTCATCGTATCTGCCTGTGATTCGGCAATCACCCACCCCTTGTGCAGGTGGGGTGCCAGCGCCGCAAACAGTCGTCCTAGGCCCTCTTCTCCATGCACTTGGTCAACTGCGGATAGAGAAATGCCCTGTTTCAGCCGCAGGCCCACCATGATCTGCTCTAGAATCCGCTCTGAGGCTGACAATATGGGCTCGTTGCTGTAGCCCTCTTCAACCAGGCGCTCGACCCACTGGCGATAGGTACTCTGCGTGCGCGGCCGGTCAATTCGCTGGTACCCATGTGGCGTCTCCAGGTAGCTTGTCGCGCCCATGCCGAAGCCATAGCAGGACTGAGTGCGCCAGTAGGTGAGGTTGTGGCGGGCCTGGTAGCCCGGTTTTGCATAGTTACAAATTTCGTAATGCTCGTAGCCGCTGCCGCTCAGCACCTGCTGCGCGATTCGATACATTTGAGCGGTATGGTCG
>JBARVU010000292.1:0-6582 GCA_049646425.1 Phormidesmis sp. | reverse complement strand
TCATCATCCAGCCAAATCAAACAATCCTCACCACGACTGGTCGCCTGAACAATCGCGGCATTGTCGGCCACAGGCTAAATAAGACTGTCGTAATTCTTAAATGCTACGCAGCAGATACCTGAGATGTTCCCCTCGCTTCCACCTGTAGCGACTCAGGAGCTGTTTCACTGCGTACTACCATCACCGAGCAAGCGGCGCGATGCATGACGTAGCTACTGACGCTACCGAGCAAAAATTCACTGAGCCCGCTGCGCCCGTGGCTACCGACGATGATCAGGTCAGCCTTATCGGTTTTAGCGCGATGGCAGAGCCTCTCCTACGGAGAATCGCAGATCACCCGTCCTGGCTCTCCACTGACCTGGGCAAACTCAGCCTGCACGCCTCCAGCGATCGCCTGGTCGCACCAGCTAGAAAGCATTTTTTGCCCTCTTTCTCGGTATTCTCTATACTCTTTTCGGTAAGTTTCCCAGGTAGCGCCATCTATCGTCATCGGGTAGCCGGTGATCACTGGAGCATACGGCAGCGACATCCCATAGTCGCCGCTTGGGGTTAGCACACTGAGCAACGTCAGCTTAGCCCCGGTGGACTGAGCCAATGCAAGCGCCTGATCAAATAAATGAGTGCAGGTTTCATTCGTATCTAAAGCGACCAAAATTTTGTTGAACATGAAGATATCTTCCTTCCTTAGACCATGCTAGCAAGAGAAAGTTCTGAAGGCTGCTCCGGGGCCATAGACTGACTGTCAGAATGAACGATGGTTACAGAGCAGGGGGCGTGATGGACGATGTAATTGCTAACGCTGCCAGGAACGAGTTCTTTTAGGGTAGAGCGATCGCGGTTGCCCACCACCATCAAATCGACGTTGTGATCGCTAGCTGCCTGGCAAATAGCAGGCCCAGGGCGACCGTGAGGCTGTATACACTGGGCCGTCACTCCGGCGGCCTTTGCCTCTGCCTGTTTTTCTTTGAGCAGGGCATCATACCGTCCTACGAACTCAGCCATTTTCAATTCGTAGTCTTTTTGCACTTTTTTATCCAGCTCCGACAAGTCGGCATCCACCAATAGAAAGGGGCTTCTAGGACTAGAGGACGCAAAGATATCTAGCGCGTGAACTAAGATAAGTTCAGCCTTGAGAGCCTCAGCTAGCTCAAGAGCGGTCTCGAATGCCCAGTCGCTAGCGGCTGATTCGTCAATCGCGACTAAAAGTTTATTCAGCATGGTAAGTCTTCTCCTATTTATTTTGCTTCAGTATAAAAGAATCTTTTGAAGAAATTGTGAGGACGCAGCGATGCCTACTTCGCCAGAAAAGCTCAGATGGGCCATCTATTCGCGTTGTTTCCTCTTCACATTTTCCTCACATTTATCGGCGATAAATGAGACACATTGATTAAACGATGGCTCTAATCGCGATGAATTTTCTTCTCGCAATGGGATCGCTCACCCAAGGAGACTGACCATGCCAACTGCTGCCGACATTATGACCCCCGAAGTACTGACTATTCGCAGCTCTGCCAAGGTGACGCGGGCAATTGCACTCATGCAGAAAAACCAGGTGCGAACTGACAAGTCAGCGCTTCGCTATCGCTCATCGTTGAGCGGGAGACCGCAGAGGGCGCATACGGCATCCTGACAGAACGAGACATTGTCTACAACGTCACCGCAAAATGCGCAGACCCTGACCATATTGCGAGCTGATGGATGTGACGAACCGTCATTGCGTCGCTATTCTTTCTTACGATGTTCCTCAGTCTGAGGCGGTTGAGCATTTTCAAGGGCAGCTGATCAGAGACTTAGGCTATCGTCCACCAAGTTTGGTGTAGTGATTGAATTTTGAGGGTTGGTTCTATGATTTTGATAGCTTTAAGAGCAGGCTTGTTCTATTTTCTAATGGTGTTCTCAGCTGGCTTTGCGCTGGGTATTGTCCGCGTCCTATGGGCGGTTCCTCGGTTTGGGACTAGAGCTGCTGAGCTAATAGAAATGCCTCTCATGCTCATTGTGATGGTTGGGGCCGCTGCTTGGATTGTGCGGCGGTGGGCAGTCCCGCCTGATTTGCTCGCCAGGTTAGGCATGGGGTTCACAGCATTGGGACTGCTACTGTTCGCTGAAGTGGGTGCTGTTCTTCAGTTACGAGGGCTCTCTCTTGCTGAGTACCTGTCAAGCCGCGACCCAGTTTCAGGCACTGTTTACTATCTTCTGCTGTTCATATTTGCTGCCCTACCCTGCTTTATCAGCCAAAAAGAAGATGGCAATCAAGAGACGTTGTCTCCCTAGCCACCTTTCCAGGGCCTACGTTTTCATTGCCAATAGAAATCGCGCTACTCAGCAACGACATCTGCGCTCTAAATATCTGCGCTGGAATAAAGGCAGCGCCAACCGTCGTCTTTTATCCGCTGCACCACTCGTCATATTCTCTATCTTCAAAGGCTTCTGGATAGTCATTCCAAAAGGTCTCAGAGGCAGTTTTATCGAGGGAGCTCGCTGACTGCCGGGCCAGCTCTGCCTGTAGCGCATCGACGACTGACCATGCCTCTGCGCATTCGACAGATCCTGGCCCGGCTTCATAGCAAATTTGATGGGCCGTTTCTGTCGCCTGCTGAATTTTGTCGGCTAGCACGAGTGCTTGAGGTTTTTCTTTGCTGCTGCGCTGCAAAATGTCGGTGACGGATAGGATACCCAGCAGCTTGCCCTGGATGACGGGCGCGCTGTGAAAGTGATTTTGACTCAGCAATCTGGCCGCATGTTCTATGCCTAAATTGGGATTGAGCACAATGCAGGGCTTGCTCATCACCTCATACACCCGCAGGCGAGACGGGTCACGGCCAAAGGCGATGACCTTGCCCACAATATCTCCAGCGGTCACAATACCGTAGGCATCCGACTCGTTAATTTTCTCGACGATCAGGGCAGTGACCGCCCGCTGCTGCATCAGGGCAATGGCTTCTGTTACCCTGGCAGCGCTGCGAATAGTCACCACCTCTGCTGTCATGATATCGGCGACGGTTGCCATCTTGTTTCTGTTCCTTTTCTCACCGCTGCCAGCAGCATAGCAATAAAATTTGACAAACCTGTGAAGACCAGTATCTGTCAGTTTGGGATGTCGAACGCTACAAAGCGCTACTGGCGATTTTCCTCACAGTTTCCTCAACTTCTCTGCCTATGGTTTAGAGAGTAAGTGTTCCACTTTTAGGAGGTAATGTTATGCCAATTACACGCTGGCGACCGTTTGGGAGTATTGAGCGCTGGGAGCCCTTAGGAGAGCTCGATACGCTCAGAAAAGAGATGAACAACCTGCTGGAGCAATTCACCTCTAACCTGCCAATGAGTGAGGGCGGGCTCGCCTTCATCACCTCTGCTGAAATTGACGAAACAGAAAGCGAAATTCACCTCAAGCTGGAAGTTCCTGGGCTGCAGGCCGACGACCTCGATATTGAAGTGATGGATGAGGCGGTTTCGATCAAAGGGGAGCGCAAGTCGGAGTCGAAAACCAAAGAGAATGGCAGCTTTCGCTCGGAGTTCCACTATGGCAAGTTTGAGCGGATCATTCCGATGCCATCGCCCATTGTTAAAGATCAGGTAGTCGCTGACTACAAAGACGGTTTGCTCAGTCTGAACATTCCCAAGTCAGCAGAAAAATTAGAGAAATCTGTGAAAGTCAAAATCCCAGTCAGTTGACGACAGATCTCCAGGTGAGCTGAGGCCGTGCTATCAGCCCCTCGCGGCAATAGTACAGAATAGAAAGCTGCTCTATGGCCTTTCGTCGTAGAGCGGCTTCTGCTGTGCGATACTATTATTTCATTATGGTGCGCGCCGCTATCTCGACTGCATTTACACTGAGACTATGGTTGCTTGCAGTCGTTCATCTGGGTTGCTATGAAATTTCTGCTGGTGGAAGATGATCTCGCCTTTGCTGAAAGCGTAAAACAGCTGCTTGAAACGCATTACTACTCGGTGGACTTGGCCGCCGATGGCTACATGGCGCTGGAGATGGCCGATGTCTTTTCCTACGACTTAATTCTGCTGGACTGGATGCTGCCAAAACGCACTGGGATGCAGGTGTGCCAGGCGCTGAGAGATCAGGGCGATCGCACCCCAATCATCCTCATGACCACGAAAGATAGCGAAACCGATGAGGTGGCCGGTCTAGACGCGGGAGCCGATGACTACTTAGTTAAGCCCTTTGGCTTTGAAGAACTGCTGGCGCGCATTCGCGCCCTGCTACGCCGAGCTGAGGGGATGGCCTCCCCCATCCTCGAATGGGGCGATCTGCGGCTGGATCCCAGCAGTGCCCAGGTAAGCTGCTGTCAGGCCAATGGCGAAGAAATGCCCATCGTACTCACGCCCAAGGAATACGGCTTACTGGAAGTGTTCATGCGTAATCCGAGCCGCATTTTTAGCCTGGACGCGCTGCTCGATAAAGTATGGCCCTTTGACGATGCGCCCACGACTGGGGCTATTCGCACCCATATTAAAGGGTTGCGCCAAAAACTGAAGCCCGTCGGGCTCGCTGAGGTGATCGATACGGTGTACGGATTGGGGTACCGGCTCTCGCCAGCGATCGCCGTGGTAGTGCCGCGCCAGGACACTGGGAAAACACCCCAGAAAGCCTCAACGGCTGTAGCTGAGAGCACAGCAACTCCTCAGATCACCCCAGAAGTCGATCTCTCAGCACTCTGGCAGCCGGTGCAAGCAAGCTATTTGCAGCGGGTAGAGAGCCTAGCCAGAACCTTGGATGAGCTGCCGGTTGGCGATCAGCAGAATGTACACGAGGCGATCGCGTCCGAAGCTCACACCCTGGCAGGCTCGCTTGGGAGCTTTGGATTTGTTGAAGCGACCCCCCAGTGCCGGCAGATAGAGCGTATTTTTCGGGAGCACGATGCCCTCGGCAGTGAGCAGCTGCTAGCACTGAGAGTGGCGATCGCCAAAGTGCGGGAGATGATTACGCCTGCCGCTCAGATATCGGTCTCAGTGACAGCGGCTGAACAAGTCCCTGGTCAAAGATCAGAGGGCTTAGCAGGAGCAAAGTTGCAAAAGCTCGACCTAAGGGCAACGCCAGCGGCAAAGCTGCTGATTGTCGATGACGATCCGGCCATGCTGACGCTGCTGCAAGGGCTACTGAGCAACTGGGGATTTCGGATGCGGCTGCTGAGCGACCCTCAGCAATTTTGGCAAACGCTTGAGCAATTTAACCCCGACCTGGTGATCCTCGATATTGAAATGCCTCATTTCAGTGGGTTTGATCTGTGTCAGGCGCTCCGCGATCAGCCCCGCTGGAGCGATCTGCCGGTACTCTTTTTGTCTGCCCATACCGAAGCAGACGCGATTCAAAAGGTCTTTGCGATTGGCGCAGACGACTACATTCGTAAGCCCATTGTGGCCGCAGAGCTGGTTGCCCGCATCACGACCTGGCTGGCCCGCGCCCGCAGTCGGCGAACGCAGGCGGAGATAGACCTGCTTACGGGGGTAGCCAACCGCTCAAAATCGACTCAAGATCTCACCCGACTGCTCGGGCTCGCCGAGCGCTATCGTCAGCCGCTGAGCCTGATAGCAATAGATTTTGATAACTTTAAGCGAGTGAATACAGGCTATGGACATGCAGTGGGCGATCGTCTCTTACGCCGGTTTGGCGCTTGCTTGCGAACCACGTTCCGCGACAAAGATGTGATCGCTCGTTGGGGCGGTGAAGAATTTATCGTGGGCCTGTACGGGGTAGACAGGGCCAAAAGCAAGCAGCAGTTGGACAGTCTGCTGCTTGCCTGGCAGCGGGCCTGCAATGTCAATGAGGATGACAGGTTACAGGTTTCCTTTAGCGCCGGGATTGCGGTGTATCCTCAGGATGCGACTGACTTGCAGGCGCTCTATCAGGCCGCCGATAGGGCACTGTCACAGGCCAAAGCAGCCAATCGCAATCTTGTGTTGTCAAAGGTATAGCTATCGGGCATCGCTATCTCCATACGACCGGTTCGGTTCAAGCGAGCAAAGATCATCCTCACAAGTCTCTGACTATTCAGCGCTAAGCTAAAAAGTAAGATCGAGTTTGGTATCCGCAAAGGCAACTATCTTGGTCAATCAGGCTAGCTTGGTAGCTAAGACAAAATGCTCAAAGATTCACTCAGTGCTGGTGATGAATTCTTTAATAGAGCCGTGATTTTGTCTCCGCTCGTGGTTTCTCCTGGGCTATCGGTGAATGAGACCGCTCGTCAGATGCATCGAGTCAGATCTAGCTACGCGCTGGTGGTTGAGCAGCAGCGGCCAGCGGGCATTTTCACCGAGCGCGATCTAGTTCGGTTGGTGGCGGCTGAGCAGCCCACAGATGAATTGACGGTCTCGGCGGTGATGAAAACTAGCCCTGCCCTCATTGCGGCCAGCGAGGTAGGAACGGTTGCCAGCGTTTTTGCCCGGATGCAGGAAGCGCAGGTATGCCACTTGAGCGTTGTCGACGAAGATAGGCAGCTAGTGGGCATCGTCACCAGTCAAAGCCTCAGACAAGCACTCACGACCTCAGCGCTGCTGAAGTTTAAATCTGTGGCAGATGTCATGACCCCTCACACAATTTGCCTTTCTCAGGATGCGCCGGTTATAGAG
>JBARVU010000291.1:0-7510 GCA_049646425.1 Phormidesmis sp. | reverse complement strand
AGAAAAGCAACTGATGACTTTAAGCAGCAGATGCCGATTGTCTTTGATGACGACCTACCAAACTGGAACTATGTGGCTCGCCCGCAATCGCTTTAGAATTGGATCCTATTAAATCCTCGTTCCTTAGTCGCCAGTTGCCGCTTATGCTGATAGCCCATCGACCTTTCAGCTTTCCTTTGAGAGGATGCAGGCGATACCCAGGGATGTTCATATCATCAATGGACTGCGCAGTATCCAAGGCTGCAAGTCTATCTTCTAAGAGCTCAGCATGTTTTGATTGAATACCAGCAGTCGTCCCTGTCTCAAAGAACTTTCGTAGACCCTTATGCCTGACTGATTTAATCATGATATCTATTGTAGCCTGACGTGCATCAGGCTACAATAGCGTCCCATTATTCTCTGCCGGGATGAGAATCAGTTAGCGCCCAATTCAAAGGCCGAATCACCCCCAATAACTTGATGCCATTGCCGCAAACCTTCAGCGCTTAGAATGACTCGGCCTCATCATCTGAGGCAAAGAAGCGACCACTGGCACTACGCCGAATCTGCCCAAGCTGCATAGAGCTTTCTTTCTGACTCGTTCTCGAAGTCTAATGAGCTGCTTCTGGTTCTAATTTAACTGATTGTTGTTACAAAAGAGCTATTAGCGAGATTGATATCTATTGTAGCCAGCGTAAGACCGTAGTGGATAGCAGTTGCCGCAAGAAATCTATCGGCAGGATCTTGATGAGGCAGCTCTATCTCTCGACTAAGAACAGCAATTGAATGGTTTAGCTGCGCCTCTTGTGTCTTGAACTCTTTCAAAGTTTGATTGATCCATTCAACTGCATTAGTTTCTAGCGATATTCGTCCCTTTTCAGACAGTAGTAACGTTTCCCAAACGGTAATAGGACTAAGCCATAGCTCATTCTGAGTATCTGCTATTTTAGCTAAAAGCTCAGGTGAAATACGTT
Organism: Phormidesmis sp.; assembly: GCA_049646425.1. GTDB lineage: Bacteria > Cyanobacteriota > Cyanobacteriia > Phormidesmidales > Phormidesmidaceae > Phormidesmis. Next base: position 6,557 of record JBARVU010000291.1, on the reverse strand, counting down.
TAGAATCTAGCGAGTACCAAAGCCAGATGTGAGTATCTAGCAATATCTTCACTGTAGAACTTCCCAAGGCTGGTCTATAGGGGATACTATGTCTCCTAGAATCTTTCCGCTGCCCTCTCTAAATCCTGGTGCTGGTCGAGTTTCAGCCTTCTTAGCGGGATAGACGATAGCAAAAGGTTGTCCTTCTTTCAAGATAGTAAGCGGCGTGTCAGTTTTCTCCGCTTCTTGCAGAAGCGCTTGGAAAGCTTCTGGTAGCTCGGTGATGGTTATTTGTGACATAGCTTGCTTTATGGATAAGGAGCCGCTTTGGCTAAGATAAGTTTTCTGTGTTCTGTGTATTTATTTTAGCGGATGATTGCGAGCCATCAATCGCCTCATCATTTGCGATAAAGAAAGCGGCCACTGGCACTACGCTGAGTCAATCCAAGCCGCATAGCCGACTACTTATCCAGCGAGCTGAATAGACTCGTATTTTTTCAAGCGTACACCTGTACTTAACCCTCAGTTCTTGCCTCGTTTGCTAGACTCAAAGAAGACCCGCATTCCCTAAAGACCGCCATGCTAACTCTAGAAATAGCGATCCAAAAAATCCGACAGATGCCCCCTTGAGCAACCGAGCCAGGTAGTGCAATTCATTGAATTTCTAGAATTCGAAGCTAAAGACCCTGACGAAACGCCTACAGAGGAAGTAATTGAAGGAATTACGCAAGGGCTAAAAGAAGCTCTTGACGGACAGACCTTGCCTCTCTCCCAAATGTGGGAGGGCATAGATACAGAATTTCCATAGCCTCTATTGGATGGGACACAGTATCATCGCAACTCAATGAAGGTGTGAGAGCTTGATTCAACCCGCTAGTGAGAAATCGACGACTATCGGCAAATGATCGGAGCCGATGTCAGCACCAACGTGCATATCGGCAACTGTCAGGTCGGGGCTGGTCAGACAGTGGTCAATGGGAATTTGGATTAGTTTGAGCAGCGCTTTTTGATTGCTCAAAAACCCGAAAATAGGTTGCTCGGGCCAGGTGGGTAAAATGCCCATTCCTCGGCGAGTATTTCTGAGGCCGCTTTGCCGAATCAGTGAGCGATAGTAGGGTGACCACATGGTGATGTTGAGATCGCCTAGCAGCAGGACGGGGTCGCTTTGGGCCTGCACATACTCACTGACGGTTAAGAAGAGGCGGTTGCGATCGCGAAAATACTCCCCCTCAAAAGGCGGCAGCGGATGGATCGCTACCAGCGACACCGGCTGCCCTGCAACCTGCATCTGAGCCGTCAGATTGATCGACTCCGTGCCAAATCTCTCAAGCTGAAGATCGCTCAGCGGCACTTTGCTGTAGAGCACCATACCTAGCTCTTCAGCGTCTTTTGACTGAGATGAATAGGGCAGTCTGGCCTTTAGAGCCGTTAGCTCCTCTGCCATCTGCTCGTTCACTTCCATAAACAAAGCCAGGTCGGGCTGCTCTGTTTCCACCCACTCTAGTACTCGCGCTGCATCGCTATTGCCTCTGTTGAGATTGGCGCTTAGCACTCGGTAGTTAGCGGCATCAGCGCGATCGCCCAGCGGCAAATACCACGGGATAACCTGAGCTGACAGTACCGCACTGCAAAAGAGAATCGGCAGCGCTAAACGCATCCGTCGCAAGCACAGCGTAACCACAGCCAGCATTAGCGTGGCCACAAAGTACTGCACCTGAAAGTGAGATATCAGCTCAAAGTAGACTGACCAGCCGTAGTAACTCGTTAGCAGGGCTAGCGCCGTAAGCCCTATCGCTAATAGCAAGCAGACAGCGGCAGCAATGTTGGAGAAGCGTTTCATTCAAGCGTCGGTAGCAGCTCCCTTGAGTTTACGCTCATCCCATCAAAATCACCGTATCGATGACGTGGATGATGCCGTTGTCGGCTTCGATATCAGCTGCGATCGCCGTCGCATTCTTCACCTCAAAATTTTCTCCTACCCGGATCGGAATCGGCGATCCTTCTAACGAAGTCACCGTCCCCTTTTCTGCGAGATCGGCTTTGGTCAGGGTTCCAGAAACCACGTGGAATTTCAAGATCCGAGCGAGCTGCGGCGGGTTATCGACCAGGGTCTGCACTGTTCCAGGCGGTAGCTTGGCAAAGGCATCATCATGTGGCGCAAAGACGGTGAAAGGGCCACCAGTCGCTAATACCTCTACTAACCCTGCGGCTTGAACCGCTGCTACCAGCGTAGAAAACCCTTCGTTTCCCACGGCAATATCGACAATGCTAGGCATAACAACTCCTCTAGTAGCAAAAAATTAGCGATAGTCTTGAGTTTGAACGTCGCGCAGTCTCGCCTCGGGTCGCTTAAAGCGGTCGATCTGCTGTTCAAAAAACGCCCGGTTAGCTTTCAGATGCTCAGGATTAGGGTCATCTAACGGATACAGTAAAGCGCAGCGCAGCGCTTGAATCACCGCTGAAGTTACGTTGTACATCGAGCGCTGAAAGGTAATCCCAAGCTGAATCAGGATGTCGTCTTCACCACGCCTATGCTTCTCGTACTCCTCGATTAGATAGTCGGGTAAAAAGTGCAGCATGTCCTGCATCAGCAACGTCGGCGGAATCCCGGCGCTGCCAACCGGGAACACATCGGCGTAGAGAATGCCGTAGTGAAAGTCTTTTTGGTCAGCCGGAACCTGTCCTGCCTGGGCGTTGTAGGACTTCGTGCCTCGGAAGGGAGCCGTCCGGTAAAACACGGCTTCCACATAGGGCAAAGCCGCTTCATACAGCCAGGTAAAGGCTTGAGACTTAGGAATAATCTCGTAGCATTCGCCGTCAATGTAGACATGGTGGAAAATTGGGCGGCCCGCTACGGCGAAAATGCCGTTGACCAAAAAATCCATGGCCTCGGGTACAGTCGTCATTTTGCCTTCATCGTAAAGATCGCTCATCTCGAAAAAGACAGGGGCCATCACCTCCCAAAACAACCCGAGGTTAGCGTAGTAGGAGAGTTTCTTAACCTGCTCTAAAAACATGTCAGGAAAGAGCTTGTAGAGGCCCAGCATGGCCGGGTTGCCTTTGAAGTAGGCGCGGATGGCCCGGTCGCTGTTCTGCCGATACTCCTCCGTATCGAGATACTCGTTAAACCGGGGGTTAATATCCTCGTGCCACAGCATCGCCTCCATGCAGGCTTCGGCAAACTCCATATTCACCCGGTCGTGCCAGAGATGATGGAACAGCTTCGGCAGCTTGCGCTTCATCTCGCCCTTTTCCATAAAGGCTCTTAGCTCTGGATGCGCGTCGGCTTCGCCGCGCCAGATCCGCAGGTCGGCGTTGTCCCCCGCATAGGCATTGGGCCGGTCGAGATACTTGTCAGAAATGAAGTACTTGAAGGCAGGCAGCGGATTGAGAAAGACGTGCTCGGCGATGTACAGCAGATCGCGCCAGTAAAAGTCCATCGGCACGGCGTAGGCTTTATAAATGCCAATGATCTGCTTGAGGTTGTCGGGCGTGTCGGGCAGCATGGAGCCGCCTGCCTCCAGACGGTGAATCACCTCGGCAAATTCGTGGGTGGAAGGGGGCAGGGTTGATGTCAGGGTTGCGGTAGTCATGGCAGGGTTGGAGAGGAAAGGATGGTTGCGGGCTGAATGGCAATTTGGGTTTGTTGAGCAACCGGTACCGCCGCAATCAGCGATCTTGACGTGGCGGCGCTCCAGTGAACGAGCCAGTTAGGCTGAAGGCCAAGCACGACCACCAGCGTAGCCAGCACTAGGGCCGGAACTTGCTCGGTCAGGCTGACTTTGCCATAGTCCGCTTTTTGATTGTCGAGGCGGCCAAAGCAGGTGCGGTTGATCAATATCACGAAGTAAACGGCGGTGAGGCCAGTGCCGACCACGCAAAGCAGCGTTTGTACCGGGAAAGTACTATAGCTTCCCTGGAAAACCAGAAATTCGGTAATGAAGCCGACTAACCCGGGAATGCCCGCGCTGGCCATGCCGCTGAGGACTAGCAGGGCACTCACGACCGGCAGCCCGCGCAGCGGGTTCATCAGGCCATTGAGCTGATCGAGCTGACGAGTGCCGACTTTGACTTCGACCACACCGACCAGGTGAAACAGCAGCGCCAGGATCAATCCATGGGAGACCATTTGAGAGATTGCCCCGACCATGCTGAGTTCGGTAAAGGCCGCGCCGCCGAGCATGACGTAGCCCATGTGACCAATGGAGCTGTAGGCTACCATGCGCTTGATGTCTTTTTGAGCGATCGCCGTTATCGCCCCATACAGCACACTTACCGCTGCCCACACCGCCAGAAAAGGAGAGAGCAGCGCCCAGGCATCGGGAAACAGCCCTAAGCCGAAGCGAAAAATGCCGTAGGTGCCAAGCTTCGCTAGAACGCCGCCGAGCATGATCGCCACCGAGGGAGAAGCTGCAACGTAAGTATCGGGTAGCCAGGTATGGAAGGGCACCAGCGGAATTTTGATCCCAAAGCCGATCAGCAGCAGACTTAGCAAGACAACCTGAGTCGATTGAGACAGCTCAATTTGAAGCATCTGCGCGTAGGAGAAGTCTGCCGCTCCGCCCAGCCAGGCCGCTCCAAGAAAACCCGCCAGAATGAAGGCACCAGCGGCTGCGGTATACAGCAAAAACTTGGTTGCCGCGTAGTCGCGCTTATCGCCGCCCCAGATCGCAATCAGCAAGTAAAGCGGCACCAGCTCAATTTCAAACAGCAGGAAGAACAGCAGCAGGTTTTGCGCCAAGAAAGCACCTGCTACACCGCCGCTAACAAACAGAATGAGCGCGTAAAAGAAGCGCGATCGCTCCATCGTCACCGCACTGCTGTATAGCGCAATCCAGGTAAGCAAGCTGTTGAGCGCGATCATCATCAGCGATAGCCCGTCAATGGCAAGGTCATAGTTCAACCCCAACACAGGCAGCCAGGGCAGAAACTCCCGCATCTGAAAATCGGCGTTGGTGATATCGAACTGGGTAAACAGCACCACCGTCCAGAGGAGGGTAACGCCGGCGATCACCAGCGCTGAAAGCCGGGACTGACGAGCGGTGAGCTTAACCGGAAGAAAGGCAATGAGCAAACCACCCAGTATGGGTAGCCAGATGAGAGTGCTTAGCATGGTTCAGCAAGAGGGCAGGTAAAGGAGTAGCGAGTTCAAAGATAGATAGTTTCAGGATTAGACCGGCAAAAGCTTAGGCACATAGTTCAAAGTGAGGTAAAGTCCCATCACCGCCACAAAGAAGGCAATCGTTAGGGCGTAGAGCTGAAGCTTGCCAGTGTTGACATACTTCAATGCCTCGCCGCTGAACAGCGATGAGATGCCCACAAAGTTCACCAGACCGTCAACGACGTAGCGATCTAACCAATCTGTGAGCCGAGAGAGCAGATCGACTGCGCCAATCGCTGTAAACTGATACACCTTAGTCGTATAAAAGTCGTAGGCCAATAGCTGATTGAGCCCAGACGGCAGCAGCTTAGCGGGCTTCTCAACCCGATGGAAAACATAGAATGCGCTGGCGATCGCTATCCCCGCAGCGCTCGACAAAAACAGCGTCCAGCCCAAGGCCCAGTTTAGGTGAAGGTCAGCCGGGTATAGCGACAGCTCTCTGATCACCAGCGGGGCGTGCAGGGTCAGTCCGGCCATCAGCGTCATCGGCACCACAATCAGCCAGATCGGTTCGGGGGCACGAGCGGTCATGGGGGTGCGATCGCCCGCAAAAATCAGGCCAAACATCCGCACCAGTGCAAACGCCGCCATTCCATTCGCAGCCACTACCACGCCAATCAAGCCCCACCGCTGACTCTGCAAAAGTCCTTCGAGCACGGCCATCAGCGACCAAAACCCACCAAAAGGCGGCAGGGCCACCAGTCCCGCAGTACCCACTAGAAACGACAGTCCTGTAATCGGTCGGCGGCTCCATAGCCCGCCCATCTGAGTGATGTCCTGAGTGATCACGTTGAGAATGATAGACCCCGTACTCATCAGCAGCAGCGCCGTCGCCACCGCATAGGTCAGCACTAGCAACAGCGCTGCCGTCGTCTGGCCCGCCCCAATTGCCAGAAAAATCAGGCCCATATAGGCGCTGGCTAGATAGGAGAGAACCCGCTTAATATCAATCTGAGCGGCGGCAATTGAGCTGGCACCAAGAGCAGTCACCGCACCAATCGTAACGGCCAATCCGGAAGCCCAAGGCGAAAGCGCAATCACCGGCTCCAGCTTTACCAGTACCCAGGCACCCGTTGCCACTACCACCGAATTACGCAGAATGGTCGTCGGTAGGGGGCCTTCCATCGCCTCGTCTAACCACAGGTGCAGCGGAAACTGAGCGCACTTACTCACCGGCCCTGCTACCAGTGCCGCGCCAATCAGGGCTAGCGTCAGCGGCTGCGTCTGACCGACTAACGGATTTGCCTGGGCCCACGCGGCCAGCTCGCTGAAGTTCCAGGTACCTGCCAGTGGATAAAGCGCCAGCACCCCCATCAGTAAAATCAGATCGCCCACCCGCTTGGTCAAAAAGGCATCTCGCGCCCCGGTAACCACCAGCGACTGATTGAACCAAAAACCCACAATTAGATAGGTACCC
>JBARVU010000290.1:0-14574 GCA_049646425.1 Phormidesmis sp. | reverse complement strand
ATTGAGATGCAGGTGCTCAACGTGCTGGGCTTCAAAAAGCGCGTTCTCTACAACGCGGCTAAAGCCTTTTCGATTCAGCTTGAGGTAGGCGACGACTACGCGCTGCTGAACCCGGTGATTGCGCTGACGATTACCGACTTTGAAATGTTTGAGCCGACAGGCAAAGTTGTTTCTCGCTATCGCCTCAAAGAAAAAGACGACCTGACGGACTACAGCGACGACATTGAGCTGGTCTTTGCAGAGCTGCCCAAGTTCCGCAAGGGGCCAGACGAATTAGAGACGCTGACCGACAAATGGCTCTACTTCTTGAAAGAGGCCAACCGTTTAGAATCGATCCCGGCCAGCCTAGAAAGAGAGCCCGCGATTCAAAATGCCTTTGAGGTAGCGCGTCAAAGCCTGCTGACCCGTGAGGAAATGGAGATTTTGGATGACCAGTCAATGCTGATTCACGACAGTCGAAATGCGGTACTGCTCGGTCAAGCTCAGGGCCGCACAGAAGGCCGCGCGGAAGGTCGCGCAGAAGGCCGCGCAGAAGGCCGCGCAGAAGGCGAGCAAATCGGTATCGAAAGAGGTGAAAGGCTTGCAAAGATTGCGGTGGGGCGATCGCTGATAGGAAAGTTGCCTTCGGCAGACATCGCTCGAGCGACCGGACTTAGCTTGGAGGAGATCGCCGCCCTCGAAAGCGATCACCCTTCCGCCTGAGTGCTCGCTCGCGGCTTTCTCACGCCCCTGGTGCACCATCTACAGGCTGGCTGTGTCGGCACCCTTAACGAAATTTTTGACGGCAATGAACCATTCACACCGAGAGGTGCCTACGCTCAAGCCTGGTCAGTGGCCGAAGTTCTGCGCCTGTGGCGGTCGCTTGAAGGTTCTCAGGAAGATGGCCCTACTTAACGGCGGCTATTGGCCTAGGGAAAAGCGTTCTGAAAAGCCTTCTACATCTTTGAGTGCTGAACCGGACTTTAGCGTCGGGATAACACTGACACTGCCATCGGTCTCTAGCACGACCGCGTCAATCGCTTCGACTTGACCATGCCCGTTGGTTCGAATCGCGGCGAGGACTTCTCCTTTGGCAATTCGCTTTTTCTTGAGTGTCGTGTCCAGCATCTCACCTTTAAAGAGCAACAGCGTAGGTTCAGCCTTAATTAGCCGCTGGACTGTGGCTGTGCGCACTGAGAGCCAGGTGAGCAAGAACTGAAATCCCACCAGCAGTCCAACGCCGACCATGGCCTGAACGAATGATGTGCTGCTGGTGAGTAGCGCACTCGCTAGAACCGAACCGAACGCAACAGTTACGACAAAATCAAAAGAGTTCCATTTCGATAGCGTCCGCTTGCCGGATATGCGTAGCCAGACAATCAGACCAAAGTATGTCAGCGTTCCGGTTATTAGGGTGTGAAGGATAGCTTCCCAACTCCCAAACAAGTCATTTACTAGAGAATAGTTCATACCTATTGTCCAAGCAGCCTCTAAAGCAGTACTGTAGGACGCGCCGTTTGCTGGAGTCATCTAGCGCTGGTAGGAACGGTTGAGTTGGAGTGGGGCTAACCGGTGCGCTGGCTGGAATGGGGGATAGGAAATAGGGTTTTGATTGGCAGTTGTCGGGCGGTCTTAAGCAGCAGACTTTTGCCGTGACTGCTCTATTGCAACTGGCAGATTCTCGTTCGGGAAGAATCTGACCCGGTCGGCTTCAATGCTGACTCGGACACGAGTCCCGACGGAAAGCCGCTGAGCCGAGCCAGTTCGCACCCGCAGCACCTGTGAAGAGGGCAAGCGCAGCTTGTACTGATATGCCCGGCCCAAGAACTGCCGTCCTTGGATTACAGCCGTTCCCATTTCATCGGCAGTGATCTGCAAATCTTCCTGAGCGATCATTAGATCGCCTTGCTCAGAGCCCACGTTGCCCCCGCTCCGTCCGACCCGGCCAATTTCTGTCTGCCAGCCGTCTGCCGTCTGCACCGCCGGCAAAAAGTTTGCCTGCGTCACAAACTCAGCGATAAACCGCGAGACCGGGTTCTGATAGATATTTTCGGGGGTATCGAGCTGCACGAGACGTCCGGCCTGCATGACGGCGACTTTGTCGGCGATCGCCAAAGCCTCTTCCTGGTCATGCGTGACAAAAATGCCCGACGCCCCAATACCTTTGAGAATGTCACGCACCTCTTGGCGCAGATACAGCCGCACCTGCACATCCAGATTGCTAAATGGCTCATCCAGCAGAATTAAAGGCGGTCGGGGCGCTAAGGCTCTGGCGAGGGCCACCCGCTGCTGCTGCCCGCCAGAGAGTTCGTGCGGATAGCGCTTCTCCATGCCTGCGAGTCCTACGAGCTGAAGCGCTTCGTGGGCGAGCGAATGAATTTGCTTGTGGGCGAGCTGCCCGCGCCGACAGAGCTGCTTCAGCCCAAATTCCACATTCGCCAGTACGTCCAAATGGGGAAACAGCGCATAGTCTTGAAAAACAACGCCCACCTGTCGCCGTTCTGGCGGTACCCACTGCCCAGAACCACACACCTGCTGACCTACCAGCGAAATTTCTCCAGTTTCAGGCGTTTCAAACCCGGCCATCAACCGCAGCAAAGTCGTTTTCCCGCAGCCAGAGGGGCCTAGCAACCCCAGCAGTTCTCCCTGATGTAAGACGAAGCCCGCTCGATCTACCGCCGGTGGTGCCGCTTTGTCATAGCGCTTAGTAATGTTCCGACAGGCTAAGACAGAGGCAGATGACACCATAGGGATTGATTGATTGAAAAGGATTGATTGAGCGAAAGGGTCGGAAAAATCTGTGTGGCCAGCTATTGCATGTCAGTTTCAATAGAGGCTTTCTCTACTATACGCTATTAGATTGTAAGATCTATTCTCATTAGACAGTCCAACTTACTCCACCCATTGCCGTATCAGATTGGTCAGGCTCTTGGTAATCAGGTCAAATTCGTCGGTCTTGCCGTACTGGCTAAAGAGCGATCGCCTGGCAGTATCTAGCTCAAACAATATTTCACGCCGACTGGGATCGCGAATTTGACTCTGTACCCAGCCTACCGCCGCCCAGCGGACGCCGCTGGTCACTGCCTCTACCCGATGCAGGCTAGAAGAGGGATACACCAGCGCCGATCCCGCCGGCAGCTTGTAAGACCGCTCACTATCGACCCCTTCTACCACCAATTCACCACCCTCGTAGCTGCCCGGGTCAGACAAAAACAGCGTAAAAGACAGGTCTGAGCGAAACCCATTCATCAGCGCGTTGTCGGTATGCCGTCCGTAGGACATCCCGTCGCTATAGCGGTTGAAGCGAATGGTATGCACCCGATGGGGCCGCGCCGCTGCCTGAAACAGCGGGTGCTTTAATATCGCCTGCCGTACCTGGTCGATTAAGGGCTTTGCGGCCGCCTGTTTTGAGTCCAGCTGCTGATTGTGCTTGACAGCTTTGGCATGCCAGCCCGCCGTGACCTTGCCGTCTATCATTTCGGCAGAGGCTAGTTGCTCACATAGCGCTGCCGCGTCTGCCGGTGAGAACAATTCAGGAATGGTAAAAATCATGGGGAGAGAAATATCTGGGAGAGCTGCGTGAAGGGCGTTGGGTTGCACAGAGCCTAACCCAACCTACTGCCAACCGGCACGGTCGACGATTTCATTGACTTCGGGGTTGTTGCGTCCGTAAGAAGCGACGTTGACTTCATCCACCTTAAAGTCACCCAGCTCGGCGACAATCGGCTCTAGCTCAATGCCGTCTACTACGGGATATTCGTTGTTGCCTTCGGCAAAGACCTTCTGTGCCTCGGGGCTGACTAAAAACTCCATGAAGGCAATCCCATTTTCTGGATGGGGCGCGCTCTTCACCAGCCCAATGCCGCTGATATTGACGTGGGTACCCCGATCTGCTTGATTTGGGAAGAAGACGGCTGTATTTGCCACGGCTTCCTGGTCGCTGGGGTCGTCAGATTTGGCCATTCTAGCCCAGTAGTAGTGGTTGGCGATCGCCACGTCGCACTGCCCTGCTGCCACTGCCTTGATCTGGTCAGTGTCCCCGCCTTCGGGCTGCCTGGCAAAGTTGGCCACTAGCCCCTCGGCCCATTTTTCGGTGGCTTCCGCCCCGTCCGTTTCGACCATGGAGCCCACTAAAGATTGGTTGTATACATTGCCAGAGCTGCGGACGCACACTCGCCCCTTCCACTGCGGATCGGCCAAATCTTCGTAGGTTGAAAGCTCACTGGGATCAACATTCTCAGGGTTGTACACCAGCACCCGTGCCCGCGTGGTCAGACCAAACCACAGACCGTTGGGCTCACGCAGATTTTCAGGCACCTTACTGTTAAGCACTTCAGACTCTACCGGCTGAAAAATTCCGGCTTCCTGGGCACGCCAAAGCCTGCCCGCATCGACTGCGACAAATACATCTGCCGGGCTCTGCTCGCCCTCATTGGTAATCCGCTCGATCAGCTCGTCTGGCTCACCTTCTAAGACGTTTACCCGAATGCCTGTCTCGGCGGTAAATTCGTCGTACAGCTCTTCATCGATATCGTAATGTCGGGCTGAATAGAGATTGATTACTTCGTCGCCGGTGGTATCAGAAGCGGAGGGCTGGTTCGATGGGCTCTGGCAGGCAGCAATTCCCATTGATAAAAAGAGCGCGATACCCCATAGCTGCCGTCTGGTTGTTTTCATAGTTTTGGAAGTCACTGACGCTTGTTGACAATAATTACTAGTAAAGACCTCCTCAGTCTATTACGTAATCTGCTCTTTCGATGGCTTCCTGTTATTAGGAATTTTTATCATCTTCAAAGATTCAGCTAGCTGTGAGTCTAAAGTTTTTCCAAAAAGCCTCTAAAATAAGTGGGATTTTTACGCCCCCACTACTGCCTTATGCCTCGTCGCAGCGACCTTAAAAAGATAATGCTCATCGGCTCTGGCCCGATAGTGATTGGCCAAGCCTGTGAGTTTGACTATTCAGGCACTCAAGCTTGTAAAGCGCTGCGAGAAGAAGGCTATGAAGTCGTCCTGGTCAATTCCAATCCGGCGACAATTATGACCGACCCAGAAATTGCTGATCGCACCTACATAGAGCCGCTGACCGTACCGATACTGGAGCAAATTATCGCCGAGGAGCGGCCCGACGCGCTGCTGCCGACCATGGGCGGTCAAACTGCGCTGAACCTGGCGGTCGATCTCGCCAAGAGCGGTGTGCTCGATAAATATGGCGTAGAGCTGATTGGGGCAAAGCTCGCGGCAATTGAAAAGGCAGAAGACCGCAAGCTCTTTAAAGAGGCGATGATCAAGATTGGGATTGGCGTATGTCCTTCAGGGCTGGCTGAGACCATGGATGAAGCCTGGGGCATTGCTAGGCAAATCGGCACCTATCCGCTGATCATTCGCCCGGCTTTTACGATGGGTGGCAGCGGCGGCGGCATTGCCTATAACCAGGAAGAGTTTGAAACCATCTCCCGGTCGGGTCTAGATGCAAGCCCGGTCTCTCAGATTCTAGTCGAGCAGTCTCTGCTGGGCTGGAAAGAGTACGAGCTAGAGGTAATGCGCGACCTAGCCGATAATGTCGTGATTATTTGCTCGATTGAAAATATTGACCCGATGGGCGTGCATACGGGCGACTCGATTACAGTTGCCCCGGCTCAGACCCTCACAGACAAGGAATATCAGCGGCTGCGCGATGCCTCAATTAAAATCATTCGCGAGATTGGGGTCGAAACGGGCGGCTCTAATATTCAGTTTTCGGTGAATCCTGAGAACGGCGAGGTGGTTGTGATTGAGATGAATCCTCGGGTTTCTCGCAGCTCGGCGCTGGCCTCTAAGGCAACAGGTTTCCCCATTGCCAAATTTGCCGCTAAGCTCGCCGTTGGCTACCGGCTGAATGAAATTTCTAACGATATTACGAAGAAGACGCCCGCGAGCTTTGAGCCGACGATTGACTATGTCGTCACCAAAATTCCGCGCTTTGCCTTTGAGAAATTTCCGGGTGCTTCTTCTACCCTGACCACGCAAATGAAGTCGGTCGGCGAGGCGATGGCGATTGGGCGCACTTTTAATGAGTCGTTTCAAAAGGCGCTGCGATCGCTCGAAACCGGCCGCGCGGGCTGGGGCTGTGATGGCCCCGAAAAGCTGCCCACCCTCTCTCAAGTCCAGTCGAATCTGCGCCGCCCTCATCCTGAGCGCATTTTTGCCATTCGCCACGCCATGCAGCTCGGCCTTACGGTGGAGGAAATCTATGAGCTGACGGCCATTGACATCTGGTTTCTCGACAAGTTCAAGCTGCTGCTGACGGTCGAGAAAATGATCAAGCGCACGCCGCTACCCGACATCACCAAGGCTCAAATGCTGGCGGTCAAGCAAGAAGGCTTTAGCGACAAGCAAATCGCCTATGCCGCCAAGACCTCTGAAGATACGGTGCGAGACTATCGCAAGTCTCTCGGCGTCGTGCCAGTGTACAAAATGGTCGACACCTGCGCCGCCGAATTTGAATCGCTGACGCCTTACTACTACTCCACCTACGAAGACGAGAGCGAGGTCATCCTTTCTGATCGCCGCAAGGTGATGATCTTGGGCGGTGGCCCCAACCGGATTGGCCAGGGCATTGAGTTTGACTACTGCTGCTGCCACGCTTCTTTTGCCCTGCAAGCTGACGACTATGAAACCATCATGGTCAACTCCAACCCGGAAACGGTCTCAACTGACTACGATACGAGCGATCGCCTCTATTTTGAGCCGCTGACCAAAGAAGATGTGCTCAACATCATCGAAGCCGAAAATCCCGATGGCGTGATCATCCAGTTTGGCGGCCAAACCCCACTGAAGCTTGCCGTGCCGCTACAAAACTACCTTCAGCAGATGGCAGACGGCCCGGAAGCCGACAAGCTGAAAACGCAGATATGGGGCACCTCTCCCGACGCGATCGACGCTGCTGAAGATCGGGAGCGGTTCGAGAAAATTCTGCGCGAGCTAGATATCCGTCAGCCGCCTAACGGTCTGGCCCGCAGCTATGGTGAATCGCTGGCGATCGCCCAAAAAATCAGCTATCCCGTCGTCGTGCGGCCCAGCTATGTGCTGGGCGGGCGGGCGATGGAAATTGTCTACTCCGACACCGATCTAGAGCGCTACATGACCACGGCGGTGCAGGTCGAGCCTGACCATCCGATTTTGATCGACAAATTTTTAGAAAATGCGGTGGAAGTAGATGTGGACGCGGTGTGCGATCGCACCGGCAAAGCTGTCATTGGCGGCATTATGGAGCATATTGAGCAGGCGGGCATTCACTCGGGTGACTCCGCCTGTTCGCTGCCCACGGTCACCCTCTCCGAAGCCGCACTGTCTACCATCCGCGACTGGACATTCAAACTGGCCAAACGGCTCAAAGTCATCGGCCTGATGAATATTCAGTACGCGATTCAGGGCGATCAGGTTTTCATCATCGAGGCCAACCCCCGAGCCTCACGAACAGTCCCGTTTGTCTCCAAGGCAACTGGCGTACCCCTCGCCCAAGTCGCCGTCCGCCTGATGTCTGGCAAAACCCTTGACGAACTAGGCTTTACTGAAGAAATCATCCCGACTCACACCTCGGTCAAAGAAGCCGTCTTCCCCTTCAATAAGTTCCCGGGCACCGATATTCTGCTCGGCCCAGAAATGCGCTCTACCGGCGAAGTGATGGGTATTGACACCACCTTTGGGTTGGCCTACGCCAAAGCCGAACTCGCCGCCGGTCAGAGCCTGCCCAGCGAAGGCACCGTCTTTATTTCTGTCAACGACCGCGATAAGGCAGCCGTCGTGCCGATTGCCAAAGGCTTTGCCGCGTTGGGGTTTACGCTGATTGCCACCAGCGGCACTTACCAGGCGATCCATCAAGCAGGTATTGCCGTCAAGCCTGTGCTCAAGATTTACGAGGGTCGTCCTCACGTTGGCGACGCCCTCAAGAACCGAGAAATTCATCTGCTGATCAATTCCCCGGTGGGCGTAGCTGCTCAGGAAGACGACCGCATTATCCGCCGCAGTGCGCTCGAATATAAAATTCCGATTGTCACGACCATTGCCGGTGCCAGAGCAACCCTGGCTGCCATTGAATCTCTCAAAGAGAATAAGCTAACCGTCAAGGCCCTGCAAGATTATCTTGCCAGGTAAATCTTCGCACAGGATCCTGCTGCTTATGTTGTGTCACACTGATTGTCGGTAGCACCCATGACAGGCCGGAAAAGAGAATATGGGCGATCGCCACCGCGCTAGCATCATTCTTCTTTACCATTCCAAGTCAGATTCGTATCCCAGCTCAATCAGGCGATCACCAGCCACTTTCTTAAACGCCTCCTTATGCGCTGAAGTGAAGAACTCTCTCCACCCGCCAATTTTCCCTTTGCCGCCTTTGACAAAAGTGTGTGATTCGCCAGGATTCATGGCATTCGAGGAAAATTGAGATGCTATTTCAGCAGGTGAGAGACTAACTTCAAGATGGTCTAAAATCTGCGAGACGATGTAAAGTCTTTTTTCTTCATCACCACCGCCGCGTTCGCCAACCAAGTCTTCAAATCGGATAGCGAGCGTGTCAGGATCTTGGATCCAGCCCGCCCATCGCGAGAAGTCTTGGCCGATATTGGGTTGCGATAGGTTAGAGCCGAAGGGCGTCCCGATAGGGACGCCTTCAATGGTGCTCATAAGCTGCTCGTCAAAAGAGGCCATCTGACTGTAGATGTCGTGAAGAAATATTTGAGGTTCTTTGAGTACCCAACGGGCATGAGATACTGCCACGTCTCGCAGGTCTCGGTAAATGAAGAGCTGTTTGCAAGATTCAGCGGCTAGAATCGAGCGGATCTCGTTGCTGTACATGAGGTGCGATCGCACAATCGAACCATCTGGCGCCGCGCCAATCTTCCAGCGAAGATGATCGGCTGTATTCATGGTGCCGCAAAGCGCCTGAACAGACACAATATCGTTCCACTTGATAGCGTCCGGCAGCGAATAGAGAATTTGATAGAGCAGGTGGGTACCGCTTTTAGGATATGAGTTACAGATAATCAGCGGCTGGCATCTGCGACCTCCGCTTAGAAGGTTTCTCTGAGCGGACTTTAGACGAAAGACCAGGTCTCTAGCGTGTAACCTGGCGACATTGTACGCTTGGTAACTCATGTTTAAACCGAGTGGAGTGCTTCTATAGGTTCAATACTCAGACAGGATGAGAGCTTACTGCTTAAATGACGGTATCTCAGAGGTCTCAGGATGAGAACTCTGTTTGAGGTCGGTAGATTGGCATGGAATCAGCCGCTTTTCATGTTCTTTAATTTGATCCGGAGTAAACCTATATCTTTTGACCTGAGCGGGGTTGCCTACGGCAATGCCGTAGGGCGGAACGTCGCGGCTGACCACTGAACCGGCTGCAATAATAGCGCCTCGACCTATTTTGATGCCAGTCAATAGGGTGGAACCGTAGCCAATCCACACGTCATCTTCAATCTGGATCGTCAGATTTTTCCCTTTACCACTGTAGTCAGGATCGCCGATCCAGGGCGATTGCCGGACAGGAACACCAACGGTACTGAAGTCGTGGTCGTAGCGGCCAATTAGTCCTACATTGTTTGCGATTAGAACGTTGTTGCCGATGTAGCCATCGCATTCAATCGTGCAATATTTGCCGATGTAGACATCATCTGCGATCTTCAAGCGAATCGGGGCTTCGATAATGCTGCCGGGACCAACATGCAGATTGCGGCCAATAGCGACATTTTTACGAACGGCAAACTTTATGCCGATTGTGTTTCTCCAGGCTCTAAGCAGTTCAACCAGAGTGTGCTTCATGGGGGCTCTTAGCGACTAGCATTGACAAGTTTTTGATAGAGATCGGCGGTTACCTTGACTTTGCTTTGCCAAGCAAAAAATGTCTCAACCCGTTCTCGGGCGTTTTGTCCGAGCTGTGCAATCAGCGCTCTATCGTTAGCCAGTCGGGCGATCGCTGCCGCAATATCAGTCACTGCCTGCTGTGGATCGCTCGCTTCTACTTTAATGCCAGTATGCTCTGTCACCTGTACGCCAGGACCACCCAAGTTCAGGCAAATTACCGGACGGCCAATGGCCATCGCCTCCAAGCAGGCCCAACCGCCGGAGTCATGCAGGCTAGGGTGCATCATCACATGGCAATCGGAAAGTGCTTTTAAAACGGCTGAGCGCGGCACCCTGCCCAGAAAGCGAATCCGGTCAGCAGCGGGCGAAGCAGCCGCTAGCGTTTGCAGCGCTTCCTTCTCGGGGCCATCCCCTAGAATCCAGTATTCGGCGTTTGGGAGATTGGCTTGAATGAAGGCGCGCAGGCTGAGGTGAAAGCCTTTCCAGTGCAGCAGGCGACCGCTACTGACAAAGCGAATCGGCGCAGCGTCGGGCAGCGAACACTGTTCAAGGTCAGCGAGATCTTGGCGTGAGAGTCCTGCCTCGGAGAACACTTCGAGCCGGGGAACGCCCAGGTGCCTGAGTCGCTTGGCAGTATCTTCTGTAGTAGCTTGAGCGAGAACGCAGCGCCTAGCGGTAGCAATCGTAAAGGGATCTAGTTCTCCTAATCTCTGCGCTAGTCCTCTCAGCGTTTCGTACACTTTTCCTCGCCAGCTAAAATCCTTCCAAAAAGACTTAGGCGCAGCTTCTCCGCCACCGACTGGCCCCCAAAGGAAGGGAATATCTAGCAAAGATAGGAAGCTGGGGCTCCAGTATTTGACGAAGGTGACATGGTGAACAATATCGAACTGGACTTGCCGGTGGAGCGATCGCCCCATAAAATAAGCCTGTATCTGCCAGAGATAGTCGTGCAGCTGAATTTCAGCCGTCGCCTCCCAAAGATCAAGCTGCCAGCCAAAGGGGTCAAAGTAAACAAAGTGCAGGTTCGGATCCGGGCGCTCCTGGAGTTCTTTTTCAATCGCCTCACGCCCATCGGATTGAGTCAGCACCCAAAGCTCGTGGTGCTTTGCCATCTCATGGACAAAATTCCAGCCGACACCGGGTTCTGACCCCTGGTCTGGTTCGCAAGCATAGGCAGATATCAGAATTTTCATAGGGATTCGGAGATCGCTCGTACTAGATACATCAACAGTTCTATCACCTCTGTCAATTTTAGGAGAGTAAAGCGGTAGCGAGACTGGCAATTGTCCGAGCAGTCGCTGTAGGCGAATACTGAGAAACTGCTTTCTCTGCGCTCTTCCCCGCTTCAGCAGTCATCTCAGGATGCTCAATGCAGTGCTGCATCAGTTTTGCAAGCGTCTCAGGCTGATGTGGGTCGAAGAGATAGCCATTCTCTCCTGGATCGATCATCTCCATGGCACCTGCCCATTTGGAACATAAAACTGGTTTGCCAAACGCCATTGCTTCTAGAACGACCATACCCCACACATCCTCATAAGTTGGAAAAACAAAGACATCGGCAAGCTGAAAACAATCTCCTAGCTGCTGGTACTCCAACCACCCTGTCCAGACAATCTGCGCGCTCAGGCTTTCCTGCTGGGCAAACATCTGCAATTCTGTTTGCTGGTCACCCTCTCCGATAATCAGCAGACTATAGTCGATGAAGCCTCGTTTTTCGAGCAAAGCGCAAGCAGCAAATAAGGCTTTGACCCCTTTGCGCTCAATCAGTCTGCCGACGTAGGTGAAAATCGGCTTTTTCAACGGCTGCGCCGATTCGATCCGGGCGGATTTTCCCTTCAGAGACTCTATATCCGAAGTCAGGTAAGGATAGCGCAGCACTTTGTCTGGCGGCAGCTTCAGCGTTTGAGTAAGATAATTCTCTGCGCCGTGGTTGTTGGCAATAAAGGCGTCAATAGCCTTCCCCATGCCAGAGCGAATGACAGATCTTAAACTCGTAGCCTTGTAGCTAGTATTGGGCGAAAATCCATCGTAGACGACGATCACCTTCCATCGGTAGAGCGGCTTGAGCAACAGTGCAATCAGCGTCCATAGAGAAAAGGCGCTGGCAATGATAACATCCGGTCGATATTTGACTAAATCGAGCGCAATCACCGGAGATGCCACGATAAAACCCTGACTGTATCCTGATTCTACCTTGACCGACTCCATAAACTTGGTATTGCCAACTACCTGAACCTGGCGAGCACCGGGATTTTCCAAACTAAAGTTTGGCCAGACTTGGCCTGTGTAGAAAATGGTTTCTTTGAAGATACGGTTGCATTCACAAATAATCGGGCCAAAGTAAGCGCCCGCTTTGACAGAGGGAACAAGCCACGCGATTCGGATGTTATTCGGCTGCGGTTTGGTATTCATGACTTTTCTGAGAGAAGCTTGCGCTGTGTGAGCGAGACGTTTTAACTAGACGTTCTGGAAAATAGTTTCCGCAGATCGAACGGCGGAGTTCTCTTCGACAAACCTCTTCATCTCCTCGAGATCGTAGAACGATTCGTCAGGACTAAGGAGGCGAACGATGCCAGCGGCGATCGCCGCCAAGCAAGCCCAGCCACCAGAGTCATACAGGCTAGGGTGTATCATCACACGGCAGTCGGAAAGCGCTATCAAAGCGTCTGAGCGCGGCACCCCTACCCAAAAAGCGAACCCGGTCAGCGGCGGGGGACACGGCAGCGAGCTGCTGTAGCGATTCCTTCCCACACCGGGTTCTGATTCCTGGTCTGGTTGGCAAACATAGCCAGATATCGGAATCTTCACGATCTTAGCAGCCTCAGATAGCGGGGGAGGATAAAAGGGATGTTGACAGTTCAGAAAAGAAAGCGGCTGTCCTCTTGGGAGAATAATCGGAGACTATCGCCTTCGCTTGACAACCCATCTTCTCTACCAAGTCAGGTGACTTAAAAAACATAGACAGTTTCTCAGCCAGCTCACTTGAATCGTAAGGATCAAACGTAAACCCATTCTTACCCTCGAAAACTATCTCGGAGGCCCCAGCCATTTTCGAGCAAATTACCGGCTTGCCAAATGCCATAGCCTCCAACAAAACAGCGCCCCACGTGTCTTCAAACGAGGGTAAAACAAAAACATCTGATGCACGGAAGTAAGCCCCAATTTGCCCATAGCTAAGCCAGCCGATAAAAATAACATTGTGGCTCAAGCCCGCTTCCTCGATAAAATTTTCAAGCGCCTTTCGCTCCTCACCATCGCCTACTAAGATTAGCGTATAGTCTGTCAGTCCTTGACGCTTGAGAATTAAGCAGGCTTCTATCAGCTTTCTGATTCCCTTTCTCTTGACTAACCTACCAATGTATAAAATCTTAAGTCCTTGATAATCGAAGCTTAGATGACTATCTATGCTATCGAGCGCTTTAGAATCTGGAACGATATACGTTTGGTGAAAAACCTTAGCCTCGGCAACATTAAGCACCTGTATAAAATACTGAGCCGCCGCCGCAGAATTAGCTACAAACGCATCAGTCATGCTAGACATAACCCGACGCGCAAAGAGACGAATCTCAGAATCTTCAAAGCTTGTGCTCGCAGAAATACCATCCAAGATAACAATTATCTTCCACTTAAAGAACGGCTTCAGAAGTAAAGCAAAGACCGTCCAGATCGAAAATCCGTTGGCGATGATAAGGTCAGGCCTGTACCTGACCAGCTCAGGAACAATTGCCGGCGAAGCAAGTATTAAGTTTCGACCATACCCATCGTTGCTTTGAAGCTTAACAAACCCCGTTCTACCAACAATTTTAATCTTAGCCTTACCAAAGTCTGTCTTTCCGGCATCCGGCCATGCTTCGCCAGTAAAAAAAATACTTTCAGCGAAGAAAGCGGCTGTCTCAGTCAAAACTGGCCCGAAGTATCCCCCCGCTACTACAGAGGGTACTAGCCAGGCAACTTTAGCTGTAGAGTTATCTATCATCGGGATGACCGCAGGGGTAGTAGGATAGTAAAGCAATCAGATACGTTAGCTGAAACCCCTTCTATCATGCTAGATGTGCTGAAAAATAGTCTGGGCAAATTGAGTGGCGGAATTTTCCTCAACAAACGTTTTCATTCTATTGAGATCGTAAAGCGATTCATCAGAATTTAATAGGCGCGTGATGCCGTCAGCGATCGCTGACGGAGAGCTGGAATCTATACTGATCCCAAGCTGGTAGCGCCTCACTAATTCGCCCATGAGCCCATAATCAGAACTTAAAACCGGCTTTTGGGCTGCTGCCGCCAGTAGCAAGATCCCGCTCATCCCAATGTGACGCTGATAGGGTGCCAAAACGAAATCTGATAGCTGATAGTAGCTCTGCACCTTAGATTCGGGAACAAATTCAAAGTGAGCGATCACCTGTACGGGCTGAGTGTGATGAACCGAATCAATTTGCGCCTGAAGACGGCTTTTCTCAGCAGGTTTTGCTGCCCCCACGATCAAAATGCAGAGCTGTTGACAACTCTCTGAAGACAATTCTTTCAAAGACTCCAAAAGCTGATCAACCCCTTTGCGTGCCGTGATATTACCAAATAAGAGAAACACCCTACGGCCAGGTAGTACACCATGCTTTTCTAGTAGTACTTGAGAATCTAATGAATTGGTCTGTGGAATTTCTACCGGATCTGCTAGAGAGACAACCTTAGCCTGGGGATAAAGCGCTCTGATGGCCTCATCTGCAAATGGGCCAAGGCAAAACAAAGTGTGCAGCCTAGGGT
>JBARVU010000289.1:0-16266 GCA_049646425.1 Phormidesmis sp. | reverse complement strand
AGTCTAACCCACGGCGCAGGGCATCGATTTCGCGCTGGCGGTGCTGACTATTTTCACCCATTCGCCAGGTGCCCATGCCGAGCACAGGAATAGCCTGTCCAGAGGAAAGTTCAATCGTTCGCATAGTTGGTCGTTGGCCATAGCGACACCGCTGGCCGAAGATTTTTTGTACAGGCTGCCTGGCTATAATGGTAAAAGCCATTGCCACCTATTGTTTTATCGCTTTTTGCTGTGCCGATGCCCAGGAAGGTTTCAGTTTGTCAGAACGTGACCTGTCAGCAGCAGGGCTCTCAGAAGGTACTGGCGGCTTTTGAGCAGCATGCGCCGGCTGACATTGAGGTAGAACCGTCAGGCTGCTTGGGTCAGTGTGGCAACGGGCCAATGGCACTGGTTTTACCTGAGAAGATATGGTATCACCGGCTGCGCCCGAACGATGTTCCGGCGATCGCCACTCAACACCTCCAGGGAAACCGGCCGGTCGTACATAAACTGTACCCGCAGGCCCACGGTGAGCAAAAGTCGATTTGGCTTTGGGTAGTTGGCGTTGCTATCTTCCTGGCGATGTGCGTTCTGATCGCGTTTGTCATGGGCAGTCACGTTCACTAGAGCCGCTGTAGATAGAGAATGATTCGAAGTGACTCTCACGCTTATGCCGCTGGTAATACCGAGACGATGATACATCTACTACCGCTACCTACGCCCACCCCTACGCCTGCTCCCACTTTCACCCCCATCCCTACTTCTACGCCCACACTCAGCTTTACGCCTACGCCCATGCCTACCCCTCCGCCTGCCCCTACCTTCACACCTATGCCTAAGTTTTTTCGGAAATAGGCTCTCAACCTGAGATACTGTAGGTATCGCTCGCTGGACTTCAGATTGCTCCCAATATGACTGCTGAGGTTCCATTAGGCAGCAAGTCTCAGTATTTCAGACTATCTGTGCGAAAAATTCACAGCGCTAGGAGACAGCGGCTAAAACAGTAGCCTGTTTGTCCTTAGCCGAGCGAACTTGAGTCTGACTACAGCTGTCGGGTCGAGTTTTCTAAACACCATATTCAAAAGATAATCTATGACTTACACCGTCGACTCTGCTCGCAACATCTTCCCGAGCACTCTGTCTGCTGCGGAAGTTCCCGCGACTGTTGCTAGATTCACCCAGCTCAATGCTGAGGATCAGCTAGCGCTGATCTGGTTTGCCTATCTCGAAATGGGACAGGCAATCACGATCGCCGCCCCTGGCGCTGCCAATATGCAGTTTGCCGAACTCACCATGGATAAAATCAAGCAAATGACGCCTCTGGAGCAGTCCCAGGCCATGTGCGATCTGGCCAACCGAGCAGACACTGAGGTCTCTCGCACCTACGCCTCCTGGACACCCAATATTAAGCTAGGGTTCTGGTTCCGGCTAGGAGAATGGATGGAGCAGGGCATTGTTGCACCCATTCCAGAGGGCTATCAGCTATCGGCAAACGCTGCTGCCGTACTACGGGCTATCGAAGGGCTAGAATCTGGTCAGCAAATCACCGTTCTACGCAACGCAGTGGTTGACATGGGCTATGACACCGGCAAGCTCGGCAGCTATGACCGTGTTTCAGAGCCGGTAGCTCCACCAAAGTCCATCGGACAGCGAACCCAAGTTTCTATCGAGGGTGTTGATAACGCCACTGTCTTGAAGTACATGAACAACCTGAACGCGAATGACTTCGATGCGCTGATCGAACTATTTTCAGCTGACGGGGCGCTACAGCCTCCCTTCCGCAAGCCCATTGTGGGCCGGGACGCGGTTCGGCAGTTCTTCAGAGAAGAATGCCAGAATCTGAAGCTGACGCCTGAGCGCGGTGTGACAGAGGCCGCTGAGGATGGCTACACTCAAATTAAGGTCACCGGCAAGTGTCAGACGCCCTGGTTTGGTGCGGCTGTTGGAATGAACATTGCTTGGCGGTTTCTATTAAATCCCGAGAACAAAATCTTCTTCGTAGCGATTGATTTGTTGGCATCTCCCAAAGAGTTGCTGAATCTAACTCGTTGATATCTTCATGAACAGACCTAGCAGCCCTTAGTGCAGCGTTAAGTCGGGAAATTAGGACGCGGCTGAGGGGGAGCGAGTAAGAAAGTTTTGACCCTGCTCTGGTAGGACGCTCTCATATAGAGGGCGTCCAAGGGGCTGTTGCTGAGCCGGGTGCTTTCAGTAAAAATGAGCTAAGGACGTAAATTTCAATCAAGATGACGCAATCAACTGAAGTTCAGTGGAGTAATGAAGAGAGAGGTATTGCCGAGACGGCGCTCAAAAAGGCTTACGACCGCGAAGTCAAGACGCTGATGGAGGGTATTCGCAAGCAGATCAGCCTGCTTTCAGTCCCTGACGATGTTTGGCAGCTGCACGACCTTTTGAGTGCAAAGAGACATGATATTGACGGTAAGTATGACCATCGAGAAGCCTCTCTGCTATTCACGCTATCTAGATTAGTTAAAGACGGGCTGCTAGAAGTGTCTGAGTTGGAGGGACTAGCCGCCGATAAACAGGCGAAGGTTAAGATTCTCACGCGCATGTAGTCTGCGGCCTGCCTCTGTTCAATTACTACAGAGGGCAGAGGCCAAACGGGATAGGCAGTCGCACAATGATACATGGTTTCTCCACAGGCTCATGACTGCCCTATCGCCCCAACTCTCGAACAAAGCGCGTGATGTGTCTCCGACTCATCTAGACAAAGCGGTGAATGATCGCCGCTCACATCTCCTGAGTACCGCTGTCGATATTGCTAACGAAGCCGCCGGTTGTGCCGCCACCGTAGACTGCTTTGGCGGTTTTCCCGAAAAGGCGTTTGAGCGCCTCGCTGAGGCTGGTTTTTTGAGTGCCCCGCTGCATTCAGACTTGGGCGGAGCGGGCTTGGGGTTTCAGTCTGAGCAAACCGGACTGACGCTGCAAATTTTGCAGCAAATGGGGCGGGGCAACTTATCTTTGGGCAGAGTTTACGAAGGTCATGTGAATGCGCTGCAGCTCGTTCAAACCTTTGGTTCAGCGGCGCAGGTGAAGAGATTTGCCCAAGATGCACACGCTGGCAAGATCTTTGGCGTTTGGAATGCTGAGGCCGAAGATGGCGTCAAGCTGTTGCCGATTGGGGGCGATCGCTATCGCATCAAGGGATCCAAAACGTTTTGCTCTGGCTCTGGCTACGTCGAACGACCTTTTGTCAACGGGACGCTCCCGGATGGTGGCTGGCAAATGTTTATCGTTCCGATAGAACAGGTCGACGTGAAGGTTGATTCAGACTGGTGGCAGCCGCCGGGGATGAAAGCGTCTGCGAGCTACAAGGTTGACTTTAGCGGCGTAGAACTCACTCAAGCCGATCTGATTGCCCGACCGGGAGATTACTTTCGCCAGCCCTGGCTTACTACTGGGGTAGTTCGCTTTGCAGCGGTACAGCTAGGAGGTGCCGAGGCTTTGTTCGATGCGACCCGAGTTTATTTACAGGGAATGGGCCGGATCGATCATCCGCATCAGCAGGCGCGGCTCGGGAAAATGGCGATCGCGCTAGAACAAGGCCACTTATGGCTACAGGGCGGAGCGGCTCAAGTAGAACGCTACGCACCTATATTTGGCAGCTTACCGAACGAACCCCAGTCAGATCCCTCGCAGCTCGTGAACTATGCCAACATGGTTCGCACCGCCATCGAGCAGATTTGCATTGATATGATGCAGCTCTCTGAGCGCTGTATCGGCACGCGCGGGCTCCTGCCGCCTCATCCTATGGAGCGAATCATTCGAGATTTGACGCTCTATCTTCGCCAGCCAGCCTTTGATATTGCGCTTACGAGTGTGGGGCAGCATGTATTGGAGGAGACGCCTCCAGCTAGAGAGCTATGGTCGCAGTAATGGGTTCTGCTGATACTGCCATCGAATCTTTGCCTTTACGCGCCGCCAATGAGGTGTTTTCAGACGGTGATCGAGTGGTGGTGGTGGCGCCTCATCCAGATGACGAGACCTTGGGCTGTGGCGGGGCGATCGCCCTCCTCCAACAGCGCGCGATTCCGGTTCATATTCTCGTCGTCAGCGACGGTACTCAGTCTCATCCTCACTCTACGCTTTACCCTGCTACCAAGCTCAGAGCGTTAAGGGAAAAAGAAACCTGCGCGGCGGCTCAAACGCTCGGGCTCTCTCCCACTGCCGTCACCTTTTTACGTTGGCCAGATACGGCAGTTCCTCATCCGGGCGATCCGGACTTTCCAGCCGTTGTGGGCGATTGCCGCCGCTATCTCCTGCACCACTTGCCCACGCTACTGTTTGTCCCCTGGCAGCACGACCGACACTGCGACCATCGCGCCGCTTGGAAAATTATGCAACACTGCCTGAGCAGCTACCCTCAGCCGCTCCAGCAATTTGTCTATTCAATCTGGGGGAGTCCGTCGGCAGGGCTACCGGCGTTGCCATCTGGCGAAACGGGCTGGCGGCTCGATATCTCCGCTGTAGAATCGCTCAAGCGTCAGGCAGCAATGGCTCATCAATCGCAAACAACAAACCTGATTGCCGACGACCCTATGGGCTTTCGGCTCACGCCCACCATGCTAAACAATCTCATCCAACCCTGGGAAACCTATTTAGAGGTCACGTAATGCCCCCCTCTCAACAACCGCCTGCTAGTCAGTCTATGCCGCCTAGCTACTTCGAAGAAATGTACATCGCGGATCCTGACCCTTGGGATTTTGAAACAAGCGAGTACGAGGCCGAAAAATACACGACAACCCTCTCTGCCCTGCCCAAAGCTCACTATCGCGCTGCTCTGGAGATTGGCGGCTCCATTGGCGTTTTGACCGAAAAATTAGCTGAGCGCTGTGAGTCTTTGCTCTCGGTAGATGTCTCTGAAACTGCGCAGGCCCGAGCTAGAGATCGCTGTCAGCCTCTCTCTCACGTTCAGTTTGACATTATGCAGGTGCCCTATCAGTACCCCGCTCATTCCTTCGACTTAACGGTCGTATCGGAAGTCGGCTACTACTGGGGGCATGAGGATTTGCCAAAAGCTCAGGCCCAAATTGCCAGCCATCTCGAATCGGGCGGGCATTTGCTACTTGTCCATTGGACGCCGTATGTTGCCGAGTATCCGCTGACGGGCGATCAGGTGCACGAAGCGTTTTTGGCAGATGTGGGGACTGTTTGGCGATCGCTAACCAGTCAGCGAAAAGAGCGGTATCGCCTGGACTTGCTCGAGCGCCTGTAATAGCCGGTGTAGATGCAGTCCTGTCAGCGCCTCAGCTGTTTCTATCGGCTGTTGACGCAGTGACTGTAACCGCTGGCGTATCTGCATATTGGCCACGCTAACATCTGTCGTCAGATGAGTCAGCAGGTTCGCTTCAAATCTCTGTTTCTGTTCCGCCTCTATCGCTGCTATCAGGTATCCGAACGTCGGTGCGACTTCTATATGCTCCCGAAGCCGCGCAGTGGAGAGGCCCAAGCTTTTGGCCAGCAGGCTATTGCTTTGCGCATACTTTCGCACCACAAAGCTATTTTCGACCTCACCGTTCAGCTGTTTCCAGGTTTCTCGCAGTCGCCTGCGCACCAAGATTCGCGACTCAGTCAGCCAGCTCATTTCCACTAGAAACGCCTGTCGCTGCTGGCTCACCTCAGCCAATTGGCTCAGCCGATCTGCAAGGCCGCCGCTGGCCCGACCTCTCTGGCGAGCACTCGTCATTACCCGCACGTGAGGGCTGTGACGAACTTTGGCATCAGCCTGCTGAAGCCTATGGTAAAGGGCTACATCCTCCTCACTCGGGATACTGGGAATTCCACCTATCCGACCATACATTTCGGCGGTGATAGCCAGGTTAGCGCCGTGATATTGGGCATGTCGAGGCAAGCAGTCATGTGGCTGGGGGTCAAGCAGCGCCTCTAACTGAGCGCTCAGGTAGCCATGGGCCATGTAGCGTAAAAAATAAAGAGAGGTCGGGGTATTGATGTCGGCCTCTGTCTGACGGCGCGTCAGAATACGACCCCCCACTGCATCTACGCCTTTGTCAAACTCCTTGAGTAGGGCCGATACCCAGGTTGCAGAGACTTCTGTATCCCCATCGGTAGAGGCAATGATGCTACTTTGGAGGCTGCCTTGACCGATGGAACAAAGCCGTCTGTAGGCTTCATTCATGGCCATGCGGCGGGCAGTGCCAATGTGAGCTTCGGCTTTGGGGAGAGTCACTTCTACAATGTGAAGCTGGAGGGCGGAATATTCTTTTTGGAGGGAGTGGGCGATCGCAGCTGAATCATCACTACAGTTGTTTGCCAGGATCAACACTTCGTAGCTGTGCGGATTGACGGGATGCCCCTGTTCATCTACCTGTTGAGCCAGCGCTTTGACGACTGTAGGCAAGTGCTCAGCCTCATTGCGAATAGGGACGACAACACAGAGCCGACAGACTGGAAGCGGCCTCGTCACAGTCAGCGGGAGAATGTCAGCTAACCGTAAGGCTGCTGGCAGACGAGGCGTCGCAAGTATTTGCATAGTCAGGCAAAAATTGACTTAGAGTTATCTCTAGATTCTTGCAATTTGCTTCTGTTTGTCCATCTCTATAAAGTTGTATCTCTTGTAACAAAGAGGTATGACTTCTCAACCCCGCGCCAAGACAAAGAGCGCCCTACCTTCTTTCTTCCGTTCTTCACTGTGCCAATAGACATAGCGCCTGCACAGCTCAAAACACTCCAAGAACAGTTGATAAATTGGACAAAGTGTTGAACCAGTGATCTTTTAACGTAGCGTGATGAAGCCATGACTGATACCAACGACCATACTGGCTTGCAGTTGCGATCGCTCTACGACCCGGCAGGCGGCGTCAAACAAGTCTTCTCCTCGAAGGTCACCGACTACGTCACATCGAGGCCGGACTATCCCGAGCCGTTGTTTGAGCAGCTTCGCACGGCTGGCAACCTACAATCTGGCTCCCTGATCGCTGATATCGGCGCTGGCACTGGCCTATTGACCCAGGGCTTGCTTCAGCACGGATATCGCGTTGTGGCCGTTGAGCCGAATGCTGCTATGCGCAATGCCGCAGACGCTCTGCTGGGACAGTTCTCAAACTATCGCAGCGTGGGAGGCGCTGCCGAGTCGACACCCCTAGACTCATCCACGATTGATCTGATTACGGTGGCACAAGCCTTTCACTGGTTCGACCCTGAGCAGACAAAATTAGAGTGCCTGCGGGTACTTCGGCCTGAAGGAAAAGTTGCGCTGATCTGGAACGATAGAGTCTGCAGTGACCCGTTGCAGGTAGCAATAGAGGAAGTATTTGCTGAGTACGGGGGGCGAAAGCGAGCCTTGCTAGTTGCCCACAACCAGCAGCGCGATGTTTCAAGTTTTTTTGGAGCTGCTGTCCTGGCTCATTTCTCTTATCCGCACAAGCACTCGCTGGATGAGGCTGGGCTGGTCGGTTTGGCATTTTCTCGCTCCTACATGCCAGATAGATCCGCTTCAGCCGGTCAGCAAGCAGTAGAAAGGATTCATCAGATTTTCCAACAGTTTTCAGCTTCTGAGCGAGTGGAGGTTCGGTATATTACCACTGTATTCATCGGCAGGCCCCAGTAAATTCAACAGTGAGCTGAATCAAAACGCTAGCTCAGTCGCTCTATCAGGTGCTCTCCCACCCGCAGCGCATTGGCCATGATCGTAAGGGCAGGGCCGACGCTGGCACAAGACGGGAAAAAGCTACTGTCTACCACATAGAGATTGTCGATCTCATGGGTGCGGCAGTTCACATCCAAGACCGAGGCCGCTGGATCAGCGCCCATGCGACAGGTGCCACACTGATAGCCCACAACCTGAACGGGTGATTCGCCACGAGGATAGACGTTGCTTTGCCGCATGCCGAGCGCTGAGCCTTCGAGATCTTTCAGCACCCCCATCCAGCGATATACCAGGCGGTCATGCGCTTCGAGATTGTTGGGCGTAAATTCGTAGCGCAGCTTTCTTCGTCGCCGGTGCTGGTACAGGTAAATGCGATTGTCAGCTTTGGGCAAAACGCCGGTTTGCGCCCACCAGCCAATTGAGCCGGTTGCCAGCTTTTTCAGGCCAGCGTCTGGCAGCAGCCGAGCAAGTACCGATAGCAGGGGCGGAGATTCTGCAAAGATGATATCTTGCAAGAGTCCGCCGCTATTCTCGATATGGCCCATCGGGAAGTCGTAGTACTTGTCGCCCCAGTAAAAATCATTGATGCTGACGCTAGGCACAAACTTACCGTCGTTCTTAGCGGCCCCTCGCTGCACAATCACCGTCATCAAATGCTTCATCAAGTTGCGGCCTAGCTGATCTGAGCGATTGGCCAGGCCGTTCGGATGCTGCTCGTTGGCAGAGACCAGCATCAAAGCCGCAGAATTGACCGCGCCGCACGCCAGCACCACAATATCGCCGGCAAACAACATAGGCTGGTCGCCCACTTCGGCCTGCACGCCTTTAATTTTACGGCCGGTTGGATTGGTATGCAGTTCGACCACTCTAGCGTTGGTCTTCAAGGTGACATTGTCGTGCGCCAGAGCTAAATTGATCCCAAAAACCTCGGCGTCTCCGGTGGGGTCGTCATTTTGCTGGGTCAGGCTCATCGGCAGCGAAGTCGGGTTGAGCCCTTCAGCTTTGATAGCTTCGACAATTGGCTGCATGACGGGTGCATGGTTCACCGCTGCAAAGGGATAGTCCGCACTGTGTGCCGGTTCAGTAGGGTCGGTCTTAGCTTCGCCATGCACCTGGTATAGCTGCTCTGCCGCTGTGTAATAAGGCTCCCAATCTGCATATTTCAGCGGCCATTCGGGCGTAACGCCATCCTGGTAGGTGACGGCTTCGAAGTCGCGATCGCGCATTCGCATCAGCGCCGCATTGTATACCTTGGTATTCCCACCCACAGCGTAGTTCGTCTGAGGAGAAAAGGGCTCGCCGGCCTCGTCATACCACTGTTCTGGGGCGTGATAGCGCTCTTTTTGGAACACATCTACATCTGCCCGGTTTTGATCTTCTAGGGCCATTCGAGAGCCCCGCTCTAAGATCAAAATCCGTTTGCCGGTCGGGGCCAATTTTTGCGCCAGTGTACCGCCACCCGCCCCAGTGCCGATAATAATGACGTCGTAATGCTGGTCGTCAACAATCATGAGCTACTGCCACACATAGATCAACAGAAAGAGAATAATCCAAATCACGTCGACAAAGTGCCAGAACAGCGACGTTGCCGCGACGCCATACTCCCCGCCCGCGTAGTTGTTCGGAATAAACGAACGACCCAGCATAATGCCCTGCAACAGCACGCCGGTGAACACATGCAGGCCATGAAAGCCCGTCAACAGGTAAAACGTTCCGCCAAACACCCCATCAGTAAAGCCAAAGGGCAGACCTATCCACTCCACCGCCTGACCATAGAGAAAGAAGCTGCCCATCGCCATCGTCAGCAGCCAGAAGATCCGAAAGCCCCACAGGTTATCGCGATGTAAAAAGCGCTCGGCAAAGTAAATCACAAAGCTGCTCGAAACCAGCACGATGGTATTGATCAGCGGCTCTTTTACTTCTAAGCCTTCAAATCCAGCGGGGAGCCAGTTTGCAACCCCTGTTTTGAAAACAATATAGCCGACAAAAAAGCTGAAGAAGATAATGCTCTCAGACAGTAAGAAGACTACAAAGCCAAACATGCGATGGTCTTCTTCGGATTCTAAATGGGCAGGTTCCGCTAGGGCCGCCTTGCTGTCAAGGGAAGGATCAATATTGATACTGCTCATACGATTCTCCTTTGAAGAGGGTCTGCCAATGCCTTTCCTGATGGATTGTTAGAAACCAGCGGCTCATCACTGCCATAGCCATAAGGCGGCGACACCACCACCGGAATCTCCTCAAAGTTTTCATGCGGCGGCGGCGATGACACCAGCCATTCCAGCCCAATTGCCCGCCAGGGATTGTCTCCTGCCTTTTCTCCCTGAGTCCAAGAACTCAGCATATTCAAGATAAAGGGCAGCGTCGAAACGCCCAGTAAAAAGCCGCCCAAGCTCGCTACCACATTCAAAAAAGCAAACTCCGGATCGTAAGAGGCGACGCGTCGGGGCATCCCCAACAAGCCCAACGGGTGCATTGGTAAAAAGATCAGATTTATGCCAATAAAGGTCAGCGCAAAATGCAGCTTGCCCAAGCCCTCGTAGTACATGCGTCCCGTCATCTTAGGGAACCAGTGATAAATCGCCGAATAAAAGCCCATTACCACCGCGCCGTTGATCACATAGTGAAAGTGACCCACTACAAAGTAAGTGTTGTTGACGTGAATATCAAACGGTGCCGAGGACAGCATAATGCCGGTAATACCCGCGAATAAAAACGTCGACAGTCCCCCCAAGCTAAACAGCATCGCCGTCGTTAGCCGCAGCTTACCGCCCCACACCGTCGCCACCCAGGCAAACACCTTGATGCCTGTGGGGATCGAGATCGCCATTGTCGTAAACATGAACAACATCCGCATCCACCCAGGCGTGCCGCTGGCAAACATATGGTGAACCCACACCACCAGGCTGAGGACGGTAATCATCAAGGATGAAACCACCACTACCCGGTAGCCAAACAGAGGCTTCCGCGCATAGACCGGAAAGACCTCTGAAAATACGCCGAAGATCGGCAGGATGATCACATACACCGCCGGATGAGAGTAGAACCAAAAGAAGTGCTGATACAGCACCGGGTCGCCGCCGCGAGTCGGGTCAAAAAAGCTGGTACCAACCGTGAGATCGAGCAGCAGCATCACCGCACCCGCCGTCAAAGCAGGTAGGCCAATCAGCTGAATCATCTGGGCCGATAGCACCGTCCAGCAAAACGCGGGCATCTTGAACCAACCCATGCCCGGTGCTCGCATTCTAAAAATGGTGGTGACAATATTCACCGCCCCCATAATCGAAGACACACCCGACAGCGCCACCGCCAGCAGCCAGAGCGCCTGACCGTTAATCAAATTGCCAGTGGGATTTTGCAAGCTGACGGGTGGATAGGCCCACCAACCAGACTGAGAAGGGCCACCCGGAATAAAGAAGCTGGAAACGAGAATAACCCCAAATACAGGCACCAGCCAAAAAGCGGCAGCGTTCAGCCGGGGAAAAGCCATATCCCGCGCCCCGATCATCAGCGGCACCAGGTAGTTCGCTAGCCCATTCAGCATTGGGAATGTCCACATGAACAGCATGATCGTGCCGTGCATGGTAAACAGCCCGTTGTAGACCGTGCGATCCACCAGATCCGCCTCGGGTGTGATCAGCTCACCGCGCATCACCATCGCCAGCAGCCCGCCAAACATAAAGAAGACAAAGGCGGTGACGATATACTGAATGCCGATCACTTTGTGGTCGGTGCTGAAGGTGAAAAACCGCCGCCAGTTATCCGGCGCGCCCGGTTCAGGCTGAGGGCTCGCTTGAGGATCGGGTGAGCGTACCTCCACAGATGCATTACTCATAAGGATCCTTCTCTGAACTGGTGTAGTTGACAACAGGGGCAGGGGCAGGCTTCACAGTGGCCCATCCCAAGCTAATTGAGCCTTCGGCAGCGCGGCTAAAGGCTTCGTAAGCGACGTTTTCAGCAGCTGTAGGCGGATTCTGAGCAGCGGCCAGCAGCCACTGCTGATAGTCTTCTTCAGACTCAACGACGACATTGGTTTGATTCGCCGCGAAGTAAGTACCGCTGTATTCTGAGTCTCGCAGCCGGTAGCGCCCTTCGCGAATCGGCGTGAATGAAAAATCGATCTCCCGGCCCGGAACGATATCTTGCTTCACCCGAAAAGCAGGCACATAAAATCCGTGCAGCACATCTTCTGAGGTCAGCTTGAAGCGAGCCCGCTGATTTACCGGCAGATGCAGCTCGGTGCTGCTAACACCGTCGTCCGGGTAGCGAAACTCCCAGGACCACTGCCGCGAATGCACTTCAATCGGCGGCCAGTTTTTATTGGGTTCCGTATCGCCGGGTACCGCTTCCTTCTTGTCCAAAGGGACGGTGCCTGGCGTCTTCATCTCTCTCGGCGCAAACGGGCTCAGCAGACTCATCTGGTCATAGGTGTTGTAGCTCACCGTCCCAATCCAGATGATCAGCATGATTGGCACGGCTGTCCAAACAATCTCCAGCCAAAAGTTACCTTCGATTGGCGGGCCATCTGTAGGGTCATATTTGGCTGCTCGCTGAAAGACTATGGCATACAGCAGCGTCCCGATCACCCCAATAAAAATAAAGGTGCCGACAGCCGTCATAAAGCTGAACAGCTTATCGACCAGCACTGATTCTGCCGATGCTTGGGGCGGCATCCAGGTGTAGGCTTGCTGGCCCATCCAATAGCTGATAGCTAAGTTCGCAGCCGCTAACCCTGTCAGTCCCAAAATCCTGCGTCGATTCAGTACCCGATTTAGATTGCTGGTTCGTTTGTTCTCAGTGTTCACTAGACTCTCTAAGTTTAGTTTTTGGGTTCAGTTTTCTGAATATTCTTTGGGGCTAGTCCACGGGCTGATCTTCTGGCCCAAAATCTCTGGGGCCAACGACCCGTGGCCGAGTCAATGCTTCGGCGGGTGCCGTACTAGATACCTGATTGTTGGGATTGATCCCGGCTCGAATCAGCCGATCAGCCGTCACATGAACGCCAAAATCACCGCCCAAATGCGCGCCCAAAGTCCCTTGGGCAAACATCAGCCCGAAGATAAATAACCCGGTGACCAGGTAGCTCCACTCCACCTGCCTGAGCCGATCTTCTCGCCATAAGTAGCGCTGAAAGCCTCGCCAGATCGTCATGCCGACTATTAGCGCCAGCAGCAAAATGCCGCCAACAGCGTGCCACACCATAGTATCGATGGCATTGAGCCCCCAGGGGCTGACCATGTCATCCGGGGGATCGGCCAGCAAAATCTCATAGAGTCCGGTCGCTACGGTAAAAAAGGTGATGACCGCAGCGGCAACCAGATTAAACCAGCCCACGTCGTACAGGCCAGAGCTAGTGACCGGGATCGCCAGAAATTTGAAGATCGGCTTTTCTAGGGGGTAGAGCGCAGCAACGATGTCGAAGGCGATCGCCACAATAAACAGCCCCAACGTCAAATGCACCAAATTAGGATGAATTGGCACACCATAAGGGAGTCCGTTGCCCACTGAACCGAGTAGAGAAAATCCTGTGATCACCGCAGTAGACCTCCTCGCGCTGCCTCAACAACCGCCTCTGTGTGCAGGCCATACACCCACACCAGCTTGTCGCCCAAATAGGTTTGAAAAATCACCAGCACCGTCAGCACCGCGTTCAGCCCCATGTAAGCAGCAGGGACAGATCCAGGCGTATTCATGCGAATGATGTAGCGCCAGCCGGTGATTACCGCCAAAATCCCTGACAGCGACCAGCCGAGCAGGGTATGCAGGTTCAAGTCGCCTGCCGCTGCTGCATAAGGCGTGGCCAGCCCTGCCTCCACCTGACCAAACAAAATTGCGATAAAAATCGAGATGGTCGCAAACACCATGTTCCACCAGCCCACCTCATGCAGCTGAGTATTCTTAGTAAAGTAGGCAATCCCATCGCACAGGACGGCGAACAGAACCATCGCAATCACAAAATGCACCACAATCGGGTGAATCGTATCGGGATAGGGCAGATTGTGATTGTTCAGGGGGGGCAATAAGTTCTCGAACACTGACTTCTCCTGAGAGCATGAACTAAATGAGCACGCGAGCTATCTAAGCCCAGATCTGAGCGAGTTGGGAACTACTGAGGTAATTCTCCCGTAGAGAGGCTCCGCCAACGCCCTGGCAAAGCATAGCAACCCTCGCATAGCTCCCTAGTAGCATAGAGCACCTGCCTGGAATCGGCAGCCTGCTACTGGTTTATGATAAACACCTTTTCAAAAATTAGATCCCGTCACACAGCTGGCGATCTTCTGCTGAAACATAAGGGCTGTTCTTGAGATAATCCTGCACCCACGCACAGCCTTTCTCTAACAAATCATCTACGGCCAAGTTCAAATTCACAGCGCCCAATATCAAGCTCCCAGAAGAGTCGGACGAGACGAGATATTTGCCATTGGGACTAAAATTGACGCTATTGACTGAAGCGCCGTGGGCCCAGAGCGTTCTGGAGAGCTGAAAAGTCCCATCGCTGGCTTTCTCCCAAAGTCTCACGGTTTGATCCACACTGGCGGTAGCGAGCAGAGTGTCATCCGGGTTAAAGGCCGCGTCTCTAACCCATCCCTGGTGTCCTTCGAGGGTTTGCAGCTCCTCGCCTGTGAGCGTCCAGAGCTTGGCCGTGTTATCCCAACTGGTGGTGACCACCGTCTTACCATCGGGACTAAAGATCGCACTTTCAACCGGCGCGGTATGGCCGGTCAGCGTTTGAACTTCCTGGCCCTGTGTATTCCAGAGTTTGGCTGTTTTGTCCCAGCTGCCGGTTACCAGCATTTGACCATCGGGGCTAAAGGCAACGCTCTCAAGGGCGGCGGTATGGCCCGTCAAAGTCTGTAGCGCCTGCCCCTGCATATTCCACAGTTTGGCTGTGCTGTCCCAGCTAGCGGTCGCCAGTGTTTGGCCATCGGGGCTAAGCGCCACAATTTCAATGCCGTCCGCCGCCGCCTGAATGGTTTGCAGCTCGCCGCCGCTGAGATTCCAGCGCTTGATAGTGCGATCGCGCCCGGTCGAAGCCAGCGTTTTGCCATCGGGGCTAAAACTCACGTCCCAGACATCGTCGGTATGGCCCTTAAAGGTTCGGAGTTCCTCACCGGCAAGATTCCAGAGCTTAATGGTTTTATCCCAGCTCGCCGAGGCAATGGACTGCCCATCCGGGCTGAATACTGCCTGTTCTACGAGACCTTTGTGGCCCCGGACTACCAGGATATCTTCATCGATAGAAGTTCTTTTGCGATTGAGCGTCCAGAGTTTGACGGTGGCGTCCCGGCCTGCGGTTGCCAGCCGGCTGCTGTCAGGACTGAAGCTGACCCCCCAGACATCGCCATTGGCATCATGGCCATAGAGGGTTTGAATTTCCTCACCATCGCGCCCCCAGAGTTTGACCTGATTTACCCGTCCTACCGAAGCCAGGGTGCGGCCATCCGGGCTATAGGTGACGCCCCAGACCATATCTACGTGACCTTTCAAGGTGCGAACGTCATCCCCGTCCAGGTTCCAGAGTTTGATTGTTTTATCTTCGCTGGCGGAGGCGAGCTCTCTCCCATCTGGGCTGAAGCTGACGGCCTGTACACTGCCTGCATGACCTTCTAAGGTACGAATTTCTTGGCCGTCCAGGCTCCAGAGCTTGATCGTGCGATCGCGACTAGCAGACGCCACCGTCTGACCGTCAGCACTAAACGCCACCCCATTCACTGCTTCCTCATGGCCAGTTAGCGTTTTCAACAAGTTGCCCTGTCGATCCCAGAGCTTGACGGTTTTGTCGGCGCTGGCCGTGGCGATAGTTTGGCCATCGGGGCTAAAGCTAACGCTGTAGATATCGCCGTCGTGGCCCTGCAAAACCTGTAGCGCTCTGCCCTGGGTGTCCCAGAGGCGAGCAGTGCGATCGCGGCTGGCAGAGACCAGCGTTTGACCATCGGGACTGAAGCTCACGCTCCACACCACATCTCTGTGCCCATTGAGCGTGAGCAGCGGCTGGCCATCGGTTTGCCATAGCTTGACGGTGTTGTCGCGGCCAGCACTGGCGAGGGTTTGACCGTCGGGGCTAAAGGTAACGGCCTGGACGCCCCCATCGTGGCCTTGCAGGCGGTTGCGCTCGCTAATGCCATACACGGCCTGCTGTAGGGCAATCTTGACCTGGGTTTCTGCGTCTGGATCAACGTCGCTCACCTGCTGTAGGGCGACCCCGGCGCGAATCCCTTCGATCAGAGAGTCAATGGTGTCTTTGTTCCAGTTGTAGAGCACCTGCGAGTACTGACTGAGGGCAATGGCCTCTTGATTTTCGGCCTGTTGTTTAGCACCTGTAGCGAGTTGAGTTTGTTCTTGTTCTTTCTGGCGAGCGACCTCTGCGGCGCTAGCGTTTCTACCGGCAACGTAGGATTGGTGAAAAGCAACGAGGCTTGTGATGACCGCGATGACAGCGATTGAGCCAGTGAAGACTAGCAGTGATCGCAGAAAGGTTAAACGTTCTCTCTCTTTTCGTACCTGGCGATCGCGCAGTGCCAAACTCTGTCGAATAAAGACTTGTTCAGCAGAACCCAAATCGGAGTGGCGATTGCGCAGATTCTCTTCTGCTTTAGCCAGTGGCACCCCTCGCAGCAACGCACCTTCATCCTTTCGGGCGTTCTCCCACTGCTGCATAG
>JBARVU010000288.1:0-6899 GCA_049646425.1 Phormidesmis sp. | reverse complement strand
GCTGATATTTGTCACCACTTCCAGCAAAGATCTGCCTCACTCCGTCCGCTTTGCCCTGCGAGGCGGACGAGATGTGTATGCGCTCAAGAGCTAGACATCCGCAACCTAAGAATCTGCAAAAAATAAGGCGTCAAACTAAACTGCTTGACGCCTTATTTCATTGAGCGAGCCTGGAGAGATTCGAACTCCCGACACCGTAGTCCGTAGCCACGTGCTCTAGTCCACTGAGCTACAGGCCCACCTGATATCCGCAGAGTGTTTCCACAATCGGGTTTTAATAGTAGCACACCACCCGCGACAGTTCACCTAAAACTTCATCTTTATGAGTGACTCAATTCCCTCGCCCAAGCTCACCCATTTAGACCCTCAAGGGCAGGCTCAAATGGTTGATGTGTCGGCCAAAGAGAGCACGGTGCGGCAGGCGATCGCCACTGGCACCATCACCATGCAGCCAGCTACCTTAGCCGCCATTCAGACAGGCAACGTTCCCAAAGGTGACGTGATTGGCACCGCCCGCCTAGCCGGGATCATGGCCGCTAAACAGACCGCTACCCTGATCCCGCTCTGTCACCCTTTGCCGCTCAAAAAAATTGAGGTCGCTATCGAGCCCGATCCCTCCCTGCCGGGCTATCGCATTCAGGCCACCGTCAGAACCAAGTCTGAAACCGGCGTAGAAATGGAAGCGCTGACGGCGGTTTCCATTGCCGCCTTGACCCTATACGACATGGCCAAAGCACTAGAAAAAACCATGCGAATCAGCGACATCCAGCTCATCGAAAAAATTGGCGGCAAATCTGGCCACTGGCAAAAGATCCCAGCACCCTAGGCCGGTTCTCCTCACGTACAATAGGCGTAAGCTACCCTAACTTGAGACCCCTATGCCTCCTCGCTGGCCCCGCAAGCCTGATCCCGCCAACGATCCTGCCCTCCGCAAACTAGAAGACCGGATCAATTTTGCCGTTCATGTCGCTGGGTTTGCAGCGGTGAACTCCAGCCTGTGGTTCTTCAACACGCTCAACCCTGGCTCCTTGCCACAGGCTAAGATCGTCACCCTGGTTATGCTAGGTGTGCTGTTTGCCCATGGAATCTACATTTTTACTGTCGCTGACTACTCCACCAAAAAAATAGACGTCGGTAAATCGTCATAAGCCCTAGGATGCGATTAATGGTCCTTCAGGGAGTGTTTTGTTTTGACTAGTCGCTTTTACGCTGGAAGAACATATCTCCAAACAAATCTACTGCAAAACCTTATTAAGAGAGGGCAATATGGCCGCAGCAAACTCCACCGAAATGTTAGAAGCGCTGGCCGCTGAAATTGGTGAAAACATCTACATAGACATTGCCAAGTGGCATTTGTACCTGGGCGATGCCAAGCTACACACTCCCTTAGCCGAGAAGCTTTTGCCGATGGTGGCAGAAGACAACATCTCAGAGGACGGGGTAGTAAAGGTACTGCAAGACATCCCGATTAAATTAGGCGGTGGTCGCCGCACTGTACCATTAGCCGATCTGCTACCGATGCAGTGCCAGGTTAACTTGATTGATATCCTCGAAGAGTATCAGCAAAATCTGTAAACCGATTGTCTAACGAACTTAAGACGATTCAAGCCGCTGCCTGTGAGAATTCCTTGCGCTGTAGCGGCTTTTTCCAAGGGGAATTTTCCCTAGGGTCATCCCCGCCTGACCCAAATTAGAAAAACTTCTGACTAAATTGCCTTTCTAATAAAGAAAATAAAAGTTAATCTAAAGATATACTTCCGTTCAGCAATTTAGATAGGAGAACAATGGGTCTTTTAGAATTTGTATTTGGTAAGAGCGCTCCCAAAGACGACAGCAAGTCCAAGCAGGCTTTTTATCTCAATGACGATGATGCCAAGACCTTCGGCAACATTGAATACATGCGCTCTAGCAAAACGGTAAGACGTACCTTTGCTAAAAAGAAAGGCCAGGAAGAGCTTATGGAGAGCGTCAGACAAATTTCTGCGCTCAAAGCTGCAGCCGCCAATAACGATGGTGTTTTCTCGCCATTGACTCAGGAGGTTGCTAACGCCAACGGCGCTACGTCTAGCGCTGCGCCTGATATGGGTGTGCCTAAGTCTGAGCGTCCTCGCCGTAAGCTGGGCTCTAACGATATGGATATGTTCCGCAATATGGCGAAAGATATTCGCAAGTAAGCTAGATTGTGAACGCTATGGGGAATGTCTCTCATAATCCTCGTCGCGATTTTTAACCTTCCCTGACGATGACTGGCACTGCTGGTCATCGTTTTTTTGTAATCTTTTAGCAGCTCGTTGAGGTAGTTCCCGTTGGCGCAGCGTTCAGCTTGTCTACGATCGATGGCTCAAGGTAGCAGGTACCTGACGGAGAAGTGTAATTGCTCTAGTAGCCATCAAAACGCTAAGTGCTAGCCATAGCAAATGAGGGCTTTTCAGCTCGCTGGCAAGCAGTGCTAGCGGTAAAAAGCCTGCTAACGCGGCGATCAACGTAGCATTGCGCAAGGTGCGTCCAGCAGTCAGGCCCAAAAAGTAACCGTCTAACGTAAAGGCGATACCGCCTAATCCCAACACCGGCAGCAGCCAGCCGACGTACTGAGGAATCTTCGTGAGAAGAGCACTGTGACTGGTGAGCAGGCTGAACAGGGGAATCGGCCAGATGATCAAGATAGCGGCGATCGCCCCCCCTAAAACCACGCTGCCTACCACTCCCAGCAGCAGCAACCCCAGCAGATCTGCTGTCGCCCGCTGCCCATAAAAGTTTCCTGCGTAGCTTTCTACTGCCAGTGCGATGCCATCCATAAAATAAGCCGCCATCAGTACAATCTGAAGCAGCAGCGTATTCACTCCCAAAATGGTCTCACCGAGACCAGAGCTGAAATTGGTAAACAGCGACATCGCCATCACCAGTGCAAAGGTGCGAATGAGAATATCCCGGTTAAGGCCGAACAGGCTCCTGAGGGCTGCCGGCTGCCAGAGCTGAGACTTGACTTGCGGCCACCGATGCCACGGCACCACGCCCGTAAAAATGATGGTCAGACCTGCGGCCAGCATTAGATACTGACTCAGCGCGGTCGCAAGTCCTGCCCCGTAGCTCCCCCAGCCCAGCCACCGGATAAACCAGTAGTCGAGCAGGACATTGCTGAAGTTACCGACGACCGCAAGCACTACGACCTGTCGGCCCTTGGCGCGGCCCAGCAGCCAGCCCAGCAGCACATAGTTCACTAAAACAGCCGGTGCGCCCAGGATGCGTCCATTGTAAAAGTCTGCTGCTGCCAGCTTCACATCCGGGCCTGCCTGCAAAAGCGAAAAGCCAACTGTCGCAATCGGATCTTTGAGTAGCCACACCAATACACCAACAATCAGCGCCAGCAGTGAATTCCTAGCGGAGATCAGCCACACTTCTGCTTCATCGCCCCTGCCGACTGCCTGCGCCGTTGGCCCGGTCGTCCCCATCCGAAAAAAATTAAAGCTCCAATAGATCACATTGAAGACAACGGTAGCCAGTGCGACGCCATTCAGGTAGCGAATATCTGCCAGGTGGCCCAAGAAGGCGGTGTCTACTAGCCCTGCTACTGGCACCATCAGGTTTGAAGCGGTGTTAGCGGCAGCAAGCTGAAAAAACGGGATGACCCAGCCTGCCGTAGGGGTATTTGGGGATTGAAAACGTCGCTGGACAAACTGTTGGGTCACTTTGCGCGCGAACTTTTGAAGATGGGCCAATTTTTCACGGGGCTATGGGAGAAATCGCTGCTTTCCAAAGATAATCTGTTTCGCCAATTACGTTTCTCACTCAGATTGGGCAATCTACGCTTGTCCTATAAGCCAATATTTTGATAGGAAAGCCATGAATCGCAGCGGCCTTACGGTTTTGAGCATCACCACACTTCTCGGTAGTCTGATCGGCGCACCCTCTTCAGCCAATGACTTTAGTGCGGCGGCGCCTTTTGAAGCCATCAGTCTGCCGGTGATCGCTGCCGATGCGAATACGGCTTTAGATCCGCTGGACGATATTATGTTGCCGAGTGATCATCAGGTCATGCCTCAAGCAGTGCCGGGCGAAAGCGATGAGCTGCCGGCTGCGCCTGAGGAAACACCTGATCTAGAAGCAGTGCCAGCGGAAGTGGAAACGCCGACGGTATCCCCCGCAGTAGAGTACTACAACCGGGGCCTTAAACAGTATCGCCAGGGCAAGTATGCATTGGCTTTGACAAGCTTTGACGCGGCGATCGCCGCCAACAGCGACTACGCCGAAGCCTATCTCTTCAGAGCAGCGACTCAGCGCCAGCTAGACAATTCAACAGCGGCCCTAGCCGACTATGCCATGGCGATTTCAGTTCGCCCTGACTACGCTTTGGCCTATTTTTCTGAAGGGGCGCTCCTGTATGAGATGGGTGAGCTAGCGGCGGCGATGGGTGATTTTGAACAGGCAGTCG
This sequence comes from Phormidesmis sp., assembly GCA_049646425.1. Classification (GTDB taxonomy): domain Bacteria; phylum Cyanobacteriota; class Cyanobacteriia; order Phormidesmidales; family Phormidesmidaceae; genus Phormidesmis. The sequence continues at coordinate 2,470 of JBARVU010000288.1, read as the reverse complement.
CTATTAACCCTGCTTATGTGGAAGCCCACGACTATCTGGGACTGACAAAAGCGGCCATGGGTGACCACACTGGCGCCCTGATCAGCTATGACAGCGCCCTGGGTATCAATCCGGAGTATGCCCCCGCCCATATGCATCGCGGTGCTTCGCTAATCGAGCTAAGGGACTATGACAGCGCGATCGCCCATCTCACAACCGCCATCAACAGCCGCGAGAACTATACCGAAGCGTTTCTCAACCGAGGCGTGGCCTACTATCGCTTGGGCACTTTCCCGGCTGCGCTTGCCGATCTGAACCGAGCCATTGCGCTGAATCCTGACAGTACTGAAGCTTACTACAACCGCAGCTACGTCTATTCAGCGTTGCAGCGACCTAACGCGGCCCTCGCAGATATTAACCGAGTGCTATCGCTCAAGCCGAACTCAGTCGAGGCATATCTAGCCCGGGGGTCACTATACAGCGCCCAGCAAAACAGGGCAGCGGCGATCACCGACTTTAACCGGGTGATTGAGCTAGACGTTTCTTCAAGTGAAGCCTATCGTCAGCGCGCCCGCGTGCACCTGACCAATAACAATCCGCTGGAGGCGATCGCCGACTACGACAGCGCCATTGACCTGAGTCCTGCCGATCCGGCCAGCTACAAAGGACGCGGCGATGCCTACGCGGTCTATGGCAACTTGTCGATGGCGATCGCTGACTACACAACCGCCATCGAGCGAGACAACAACAACGCCGCTGCCTACGCTGCTAGAGGCCGCGCCCTATACGAAAGTGGCGATGCGCGCAGTGCCTATCAGGATTTCTCTACCATCATTCGCAAAAACCCAGCCGCCAGCGCCGACATTTACTACTACCGGGGCCTGACGCTGATGGCAATCGGTGACAAATATGCTGCCTATAGCGACCTGCAAGCTGCCGCCGACCGCTATCTGGCCGATGGCAGAGCCGATGGCTACCGCGCTGTAATGGATCGAATGAGAAGGCTAGGGACTGTAAACTGAGAACAGTTCTTCCTTACTTTTGAATGATTCAGCGCAGGTTTTTTCGAGTTTGGTTTGGTTCTGCGAGCAGGCGGCTGATGCAAATGGCGCTGTGCCGCATGGTTGCTATGGGGGCGATCGCCGTATTTCTCACTGCTATCGCCCCGGCTGAGGCAATAGCGATCAATCTGCCTGTCACGGCTTCTATTCATACCTATCAAGAAAAGCCGGGACAAACAACCTTTCGCTCCAAGCAAAGTTTGCGCGATAGAAGCGACAGATCCTGGCAGGTCATTTTGTTCAAACGCTACCAGGCTGACGGTCTACAGGGACTCTATCTGCGGCTGATCGGATTTCCGGGCTTGGTCGCGCTCGATGCCCGACAGCCGATTGTGATTGCAACCGGTGCGAGTGCGCAGTGGACAGCTCAGCCTGCCCTAGATCCACAGACCCAATCACTGCCTGAAAACGCTAGCCAATATGATGTCGCCGCTGCCATCGCTGGTCTTGCCGGCGACATTCCTCTCCAGGTGAATATTCCACTGGCCGGTGGGGAAACGGCTCAGCTCGTTGTCCCACCCTTTGCGGTTCACGAATGGCGCGATCTCAACAGCCAATTTCCGCCATAAGTTTTTCCTAGGGTTCCTCACCGGCATGGTAAGAGCTTCGTACCAGCGGGCCAGAACGCACATGGGCAAATCCCAGCTCGCGAGCAATCTCACCGAGCCGGTCAAATTCTGCCGGTGTCCAGTATTTCTGCACGGGTAAATGCTCCAAAGAAGGGCGCATGTATTGGCCGAGGGTGAGGCGATCACACCCCACCGCTCGCAAATCCGCCATCGCCTCTATAAGCTCTGCCTGCGTTTCGCCATGACCTACCATTAGGCCAGACTTGGTCGGAATGGCCGAATCGGTGGCTTTGACAATGCGGAGGACTTCGAGCGATCGCGCATACTTTGCCCCGCGCCTGACCGGTCCCTGTAGTCGCTTCACGGTTTCTACATTGTGGTTAAAGCAGGCGGGTTTGGCAGCAACGACTGTCTTGACTCGTACGCTCTGTTGTTCTGCGGCTTCTGTTCCGCTCCAAAAATCTGGCGTCAGCACTTCTATCTGCACAGCTGGATCATGCGTCCGAATAGCCGTCATTGTTTTTACAAACCAGCCTGCTCCGCCATCCGCAAGATCATCGCGAGCAACCGCCGTCAGCACCACGTAGCGCAGTCCGAGCAGCTTTACCGACTCTGCAACTTTCTCGGGTTCTTCCGGATCGAGCGGCAGGGGAGAATGGCCTTTATCCACCTGGCAAAAAGCGCAGCTCCGCGTGCAGGTTGGCCCCATCAGCAAAAAAGTCGCCGTTTGGTTGGCGTAGCATTCACCCCGGTTCGGGCAGCGCCCTTCTTCGCAAATGGTGTGAATTTGCCGCTGCTTGATCACCTTTTGCACCGCTGACAGCTCACTGGCCTTGCCAAGGGGTCTGCGCAGCCAAGGGG
>JBARVU010000287.1:0-2243 GCA_049646425.1 Phormidesmis sp. | reverse complement strand
CTCTTGTATCGTTTTGCCTATTGTAACGATGGCTACAATCAGGCCCAGACCTTGCAAAATATAGCAGGTACAACTTAAAATTTCAAGTTGGTTTAAAGGTTCTAATAGGATTGGTAGAGGGCGCTTGCTTGGCTAGCTGTCAGAGGGGTTGCCGCTGGTTCACCCGTCTCTACTCCACTGAGGATCGCGCACTAAATGAAAAAACTCGTAACAATATTTACAATTAATCAAGTAGCACCCTGCTAAGCGGGTTTTTTGAAGGCTGTTTATGGACGCGATCGCCAGTCCTGAATTTATCTCGCTTTGTCGAACTCAGCTGCGGCTGCTTACCCAGCAGATGGCTGGCTCTTCTGCGGCGATCTATATCGCTGAGGCTGCCGGGGAGCTGCGGGGCGATCGCACTCAGTCTAACTTTGTGCCGATTGCCAGCTATCCTGAGCCGATTGACAGCTGGGTCGCTAACTTTGCCCGGGCAACCGCTTGGGCCAGCCCTGAGAACCTGCTGGCGCTGCCTGGTACGGCTGACCCGGTAGAAGTCGCCATTCAAACTGACGATACCTGGCTATCTGAGGCCACCGCTGCGGCTGAGCCTGAACGCGCCGATGATCACGCTGATCGCCCTGAAGCTGAAGCATCGCACTTTGACTGGCCAAAGGTTTTGAAACCGGAGCGACAGCTGGTGATGCCGCTGGTCTATACCGATGTGGTCGTGGGCCTGTTGGTCAGCGTTCACCCTGATCGCGCTTGGGAGAGTGAAGAGCGCAGCTACATCGAGACGATGGCTGAGTCTCTGGCGGCAGGCTGTGTGCTCGAGCGGCGGAACCAATGGCTACAGGGTCGGTTAGCACAAAAGCGTGGGCTTCAGAGCCGCCAATCAGAGATTTTTCACAATTTGCTGCATCAGTTTCGCAATCCCCTGACAGCGGTGTCTACCTTCGGTCAACTGCTGGTGAAGCGGTTGGAGCCGGAAGATGTCAATAAACCTATTGCCACCGGTATCGTACGAGAGAATAAACGACTGCGGGAGCTGGTTTCTCATTTTGATGAGGCGGTTGCGGTTGGAGATGCTGATTTAGCTGAGACCCTGTCGTTGCTCCCGACTGCGCCGGCTTTGCTCTCGGCTGGTTTGGGTGCTGAAGGTGACGTAGAGAGGGGACTGGATGCGACGGCTAGCCTGGGCCATTCTCTGAGTCTGTCGGCTCAGCACATTCCGGATATCGTAGCGCCCATTCTAGCGGTTGCCAGGATTGTGACAGCGGACAGATGCGTTAATCTGCATGCCCAGGTCGCGGCAGATACGCCGCCAGTCTGGGGCGATGAGGAAGCGCTCGGTGAGGTGGTCAGCAACCTGGTCGATAACGCGATCAAGTATTCGTCTACAGGCGCTCAGATGTGGGTGCAGACAGGGGTCAGCCGGATAGACGCCAGCGGTCACTACCAGGGCATTGTGGTCGGAGATACGGGGCCTGGAATTCCGACCGGCGACTTGGAGCGGCTGTTTGAGCGTAGTTTTCGAGGGGTGCAGGCCGAAGGAAGTATTCCAGGGACGGGGCTAGGGCTGGCGATCGCCCAGTCGCTTGTCAACGAAATGCGTGGCTCGATTGAGGTGATCAGTCCGGCTACGGGCACGCCCTGGATGCCTAGAGATGTGGCAGGGGGAGGGCCAGGGACGGTCTTTATTGTGTGGCTGCTGGAGGTGGAGCGGGCACGGCTGGTCGGTTGAGTCCGCGAGCAAACCAGCCGGCGCTATGATTTGGGGCGATCGCCCGACGCTCTAACTGACATCACCTTACGCAGCAGGTCAAACCAGAAGCTCGCCCCCATTGACAGCGCTAACGCGGTTATCAGCCAGCCCACGAGCCGCTGCGGGATGACCGGAATCGGCCAGCTTTCCTGAGCGAGCTGCTGAGCTGCCAGCACAGGTTGCGTCCGGCCAATCGGCAGAGGGTAGTCGGCGAGGCTTTCTTTGACCGCATCGCCGATAGAGCGCAAATCCCCTTCTATTCGCTCTGAGATATCGCCGATGGGCGTGTCGGCGGCCAGTTCTTCAGCGCTGTTAATGCCCCTTATTTCTAGCTGCTCTGCGGTTTGCACAATGCTTGTGCGGATTGCCTGGTCGTTGCTCAGCCGCTGGAACATGTATAGCGTATCGGCATTGACAGTAAAGGCGATCGCCAGCCCGATCAGCAGCCCAACCCCTTTCACATTGCGCCGATAGACACCGCTCGCCCGCTCCATACCCC
>JBARVU010000286.1:0-2633 GCA_049646425.1 Phormidesmis sp. | reverse complement strand
TTCGACGCAGTTAACCATTCCTTTGCGGCCCTGTCCACCGGCGGCTTTTCCACTCGCACGGATTCTATCGGCTACTGGGACAGCCCCTTTGTCGAAGCGGTGACCATCGTGCTGATGCTGTTCGGCGGTCTTAATTTTGTCACCATTTATCTGCTGCTCACTGGCAAAGTTAAATCTGTTGTTCGCAATGGTCAGGTGCGCTTGCAGGCGCTAATGATTCCGCTGGTGGCTGTGATTATCTTTTTTGGCTCTGCCGTCAGCCTGTACGCGACGTTAGGCAAGGCCATTCGCGTCTCTATTTTTGAGGCGGTCACGGCGTTGACCACCACCGGATTTTCTACGGTGGGCTACGGTGACTGGAACAGCTTGCCGTGGCTGGGAATGATTGTGCTGATGCTAATTGGCGGCGGCGCAGGCTCTACCGCAGGCGGCATCAAACAGCTGAGAATTTATATTCTGTACCGGTCTCTAATCTCAGAATCTCGGCAGTTGCTGTTGCCCAAAGGGGCTGTGAACGAAACCGAGATTTGGCAGGGGGAGCAGCGCCGCTTTTTGCAGGCCAGTCAGGTGCGGCAGGTAGCGCTGTTTGTCTTCTTATACATGACGGTGTTCTTTATCGGCAGTGCCGTGATGATGGGCTACGGATATTCCCTGCAAGAGAGCCTGTTTGAGTATGCCAGCACGCTGGGCACCGTTGGCCTGTCGGTGGGCGTGACCGCTGCCGACGCGCCTATCGGTGTGCTTTGGACACAGATAGCGGGCATGTTCTTGGGCCGCTTGGAGTTCTTCACGGTCTTTGTAGGCATTGCCTGCATGATTCGAGACGCTCGGCCGATGATCAGCGGCCAGTCCAAACAATCTTCCTAGCGAACCGACCCCTATAGAACCTGCATTTTGATACTTGCTAACTTTCTTTCAAACCCAATCACCGATCCGGTCGCCATCTTTCTGGTGATTTTGGCGATTATGCTGGTTGCGCCGCTGCTGTTTGAGCGCTTTCAGCTGCCCGGTATTGTCGGGCTGATTTTGGCTGGGGTCGTGGTGGGGCCAGATGGTCTGGGGCTGCTTCAGCGCGATAGCACGATTGTGCTGCTAGGGACGATCGGCCTGTTGTTTCTGATGTTTATGGCAGGTTTAGAGACGAGTTTGGATGACTTCAAAGCAGATGGTGATAAGGCGACGCTGTTTGGCATTGCTACGTTTGTCATTCCGCTGGTGATTGGCACTGCTGCGATGCTGGCGCTGGGGTATGGCTGGCTAGCGGCTATCTTGGTGGCCTCGTGTTTTTCTTCGCATACGCTGCTGGCGCTGCCGGTGTTGAACAAATTGGGGATTATGCGATCGCCCCCGGTCACCGTCACCCTCGGCGCTACGCTGATCACCAACGTCCTCGCCCTGCTTACCTTGGCGGTGATCATCAAAGCCTACCAGGGCAGCCTTACCCTCTCCTTTTGGCTATTTCTAATTCCGGCGCTGGCCCTGTACACCTTCGCCTGTCTGTGGGGCATCCCGCATCTGGGTCGCTGGTTCTTTCACAAGTTCGGTCACGATGAAAACGCTGAATTTACCTTCGTTTTGGCGACGCTTTTTGTCGTCTCCTATGCGGCCAGTGTGATCGAGATTGAACCGATTATCGGGGCGTTTTTAGCAGGGAGTGCCCTGACGCCGCTGATTCCTCAGATGAGTCCGCTGATGAACCGAATTCAGTTCATTGGCAATGCCCTTTTTGTCCCCTTCTTCTTGATCTCGGTGGGGATGCTGATCGACCCGGTTGTGCTCATCCGTCAGCCTCGGGTGCTGCTGATCGCGGGTGTGATGATCGCCGCAGAACTCGTTGGCAAGTACGCAGCGGCCTGGGCAGCTGGCAAACTGTTCCACTTCAAATCTCCAGATGTGATGGTGATGTTTGGGCTCTCCACCGCTCAGGCCGCCTCTACCCTGGCGGCGATTACGGTGGCCTACAACATTGAGCTAGTCGATCAGCTCACCGTCAATGGGGTCGTCGCCATGATCTTAGCAACCTCCATTATGTCGCCGTGGATTACCCAGCGCTGGGGCCGCAAGGTGAAAGTGGAAGCCCCTCAGCCGGTCGGAGATCCCCAAGATCTGACCCGCCGCGTATTGGTTACCGTCGCCAACCCTAACACCGAAGACACGCTGCTTGAACTGGCGCTGATCTTAGCGAAAGCAGGCGATGGAACGCTCTTGCCGATCAACGTCCTTTCTGACCACAAGGGGCCAGTAACGGCTGCGGCTAGGCGACAGCAAACGCAGCTATTGGCCATGGCTGAAGATATCGCCCACGCAGCTGTCACCAAAGTAGAGCCTGTTGGTCGGGTGGATGACGGCATCGACAAGGGAATCTTACGGACGGCTACAGAACAGGATGCCAGCCTGATCGTCTGCGGTTGGAAAGGCTTTTCCAGCTACAAAGACAACTTCTTTGGCAGCGTTCTCGACAACGTCACTCGCCGCGCTCAGGTGCCTGTGCTGGTGACGCGGTTTGTCTATCCTGTGTCCAACACGGGGCGAATTATCCTGGCTGTCAACAAAGAGCAGGCCCTGTCAGAGAACTTTCCGCCGACGCTCAATATTGTTCAAACCATTGCGAATGAGCTGAAATCGACTCCCCA
>JBARVU010000285.1:0-7757 GCA_049646425.1 Phormidesmis sp. | reverse complement strand
GTATTCACTGCGCGTTAATCATATGGAAGAAGGGACTTCATTCAACCGGCTGCTGGGGCTGGTGAAGCGAGCCTATGAAGCGGTAGAAGCCGACTTCTTTATCGATGAAGATGCGTTTGAGAACTTTCTGCGGGCGATGTTTGAGATTGGCTGCGTCCCTGATATCAACGCCAGATTTGATCTGATGCCTGTAGAGTATGCTGCCAAGGCAATAATCTCTAATTCGCTGCTACCCCTAGACGAGCGAAAGTCTAACTATACTTTCTATAACCCCTATCCGCTGAAGTGGTCTGATGTTGTCAGCTACTATAAGAAACTGCGGAAGTCAATTGAGGTCGTTCCTTTGAACAACTTTGTGGATCGCTATCAGGCATACATCCAGACAGTCGACAAGAAGAGTATGAAACTGTTGAAATCTGTGGTCTCTTCCCAGCTAGAAACGCAGCTAAATACAATGTTTAGAGATGTTGATATTGACCAGGCCGATACCTATTCCCACTGGTGTCCTCCTTGCGAAAAACAGTTTACTCACACTTACATTGACTTTGTGCTAAACGGTTGATTGTAAATCTCTTGCCTACTGACGACTGCCTGACCGTCTTCCCGACGCCTGCTATGACTACATTGGCCGCTGATCTATTCTCAAGGAGAAAGGCTTTGACACTGTTAGGCATGGGCGGTGCGGGAATGCTGTCAGGTTGCAGGGCGAAGCCCGCAGCGTTGCCCAAAGGGGCAAAGGTAGTGGTGGTCGGGGCTGGGTTTGCTGGCATTAGCGCGGCTGAGCGGTTGCTCGAAGCTGGCTACGATGTGATTCAGATTGAGGCTAAGTCTGATATGGGTGGGCGAGTACGCACGCAGATGCTGGGCGAGTATGCCGCAGATATGGGGGCTGGCTGGCTGCACGACGGCTATGCTAACGGGCTGCGAGAGACTGCTGAATCGCTCGACCTGGTGCTGCATAAAACAAATATGAACAAGGGTGTGGTGCTCAAGGGAAGCGGGGAAAGCGTTCCGCTCGATAACGTTGCGGACGTATCTGAGGAGATCGAGTGGGCCGTAACCGGGCCGTATCTATGGTGGCAACTGCGTCAGTCTATCGGGTTGCATCCTACGCTTCCTTCTGCGGACGCACTAGCGGGTGAAGCGCTCTTTGAATCTGGTCTCCGTGGCTGCGGAGTTCGAGAACTGGCGAGAACGGCGTATGCTGCTGATCCGGCTGATGTTTCGGCCGGTATCTTGTTTGAAGGAGGTGACAGTGAGGTATTAGCGGGTCATACACCTTTGCCTTCAGACGATGTGATTGTTCAAGGGGGGATGCTATCGTTACTACGTGCGCTAGTTCGTCGTGCTAAGCCAGCATTCGAGGAGCCTTGTTTGAGGATTACGCGCACGCCTCAAGGGGTTCGTGTGCAAACAACAAAGCGAATGATTGATGCTGACGCGGTGGTGGTGACCGTTTCTGTCGGTGTTCTGAAAAGTGGCAGTCTTGAGTTCTCTCCCGGCTTACCTGCCAAACACATATCGGCGCTCGACCGACTTGGCTTTGGTTCATTAGAGAAACTATGGTTGCTTTGTCCAGAGACCGCTAATCGTTCCGATATCCAGGTGCTCACGTTCTGTGATGAAGGCCCGTTTGGCTTTGCGGTAAATCTCTCGGCGGTGACGGGTGCTCCTTTGTGGGTGGGCCTCAGTGCTGGGAGCCGGGTAGATAGGCTGAATGAGTTGGGGATAGATCGCGCCGCTGATTCGCTGTATCGCCAGGTTCAGAAGGCACTGGGCGCTGAGATCTCGAAGCCTACGGCGACGGCGCTGAGCGCATGGGCAGAAGATCCTTGGGTGCGAGGGGCCTATATGTACCCTACTGTAAATGCCGAGATGAATGAACGGGCTATTTTGCAGGAGCCGATTGAAGACCGGATTTTTTTGGCGGGCGAGGCGCTGTCACCTACTCGGTTTGGGCTGGTGGATGGCGCGTGGGCCGATGGGCAACGGGCAGCAGACTTGATTATCAAGGGGGATAAAAGTTAGCTGCAAAAGCAGGCATTATTCTGAAAGTAGGTTCAAGACAGACTGTCTGGCATATTGAGCAAGCAGGGTTACGTTTAAGTCTGTTTTGATAGCAAATTGACCAATAAAACCGTCTACAAACGTAATGAGTAACTGAGCGGTGACATCAGGATCTAACGCCGATGTGATTTGACCAGCAGATTGGCCTTGTGTGATGATTGCCGTCAGTCCGTTTAGCAGTTCGTATTCTGCTGCGGATAAGAGCTGGGCCATCGTCGGGTTGCGTGCAGCTTCTGCTGAAATCTCGACGCACAGCTGACAATAGTCTTGATCGGCGGCAAGTAACTGTACGGCTTCTGCCATCATATCTGCCAAGCCAGTGACTTTGTTTTTGGCTTTGTCTAAACGTTCTAGCAAGAAGAGGGTATCTTTGCGATCACGCTCAATAATAGTCTCAATGATTGACTCTTTAGACGGGTAATATCGATACAGTGCCCCCGCACTCATGCCCGCTGCCTGACAGACTTTGGCCATGCCAGTACCATGAAACCCTGATTCGACAAAGCATTGAGTCGCTACGGCTAAGATTTGCTCGCGCTTTTTCTGAAAGCTTTCTTCGTCTCGGACTCGGGCCATTTTTTTAATACCTGTGAATGGGCTTCCTTGACAATATAATGCATTCGTTTATTATGAGGGTGATCGTTCGCTCTTTTTATTTTCCTTCTATGGTTTCTCGTCGTTCTTCTCGCGCCGTGACAAAGCGGCTTTGGTGGGTTGGAATTGGATCGGCAATCGCTGTAACAGGTGGAATGACCCTGTACACATTGCCTCTGGGGTTAGTCGGGGACTCTGAGGTAACAGCTGATTCGCCTGCGCTGTCGCAGGTTGTTGCGTTGGGTCAGTTAGTGCCTATTTCTGAGGTGATCAATCTATCAGCGCCGCTGGTGTTGGAGGGGGATCGCATTGGTAGCCTGGAGGTGCAGACGGGGGATGCGGTTCAAGTTGGTCAGGTTCTGGCGGTTTTAGATTCGCGCGATCGCTTAGAAAGACTCCGCCGTCAGGCTCAAGCAGGCGTAAGCATTGCTCAGCGACGTCTGGCTCAGGTTCAGGCGGGTGCTGAGTCAGGCGAGGTGGCTGCGCAGCAGGCCAATGTGACTCAGCTACAGTCGGCGCTATCGGGTGAAGTTGCGGTGGGCAAAGCTGTGTTAAACCGGCTACAGGCCGAATTGCGCAACGCCTCTACCGAGTTTGAGCGATTAGAGTCGCTGCATCAGGTTGGCGCTGTGAGTGCTTCGCAGCTCGATGCCCAGCGTTTGGTTTTAGAAACGGTGCAGGCACAGGTAAAGGAAGCAGAGGCCCTTCAAGCCCAGCGGGTTGATACGCTGAGTTCGCAGATAGCAGGTGCTGAAGCGACCCTGGATCAAGTCGTGGAAGTAAAACCTGAGGATATTGCGGTGGCCCAGGCAGAGCTCGCTCAGGCGATCGCTGAGTTCGATGTGGCCGCAGCCAATGTAGAGCAAGCCTATGTGCGATCGCCGATTTCGGGCAAAGTCCTCAAAGTGTTGGTGAGACCGGGTGAAAAGGTGAATGAGACTGGTATCGTATCGCTCGGCAAAACAGATCAGATGATGGTAACTGCTGAAGTAGATGAATCAGATATTCAACAGATTGAAGTGGGTCAGTCCGCCCAGGTTACGGGCGACGCTTTTGAGGGCGTGTTGGCCGGTGAGGTGAGTGCGATTGGCCCAGCTGTCAGCCGGCAGTCTGTCTTGAGCGATCAGCCTGGCACAAATGTGGACAATCGCGTCATTGAAGTGAAAGTTATGCTGAGCCCGGACGCCAGTGAGAAGGTGGCGGGGCTGACCTTCTTGCAGGTGCAGGTCGCAATTCCAACAGAGACTTGAGGGAGTGATAATGAATCAATACTTTCGCAAAACGCCGCTGGCCTGGCGGCAGCTGGTAAAGCAAAAGGCTCGCATTGCGGTTGCGCTGGCCGGAATTGCGTTTGCCGACATTTTAATGTTTGTACAAATGGGCCTGTTGGATTCTTTGTACGATAGCGCTACGGCGCCCCATCGAGCGTTACAAGCTGATTTGGTGGTGCTCAATCCTCAAACCAAAACGCTGATTGATCTGTTGAGTTTTTCAAAAAGACGGCTGTATCAAACGCTGGGGCATGAAGCCGTTGTTTCTGTCAGTCCGCTTTATGTGGGCACGGCCCCCTGGCGTAATCCTGAAACGCGGATTAGTCGCAGTATTTTGATCTTTGGGATTGACCCGCTGCGATCGCCCTTCTCGTTTCTGACCCACCCAGCGCAGCTAGACTCATTAAACCTGCTCAGTCGAGGTCTGTTTGATCAAAAGTCGCGGCCTGAATACGGCCCAATTGCCGACCTTCTGGCTCAGGGGACGGTCAAAACAGAAGTGAATAAGAAAGCATTCCAAGCGGTCGGTTTGTTTGATTTGGGGGCCTCTTTTGGGGCTGATGGCAACGTGGTTACGAGCCATTCGACCTTCCTGAACTTGTTTTCTGATCGTCAGCCCAGTCAAATTGATATTGGTTTGGTGCAGTTGGCACCTACAGCGGAGGCCACGGTTGTTCAAGATCAGCTGCGATCATCCCTACCGACCGATGTCCAAATCCTGACAAAAGCAGAATTTGTTCAGCTAGAAAAAAAGTACTGGGCTGACGGCGGAACTGGTTTTATTTTCAACATGGGTACGGTAGTGGGTTTCATTGTGGGAACTGTGATTGTCTATCAGATTCTCTATACCGATGTCTCCGACCATTTGCCAGAATACGCCACGCTCAAAGCCATTGGCTATAGCGATCGCTATCTCATCGGCGTACTCGCCCAAGAGGTAGTGATCCTGGCTGTCCTAGGGTTTATTCCCGGCTTTATCGCTTCCCTCGGGATTTATCAGCTCACCTCTGCTGCCACGGCTTTGCCGGTCGTGATGAAGACCTCTCGGGCGCTGAACGTTTTTGCGCTGACAGTTGTAATGTGTGGTGCTTCTGGGCTAATTGCTATGCAGAAGCTCCGCTCTGCTGATCCTGCCGATGTTTTTGCTTAAAACATGATTGCCACTGCCATCGATTCTGTTATTCGGATCCAGCAGCTCGACCATTATTTTGGTGAAGGTCGCCTGCGCAAGCAGGTTTTGCACGGTATCGATCTCGAGATTTCTCAAGGTGAGATTGTGATTTTAACGGGGCCTTCGGGCTCGGGGAAAACAACGCTGCTCACCTTGATGGGCTGCCTGCGCTCGGCTCAAGTAGGCAGCCTACGGGTGTTAAATCAAGAGATCGTGGGTGCCTCTAAACGGCAGCTGACGGTGTTTCGTCGGCAAATGGGCTACATTTTTCAGGCCCATAATTTGATGGGATTTTTGACGGCAAAGGAAAATGTCCGAATGGCGCTAGAGCTGCATGAGGATTTGCCTTTGGCTGCGCTGAGCGGGAGGGCGATCACCATGTTAGAGCAAGTGGGCTTAGGTGAACGGGTGGATTACTTTCCTGAAAACTTATCGGGTGGACAAAAGCAGAGAGTGGCGATCGCCCGTGCTTTAGTTACCCAGCCCCCAATTCTGCTAGCAGATGAACCAACAGCCTCCTTGGATAAAAAATCGGGTCGAGAAGTCGTGACATTGATGCAGCAGCTGGCCAGAGAACAAGGCTGCACGATTTTGCTGGTAACCCACGACAATCGTATTTTAGATGTGGCTGACCGCATTATGTATATGGAGGATGGACGACTAACCCATGACCCAGGAAACCCCTAAAAAAGACACACGGATGCTGTTAAACCGTCTGCAATTTCTCTCAGATGGCGTCTTTATACTAACGATGACGCTGATGGTTATCCAGTTTGACTTGCCTGCTGTAGAGGCGGCTATTGGCACGACGGGATCGTCTGGTTTGTGGCATACGCTAGCGGATACGATTGGCCTCTACATCATCACCTTTATCTGGATTGCCTTCTATTGGATAGAGAATGTGGCGCAGTTTCAATACTATCAGCGTACCGATTCGGTTCATGTGTGGATACAGCTGCTGTATGTGATGTGTGTTGCTGTTATTCCGTACTCTAATGCGATCGCCACAAAATATGGCAGCGATAACAGAATTCAGCTATTGCTGAATATTAATATCATTGTGATTGGTATCTTCTCAGCGCTCAACTGGATATATGCGACTTACAATCATCGACTAGTATCTGCCGATCTCGATCAAAAAGTGATTGCTAATGGCCGCATTAAAAGCCTGATGGAGCCAGGGATTGCCCTGATTTGTACGGGACTGGGTCTGCTGTCACCCGCGCTTTGGGATGCCTGGCTGCTGCTGTTTCCCCTGGGCTATTTCATCTTTGAATGGCGAGGATCGAAAGAGTAGAGAGCTGTACCCATCGCTGCAAGAAAAAAAGCCCACATCGAGGGAACCCAATGCTGAGAGAACGTAACTTTGAAAGTCGTGCCATAAAGCTGACAATCTTTGGCAATTTAGGGATGGCCATCGTCGGGCTAACTTTTGCGATCATCACGCATTCTGAGGCGATTTTGCTGGACGGGCTTTTTTCGCTGATCGCCTTTGCCATTGCGCTGCTCACCCAAAAAGTCTCGAATTTGGTAACTCGTTCAGGTAACCAACGCTATCCTTTTGGCTATGCGATTTTTGAACCACTGCTCAATCTAAAAAAGGGGCTGCTGGTGGCAGTAGTTTGCGTCTATGCTCTGATTTCTGCGGTTGAAGCGTTATTGGAGGGCGGGCGGGCGATTTCCGAAGGGGTTGCTATTGTCTATGCGGGTATTGCTGCAGTAGGTTGCTTTTGGATTGCCTGGCGACTACAGGTGCTTTCAAGGCGATCACCCTCTTTCTTAGTGGCAGTGGATGTTCAAAACTGGTTAATTGATGGATTGATTAGCACTTCTGTCGCTGTTACATTCATCTTGATTTGGTTTACCAAGGAGACGTCACTAGAGCCCTATGCCGTGTATGCCGACCCTGTGCTCGTCATCGTTTTGATCGTTCTAGTCGCACCGATGCCGCTCAAAACTATCTCTACTGCCTGGAATCAGATCGTCCGATACCGCTCTGATCAAGCCAGTGCTGCTCGGTTAGAAGCAATTGTTTCAGAAACCTTAAGCCAAGACGCGCCAGTTTCCTTTCGGTTACGCTCTACAGAGATTGGCCGATTTCTCTATGTTCACGTTTACATCATTGTAACGGGTGGGTTCTACGCACAGCTACAGCAGCAAGACTATCTTAGAACCCTACTTTACACACGCCTGATAAAACAGTTTCCCAACGTCAGAATAGACCTTATTTTCACGCAAGATCCTGTGTGGGCTGAACGCACGCTAGGCTAAAAAAGATTTTTTACTTGGCTGTTTGTTTCAGTGCAGCCTACCTGGCTAATCAGCTAGCTACCTTCCTGAGCTAAGGTCATCTCGGTGCCTTGTTCCAACCGTCTTCAATCGCTTCTGCCTCTGTGCAAAACCACCTTTCACCTTTTTCAGGAGAGATTACGGTTGTTTCATAATCTTCCATCCCTGGAAGATGATAAACTCTGTTCCCTGACGCAATAGAAATATTACCCTTGATAGTGCACTCTGGTTTTGTGATGGCGGCGATTAGATTAGGAGATCGGCTAGGTCGAGTCTCAATCGCTAGGATGGCAGCAACAGCAAAGCCGCCAAAGCCGAGGGCAGTCTTAACCAAGCCTCGCTCTTGACGATGCTGTACTCTGCTT
>JBARVU010000284.1:0-3306 GCA_049646425.1 Phormidesmis sp. | reverse complement strand
GCCGAGGTCGTCTCATCGAAGGATCTCGTCTCTGGGAACGACGGTCAAACTTGCCAGACTGACGCGATCGCCCCGAAGGTCTCTCTGACAATTCTTCGTCTTCTTCCGGCAGCGCCTCTCCCTGCATGACCCGAACCGACATTTTGATCACGTTCGGAACAGCGTTCCCCGGTTCCCCTACGCCCTGCGAATCAGCCGCTGCGGCCATCAGCGCCTTGGGAAAAACTGGCATGATTTCTGCCTTTTGCAGCAGCTCATTGGCGGCTTCGGAAACAGTTAGAAAGACCTCGCGGATCGCCTTCTCTAACAGCATCTGCTGCTTCATCAGATGAGTCGGAGAAAGGGGTTGATTGACCTCATCAGCGGCTTCCTTTTCCTTACTTTGCTGAGATCTGCGTGCTAACCCTTCTAAAGCAGCCAGCAGATCTTTTTCCTCAGCGATGGTGAGTCGCTGATCTGCTGCAGGCACATCATCCATGCCAAAATCCAAACTCTCCTCATCTTCGAGGTCGCTGAGTTCATCCTCAAAATCAATCGACTCAGAGCCTTCACCGTCAAAGTCATCGGCTTCGCGGTAGTCTTTAATATCAAACTCTGCATCCTGAAAGCCTGAATCTGGCGCATCGGCATCGGCGATCTCATCCTCTGTGAGTGCTTCATACTCGTCGCTACGGCGGCGCTGATGGCCGCTAGCTGAAGCCTCTGACAAACCAGCCTGATCAGATTCTGCCTGGGAGAAAATTTCAGCTCCCGCTGCCTTCGCTTCCAGCAAGCGTTGAAGAAATTCTAAACCTTGCTGATGCTGCGGTCGGCGGCTCATTTTTTTAGCCTGTTCCCGCCGCTCTTTAAGCTGATTGTAAAGCTGTCCGGCTAGCGTCTGCAGTGCCTGCTGCACTCGGTTTCGCTGATCCCATGAAAGCGCTAAAAACTTATCGGGATAGGCTTGAGTACACACATGATAAGCAGCCATCACTAGCTGACGCTTACCGGCTTCGCTCAGCGCCTTGAGATATCCTTCATAGAGCGGTTCTAAAGAGTTACTCATCTCCTCTGTCCGCCGCTGGAGCAACGCTAGCTCCTGCTCAATTTGGCTGCTTGCTTTGACCATATGCTCTACACAATAGCGATTTTGCGGCAATTCTGCCCTCTTTTGGACCGGCTAAAGTTCGGCGATCGCATACACAGGTTCCTGCCTTTCAACTTTGAGCTGCCCAAGCGCATCATTCAAACGAGGCGAGATCACAAAAATCGGGCTCCTCGTGTTTAAGGAAGAGCCCGACTCATGAATCGTGGGTGAACCAAACAGCGATCAATTAAACAGACGCAGCCACAATCAACGGCTACTTCTTTTGACCCGTCTGAGCGGCCACTTCATCCGCAAAGCTGACCGCTTCCTTCTCAATGCCCTCACCCAGGATGAAGCGGGCAAATCGTCGGATCTGAATATTCTCACCGAGCTTGGCGACTGCCTGTTTTACCAGCTCCTCGACCGTGATGTTTTGATCCTTGATAAAAGGCTGATCGACGAGTGAAAGCTCCTTTAGGCGCTTGTCAATGCGACCTTGAACGATCTTTTCTTTAATATTGTCCGGCTTGTTGCCAAGATCGTCACGACCCATTTCGATTTGCTTTTCGCTCTCGATCATCTCCGCCGGAATATCGCTCACCTTGACATACTCGACGTTTGGAGAGGCTGCAATCTGCATAGCCACATCGCGCGCGAGTGTCTTAAACTCATCGCGACGGGCGACAAAATCGGTCTCGCAGTTGATCTCTACCAGCACACCGACTCGGCCACCGGTATGAATGTAGCTATGTACCAGACCTTCTGAAGCAACCCGGCTCTCTTTCTTGGCCGCTGAAGTAATGCCTTTTTGGCGCAGCCATTCGCTGGCTTTCTCCGCGTCGCCGTCGTTTTCCTTCAGCGCCTTTTTACAATCCATCATGCCTGCGCCAGTTTTGTCGCGCAGTTCTTTCACCTGCTTCGCAGAAATGTCTGCCATCGTGCCTCAGTCCTAATAGTTTTGTACGGAATAGTTTTGTACGGAAGGAGCGTCTACATCTCGGCCCATCTACAAACAAACGCCTAAGACGAACGGATAGGTTCTCTTTTTTATTACCTTAAAAGGGTTAAGGCGTTACAAAGAAGTCATCAGCTCAAAAAAAACTAGAAAGCTGCTCGTCAAAGCTACAGTCGTGCGATTGACTGATTTCGCGCTGAGCTTTTGCCCAGTCTAGCCCTGACAGCTTAGCTTTCTCAATCGAGCTTATCCCACTAGCTTTCAGCCGTTGCTGTTTCGGGCTCTTCTGAGCTGGTTTCCAGCTCCGCGCCTTCATCATCGTAGTCAGCACCGTCGTAGCCATCGTAGATATCAGTAGCATGGTCAGTCCCGCTGCCGCTGTCAGTCCCGCCGCCCCGCGATCCTTCATAAATCGCATCGGCTAAACGACCAACCACCAGCTTAATCGCTCGAATAGCGTCATCATTAGCCGGAATCGGCACATCTACGACATCTGGATCGCAGTTAGTGTCTAGCAGAGAGATAATCGGCAGTCCCAGCTTTTGGCATTCCTGCACGGCATTGTACTCACGTCTGACATCGACGATGATCACCGCGTCTGGAATCCGGCGCATGGTCTTGATGCCGCCCAGATACTTCTGGAGCTTTTCTAGCTCACGGCGCAGCATCGCCCCCTCTTTTTTGGGTCGCAAATCAAGCGCCCCAGACGACTGCATTCGCTCTAGCTCTTTGAGCCGCTCGACGCGAGTTTTGATCGTTGTCCAGTTGGTGAGCATTCCGCCCAACCAGCGCTGGTTGACGTAGTAAGAGCCGCAGCGGCTTGCTTCTTGAGCGACGATACCTGCGGCCTGGCGCTTGGTGCCCACAAATAGAAAGCTCTTACCGCCCTCTGCGGACTTGCGGACGTATTGGTAGGCTTCTTCGAGCAGCGTGGCAGTCTGCACGAGGTCAATGATATGGACGCCATTACGAGAGGTGAAGATGTATTCATCCATCTTCGGATTCCAACGGCGTGTTTGATGGCCAAAGTGCACGCCTGATTCTAAAAGATCAGACAGGGTTACGGCTGGCATGTTTATTTTCTCCCGGGTTAAACCTCCATCTGGCTGTATTTAGAGCGGCGAATGGCCGAGCTAAACACCCGAAAATCCAGATGTGCGAATTTAATAGAACTTTACTAGGGTAGCACAGCAGGCGAGCAGTTGAGGACGACTACAGAAGATGCAGAAGCCACAGCAGGCGCTTTTCAAGCCAGTGGCTATCCTCACTTCAGCAGCATTCTGGC
>JBARVU010000283.1:0-40231 GCA_049646425.1 Phormidesmis sp. | reverse complement strand
TGCCGCACGGAAGGCTGTCAGACCTACCCCCTCCGCCTGCCAATGCAGGATCTGCCCACGACTGGAGAATTTCTGGCGGTGCTGGGGATCAAAGCGCATCCTCAACTGATTGATGCCTTTGTCCTGTCGGCTCAAAGCAACGGGCCAACGGTGCGCAGCTTGCCAATTCCCCAACCCACGCTGAAGCTTTTTCCCGATCTGCTGCGCAGCGACCATGCGCCATTTTGGGAGAAGGATATTCCGGCAGTTTTTGTCACCGATACAGCTAACTTTCGCAACCCTTACTACCACACCGAGCAAGATACGCCAGACACCCTCGACCCGCAGTTTTTACAAGGCAGCGCCCAACATATTGTGAATGCGATCGCCACCCTCTTAAGCCAGGCAAGCGAGTAATCTATTCGGGTCTTTTCCGGCTACACCCGCCTGCTCAAGTTTCGGCAGTGGCCAGCGTTTCTACAAAGGTAGGATAGGACACGGCAGCGGCTTCGGCTCGGTGGAGTTGAGTCTTGCCGGTAGCTCGGGTGGCGGCGATCGCCAAGCTCATGGCAATCCGGTGATCGGTGTAGCTATCAAGTACCGTACTGGTCAGCTGGGCATCTGAGCCCATGCCGATGATGTCTAGGCCATCGGGGCGTTCGGTGACGCTGCCGCCCATTTGGGTAAGCGCGTTGGCCATAACGGCGAGGCGATCGCTCTCTTTTACCCGCAGCTCGGCGGCATCTGTAATAGTGGTGGTGCCTTCGGCAAAAAGCGCTGCTACGGCCAATATAGGCACTTCATCGATCAGCCGAGGAATCAGATCACCACCAATCGCGCATCCTTTCAGGCGGCTGTAGCGCACCCGCAGGTCGGCGACAGGTTCACCAGTTACCTCACGTTCATTCTCCAGGGTGATGTCAGCTTTCATTGCTGCCAGCGCTTCTAGAACGCCAGTCCGAGTGGGGTTAACGCCGACATTTTGAATGAGTAGATCCGATCCAGGCGTGATCGCTGCCGCAACTAGCCAAAAGGCAGCAGAGCTTATATCGCCCGGGACGATCACTGTCTGCCCGGTGAGCTGCGCTGGGCCATGCAAAGTGACGCGACAGTTCGCTGGATCGATAGAAAGATTGGCACCAAAGGCTTGGAGCATACGCTCGCTGTGGTCTCGCGAGAGACTGGGCTCGGTCACGGTGGTCTCGCCTGAAATTGACAGACCGGCGAGCAGCAGGCAGGATTTTACCTGGGCAGAGGCAATGGGCGAAGCGTAGTGAAAAGGGCGTAGCTGCTGGCCCTGAACGCCTAGAGGCGCTAACGTATGTCCCGCTTTGCCGGCGATCACAGCGCCCATTTTGCTCAGGGGCGCAATCACCCGCTTCATCGGTCGGGCTCGAATAGAAGCATCGCCAGTGACTGCAAAAAATTTGCCGGGTTGAGCGGCAATCAGACCGAGCATGAGCCGCAGCGTGGTGCCCGAATTGCCCACGTCTAAAACATCGTCAGGCTCTTGCAGTTGACCGCCTGTCCCTTCGACCGTCACCCAGCCGGCGGCGGCGGTCGCGTCTAACCCAGAAACTTTGGCGCCCATTGCACCAAAGCAGGCGGCGGTACTGCGGGGGTCTTCGCCAAGCAGCAGCCCTTGAATGCGGGTAGTGCCCTGGGCGATCGCCCCCAGCATCAGCGCCCGGTGAGAGATAGACTTGTCGCCCGGGACCGTAATAGTACCGGTAAACGGCCCACCTTTGCTGCTGTCGATCTCCAGGGTTTGGCGCTGGGGATCCTGAGAATCGGCGGCGAACAGGCGCAGAAAAGACATAGCCACACAGGAAAGCTAAAGGGACAAGAGAAGAAATCCCAGAAGAGATCTCAGCGGCGCTCAGATCTTATCAAGTTCTCCTGCGCAGTAGGCGTTGAACTGACCGAGAATATCGTCTTCTTCGGCATCTAGGGCTTGCAGGTCGTTATAGGCGCGATCGCCCTGCGCGGTAAAAGTACCAAAGCTATCTCTAAAGTCGGCTTCTGTTTCGGCATCAATCACCATTTGCATGGCACCGCTAGCGGTTTCTAGGGCGGTTTTTGACTCGTTGAGGAAAACGATATAGCGATCGCGGTATTCATCGAGCTGTTCGTCGGCGAGGGTAAGGTCTTCAAAGGATCGCGCCATCGTATCGAGCTGGCCTGTGACTTTACTAACCGCGCCGGTATATTCCTGAGCGGCGACTTTGAGCTGATCGAGATTTTGAGCACCTGAAGCCTGGAGCTGGGCGCTTTCGATTTCGCTGTCGAAGCCTTCTCTAGTGCTCTGGGACTGCTGGGTGATCGTGGCGAACTGCTTACATTGGGAGGCTTGGGCATTGCAGCCGACGAGGACGATCAGCCAGCCAGCCAAGACTAACCTGCGAGCGGCGGGAAGGATGCTGAAATGGGTGCGGCAGTTCATCATGGCCTATCAAAATGCAAAAGTGAGCCTAGACGAGTTTAGAGCCTAGCGCTGCGCAAGTTACCTATAGTGTTGTCAGTGACCTTTGAATTGAGGAGAGCTTCATGGTGAGCACGTTAGAGACAGCAGCGATCGCCCGTCAGCAGTTTTCGGTGTTGCAGGGCAAGCACTATTTTAACTACGGCGGTCAGGGGCCGATGGCGGATAGTGCGATTTCCCGGCTCATTCAGTCTCAGCAAAAGATTCAGAGCGAGGGGCCATTTGCAGGTGCGATCAATGACTGGTTACAGGCCGAAGGAAAGCAGATCAGAAGCACCTTGGCCCGGTCGTTGGGCACCCAGCCAGAAACGATCACGCTGACAGAGAATGTCACCGTCGGCTGCAACATTCCCCTGTGGGGCCTGCCCTGGCAAAGCGGTGACCATATTTTACTGGGAGACTGCGAGCATCCCGGCGTGGTCGCCGCTGTCAACGAAATCAGCCGCCGCTATGGGTTAGAAGTCAGTACCTGCGCGCTGGCTGCGACGATGAATGGGGGTGACCCGGTGACCGTCGTTGAGCAAGGGCTGCGGCCCCAGACGCGACTAGTGATTATCAGCCATGTGCTATGGAACACCGGCCAGCTGCTGCCGCTGAAAGAGATAGTGGCGCTCTGCCATGCCCATACGCCCCAGACCCGAGTGCTGGTGGATGCGGCGCAGTCAGTCGGGGTACTGCCGCTAGATAGTCCTGGCTGGACATTGCCAGATACGGGGGTAGATTACTACGCGTTTACCGGGCATAAGTGGCTGTGCGGTCCGGCTGGAGTAGGGGGGCTGTATGTACGACCGGAGGTGCTGGACGAAACTGCGCCGACTTTTATCGGCTGGCGCGGCGTTGAAGTGGATGGGGCAGCGAATCCCACCGGGTGGAAGCCAGACGGACAGCGGTTTGAGGTAGCAACTTCTGACTATCCGCTGTGGGGGGCGCTGCGGCAGGCGATGGCAGTGCAGGCAGCGTGGGGTGAGAGTGCGGCCCGCTATCAGCGAATTTGCTCGCTCAGTGAGCGGCTGTGGCGAGGATTGCGATCGCTACCGAGAGTTGAGTGTTTACTCACTCAGTCGCCGCCACCTTCCGGGCTGGTTTCTTTTCAGCTACTCGGCGACGACGCGCAGCCAAAGCCTGACCTGCACCGGGCGCTCGTGCAGCAGCTAGAGGCGCAGAAAGTATATGTGCGGACGCTGCTATCGCCTCACTGTGTGCGCGCCTGTGTGCACTACCTGTCGCTGGAGTCTGAGGTCGACGAGCTCGTCACACGAATTGAGACATTTATAGCTACGTAGTTGAAATCGGCGGGTAGTCTTTGCCCTCGTAGTCGCGGCAGCCTTCGCAGGGGCCAGTAGGATTGGGCGCACAGCGAATATAGGATGATCGCGCATTCAGCTGGCAGGTGATGTCGCCGATGACCAGGCCAACGCCCTCAACAAAGTGCTCATCAGGGTCACGGGGGCGAATAGAGAATCGCCGGAAGCGCTCGTGAGCAGCGCGGTCGGCAGCAAGGTGTAGGCTATCTCGAAAATGGCTGTGCGATCGCAGTCCTAGCCAGAGGGAGACCATTGCGGGGACTAGGCCAATGGTAATGATTAAGGCGATGAGCATGGAGGAGAAAACGAAATGCTTACCGGTGATCCTAGCAAGGGAGAGGGGGAATGGGGATGGGGAAGTGCGGCGTTAGCTGTCTTTGGCTTTGGGTTTGAAGGTGGAGGTGACGTGAAGGTCTTTGAGCTGGAGGGAATCGACAGAAGAGGGGGCGTTGGTGAGGAGATCGCGGGCCTGTTGGGTTTTGGGAAAGGCGATCGCATCGCGGATGGACTGCTCGCCCGCTAGCAGCATGACGAGTCGGTCCAGGCCGTAGGCAATGCCGCCGTGCGGAGGGGTGCCGAATTCAAAGGCTTCGAGCAAAAAGCCAAATTTGTCTTGGGCTTCTTCTGGGCTCAGGCCGATGGTTTCAAACACTTTGGCCTGTACGTCGGGCTGGTGAATGCGCAGACTGCCGCCGCCGATTTCGTAGCCGTTGTAGACGATGTCGTAGGCGATCGCTCTGGCCGTCGTCAGATCTTCGATGTCTTCGGGGTGTGGCGCAGTGAAAGGGTGGTGCAGGGCTTCGTAGCGGCTTTCGTCGGCGTTCCACTCGAACATGGGGAAGTCGGTGACCCACAGCAGGTTGGTTTTGCTTTCGTCGATCAGGGCGAGTTCTTGGGCGATCGCCTGCCGCAGTTTGTCTAGGGTGGCATTGACGGTGCTGACATCGCCCGCACCGAATAGCAGCAGATGACCGGGCTGCGCGCCTGTTCTTTCTAGCAGGGTTTGCGTTTGCTCGGGGGTGAGGTTGTCTTTGATCGCGCCAATGGTGTCAACACCGCCTTCGCGCACGCGGACGTAGGCCACGCCTCTGGCGCCAGCATCGGTTGCGACTTTGAACAAATCGCCCTTGGGCTTAATCCGCACGTTAGAAATTTTGTCGTTACCGCCGGGTATCGGCAGTACTTTTACCTGGCCGCCGCTGGCTACCGCGCCTGAGAACACCTTGAAGCCTGAGTCTTTGACGATGTCGGAAACGTCGACTAGCTCCAAGCCGTAACGGGTGTCTGGCTTGTCGCTGCCGTAGCGATCCATGGCTTCGGCGTAGGTGAGACGGGGAAACGGGGTGGGAATTTCGACGCCTTTGACGGCTTTGAAGATATGGGCGAGCAGCCGCTCGTTCAGGCCAAGAATTTCTTCTTCGCTCATGAAGCTCATTTCCATGTCGAGCTGGGTGAACTCGGGCTGACGGTCGGCGCGCAGGTCTTCATCGCGGAAGCAGCGGGCGATCTGATAGTAGCGATCCATCCCGGCCACCATCAGGATTTGCTTGAAGAGCTGCGGTGACTGGGGCAGGGCAAACCACTCGCCCGCGTTTACGCGGGAGGGCAGAATGAAGTCTCGTGCGCCTTCGGGGGTAGAGCGGGTGAGGATCGGGGTTTCGATTTCGATGAAGTCTTCGGTGTCTTCTAGAAAGCGGCGGATGGCTTTGGTGACGTCGTGTCGCAGGCGCATGTTGCGGGCCATGCGATCGCGTCTCAAGTCCAAGTAGCGGTACTTCAGCCGCAGGTCTTCGCGCACGTTTTCTTCTTCGGCAGTCGAAACCTGGAAGGGCATCTGCTTGCGCACGGCGTTGAGAATAGTCAGCTCATCGGCGTACACTTCCACCTGGCCGGTCGGCAGCTTGTCATTGAGCGATTCGGGCGGGCGCTGGGTGACTCTGCCGACGACTTTGACGACGTATTCATTGCGCACTTCTTCGGCCACTGGGTAGGAAGCCGGGGTGCGTTCGGGGTCGCTGACGATTTGAACAGTGCCAGAGCGATCGCGCAAGTCCAAAAACACCACCCCGCCATGATCGCGACGCCGATCTACCCAGCCATAGAGCGTGACCGTTTTTTCAATGTGCTCGGCTCGGAGGTGACCGCAATAGAGGCTACGCATGGCGATAGGGAGGTAAGGAAATACCTGAGATAAAACCTTTACATTATGAAGGATGAACGGCTGCTATGGAACACAATGCTTAATGGATTTCAAGCCTATAGAAGCTGATTAAAGATCTCATCCGCAGTCAGCGTATCCAGCATTAGCCCTACCCGTTTGGCGACTTTATAGGCATTGTTTTGAGGCGTGACGACAATGCCTGAGTGCTCCCGCTCTAAACGTACATAGCTCAGGTGTAGTGTTTCGTAATCTACCCGGTTATGGGTCGAGATGCAGCGATTGGCCGAGGCCGCGTAGGCAAGCTGCTCTGCATCAGAATAACTGGCCATATTAGCTTCGATAGTCGTCAAGACATCAAGCCCTCGGTTTCTGAGCAAAGCTGCGACCAAATTAGCGATATCCTCATCTGCATAGAGCGATGCAAAAAGCTTCATTTTGCCTGCAATACTTGACGGACAGATGGATGTACTAACTCGTCGGGGATGCGGTTGCGCTCTATATAGCCGTTGATTTCTGCTTGATTATCTAGATAAAAGCTTAGGGCATCAAATACTTGAGCCAGCGTAATATGCGGATACTGAGTAGGAATTTCTTCTGGCGATGTGCCTAGTCGCCAAAGATTTACGAGCGCTCGTACCGGTAAGCGTGTGCCCACAATCGTCGGCTCACCGTTGAGAATAACGGGACTGCGGCGAACGTACTTAGACGTAGTGGCGTTTGTCATAGGTTTTCATGCTAGCGACATCTGGGCTCTGGCTTCACTATAGATTTTGCGCTAAGTATCCGTTAACCTCCAAAGTTGGTCGAAACGCTATGTCGGGCTATCTTTTAGTCTTGCACTAGCAGGACTTTTCTAACTCTTTTTCAGCAGCCTGACCTAAGATGTCGTCCATCCATGCATTGATACTCTTGCCTTGCTTCTTGGCGGCAATGTAGATGTTGCGATGGCGATCAGGCGTCGTTCTAAACGGTAATTTCCCGGAGAACGGCTTGTTAGGCTTCTTACCGATTTCCGCGCAGAAATCCAGATAGTCATCGACTGAATCTTCAAACGCTTGTCTAGCTTCGGCCACGGTGTCACCTTCAAAGGTTACGACATCACGGATGTCTAAAATTTCACCAGACAACACGCCTGCTTCAGCATCAATTTTGACTTCCCCCATATACCCTTTGTAAGTAAGAATCATGACCTTCTATCTCTTATGTGTGAATTTCTTTGCCATACCCCGTCGCAGCAGCCTCGGTCGCTCAAAAGTATGGAACTACAAGTCAGCATTTTCTAGAAACCGCTTGACTGACCTCAGGGAAGCCTTAGTCGTTACCCGCTTAGGGTGAGGGCGATGAAAAACGGCTACCTCCCCTTTGAGGGTGACTCTAACTCGTGACCCACGACCTTCTGTAATGCTTGCACCATAATGCTGAAACAGCTTCTCTATATCAGTCCAAGGAACGTCTGAGCGGGTTGGATGCTCGAATATAGCATCACGAATCTTCTTCAACTTTTTATTCACAATCACAAATCTCTAGCATTTTCATTGTTTATATATCTTTCAGTGATGTCACTTACCAAAAGGATACTTTTAATGGTTGTATATGCTCGACTTGCGGCTATAAACTAGGCAAACTCAGCAGAATACTGAAACACCTATTCTTGTTTTATAGAAATATGTGATATCTTCAATTGATATCAATATTAGCGGGGAGCTAAGAAT
The DNA here is from genome assembly GCA_049646425.1 of Phormidesmis sp. Taxonomy (GTDB): domain Bacteria; phylum Cyanobacteriota; class Cyanobacteriia; order Phormidesmidales; family Phormidesmidaceae; genus Phormidesmis. The sequence goes on along the minus strand of JBARVU010000283.1, from coordinate 32,593 downwards.
ATGTCAATTGTGATGGGTTTTCGTACTGGCGATATCTGAGCGCTGCCTCAACTGATAGATTTTGTACCGAGTATCCAAAAGTCTAATAATCTTATGGGTGGGCGGGACGTTGTGTCCGGCCTTCTTTATGGGGAGCTAGCCTGTGATGCTGTTTTTAGTAGAGCCAGTTTCTGAGACGCTGCGATCGCCCACAGCCACTTTCGTCTTACTGCTGGCGATTTCCCTACTGATTCCACCGGTCTTTGAGCGACTGAAGCTGCCGGGACTAGTCGGTCTGCTGATGGCGGGTGTGCTGTTTGGCGGGAGTGGGCTGAGCTGGCTGGATCCCGCTTCAGACACGATGAAGCTGCTGTCAGATATTGGCAAAATTTATCTGATGTTTGTCGCCGGGTTGGAAATTGACCTGGCGCTTTTTCAAAGAACCCGCGAGCGCTCTTTGAGCTTCGGTGCGCTGACATTCATCATCCCGTTTCTCAGCGGCATGGCGGTCGGGCTGTATTTTGAGTTTGGCTGGCTGGCAGCGGTGCTGATCGGCTCACTGCTGGCCTCGCATACGCTGCTGGCCTACCCGGTGATCCAGCGGCTCGGCGTTGTCGGCGATGAGGCGGTGACCGTGACCGTGGGCGCGACGATTGTCACCGATGTGACTTCGCTGGTGGTGCTGGCAATTTGTCTGGGCATTAGCCGGGGCGATTTTACCACCGTTAAGCTGGTGACTTTGCTGGGGTCGCTGGGGCTGTATGCAGTGGCTGTTCTCTTTGGGTTGAAGCAGTTGGCGATCGCTTTCTTTCGCGCGACCGGCAAAGACGAAGGCAACCAGTTTTTATTCGTGATGCTGTCGGTATTTCTATCGGCGGTCTGTGCGCAGCTGATTGGCGTAGAGGGCATTATCGGCGCGTTTTTGGCCGGGTTGGCGATCAATAGCGTGATTGGCGATGGCCCCGTCAAGGAAAAAACAGAGTTCCTGGGCAGCGTGCTGTTTATCCCGATGTTTTTCGTCAACATGGGCCTGCTGCTCGACTTACAGGCGCTGAGAAGTCTTGGCCAGTTTATTCAACTGCCGTTGCTGATTGTTGGGGCGCTACTGGCCTCTAAGCTAGCGGCCTCGCTGACAACTAAACAGCTGTTTGGCTATAGCTGGCCGCAAACCTGGACGATGTGGTCACTCTCTATTCCGCAGGTGGCGGCGACACTGGCGGCAGCGCTGGTGGGTTACGAAGCGGAGATTATTGACGCGCAGGTGTTTAACAGCGTGATTTTGCTGATGCTGGTGACGGCTATATTGGGGCCGCTGGTGACCGCGCGGACGGCGCCTCAGCTGGCGATTGAAAAGACCTCAGCAGAGGTTGCGCCGCTGAGCTGGCTGCCGATTCCTGAAGAGCGGGTCGGGTCTTTTACGGTAGTCGTGCCGGTTTACAATCCCAAAACAGAGCAGAGGCTGTTGGAGCTAGCGGCCATTATGGCCCGATATGAGAAGGGGAAAGTGGTGCCGCTGGCGATCGCGCTGGCCCAACCCCAAATGGACTCGCCCCAGCTCAATCGCACCATTGAGCGGAGTCGCCGACGGCTGCAAGCCGCTACGGATGTGAGCGACGAATTTGCCGTGCCTTTAGCGCCAGTGCTACGGATTGAATACAGCGTGCCTCAGGCGATTTGCCACGTCAGCCGGGAGGAAAATGCTGACCTGATTGTGCTGGGCATGGGACGGCGACCCAAATTTGCTGCCCTCAGCAGCGTTCATGACGATGTGCTGTGGGCGGCCCACTGCCCGGTGATCGTCGCCCGACTGCTGACCTCGCCGACCCAGTTCAAAAATATTTTGCTACCGATTGAAAATCCGTCGCCGCTGACGATTCGGGTGCTGCGATTTGCGCAGGTGCTGGCGGCGGCGAATCAGGGGCGGGTGACGCTGCTGCATGTGTGCAGTCCGTTTGCTTCAGAGGAGCATCGGCTGCGGCTGCAAAAGCAGCTAGAGATGTTGGTGAGCCGGTTGCCAGTTGGAAACTGTCAAATTGAAGTGCAGGTGTTGGTGCGAGAGAGCGTAGTGGGGACGATCGCCAAATCCGCTCGCAATTATGAGCTGGTGATAGTGCGATCACAGCGTCGCCGCAGAGCCAGCGGTTTACATTTGAGCACGGATACACATCCCTTGCTAAGCCGGTTACGCGGCTCGGTGATCCTAGTCGGTGAACCGCATCCGTAATCAGGCAAACCCTGACTTTTGGAATGTCAGCGACTCAACAAGTGACGCATTCGCCCAAGAAGAGTGATACTATTTCAACTATCAATCGCTAGGGGTGCCCGCCCGGTTATCAAATCGGTGGGCTGAGAACATACCCTCTGAACCTGAGTCTGGGTAATACCAGCGGAGGAAAGCATGAAAGCTTTTGTTGACAATACAAATTGTTGGATCTTTCCTGCTAGAGAGCCTGGCCTCACTAGTGAAAAGTATGCTGTGCCGTGGTTTGGGTTGCTACTATGAGATCTTTTAAGAGGGATGAGAGATGTCTTCTATAGGCTCAGTGGTGTTGTTAATGACGCTGGTGGCGGCGGCGGCGTTTGCGCTGGTGGGCGTCTTCTACACCGGGCGGCGGGGCATAAGCCTGGAAGACTATGTGGTCAGTCGCAATCAGATCGGCGGGGCAACGGCGCTGGCGTCGGTGACGGCGTCGGCGCTGGGCGCATGGATTTTGTTCAGTCCGCCAGAAGCGGGATCGGCCTTTGGCGGGCTGACAGCTATTTTGGGCTACTGCCTGGGGTCGGCGGCGGCAGTGCTGACGTTTGTATTCGTAGGGCCAAGAATTCGGCAAATTATGCCCTGGGGCCACTCGCTGAACGAATACGTGCGTTATCGGTTTGCCGCAGAGTCTGGAGAAGACGCCAATGATGTGACGGGTCACCCACCGTCGGGGCGTCCGATCACTGGCCATCTGATGTATGGGCTGACGGTGGTGGTGATGCTGCTGTACATGTTTGTGTATTTGGCGGCTGAGCTGACGGCGATCGCCCAAGCTCTTCAGCTCGTATTAGCTGTCCCCTTACTCGTCACCTCGCTGGTGGTGATTACAGCGGTCTTTATTTACACGATTTACGGCGGTCTTAAGGCGACTATTCTCACCGATGCTTTTCAGTTCGCGCTGATTGTACCGCTGCTGCTGCTTTGCTTTGCTGCGACGGTGTGGACATTAGGCGGCTTCGGCGCCGCCTTTGGCCCGGTAGCGGATAAGCTGCCCGCGCTGCTCTCACTGAACAATATCGACGGGCTACGGTTTGGAGCAACGCTGGTGATTGCGATTATCGCCGCCGAACTGTTTAACCAGGGCAACTGGCAGCGGGTGTATGCCTGCCGCACTGATCAAACGGTACGTCGCTCGTTTTTGGGCTCGGCGCTGGTGATTTTGCCGATGATCCTGATATCAGGGCTGTTGGGCTTGATTGCTGCCGGGTTTGACATGAGCGGGCCGACGGCCTTTTTTGACTTGCTGCGGCGCTTGCAGGTGGCTAACTGGCTGTTGGTGGCGGTGATTTTGCTGGCGTTGGCGCTGGTGATGAGCAGCATCGATACTCTGCTCAGCGGTATTAGCTCGGTCTTTACGGGAGATTTGCTGCGACTGTCGGCAGATCATCGCCGGGTGCTGCTGATTTCGCGGATGCTAACGGTGGTTGTCGGCATTCCGGCGGTAGCAATCGCCGCCCAAGGCTACAGCGTCCTATACCTGTTCTTTGTGGCCGACTTACTCTGTGCGGCGCTGCTGTTTCCAATTGTGTTTAGCCTTTACAGCCGTTACCAAACGGCTAGCAACGCTTTTTGCAGTTCTCTGATTGGCATCGTGGTGGGTGTATTGTTCTTTCCCAAGCCTGACTTCGCCCCTTTGTTCGCAGTTCCTGGTGGCGGCGACCTGCTCAACAGCTTTGCAGCAGCGCTCGTCGCGTCAACCGTGATTACCCTGCTGTGGAACACCGTAAATAAGACAACCAATAAATCTCCTTTTAACTATAGCGATTTGAAGCGGGTGCAGCCTTATGGGGCGATCGCTCAATCTTCTCCTGTCTCTACAACAACCCACTTACCATGACTTTTACACTCAATCAAGCGAGTCAATCTACTCAAACCAGCAGCGCCCTGCGCACATCCTGGATCGCCAAGCGCCAGGGTCAGCCTAACGTGTCGCAAATGCACTATGCCCGGCAGGGCGTGATCACCGAAGAAATGGAATACGTGGCCAAGCGAGAGAACTTGCCCGTCAGCCTGATTAAAGATGAAGTGGCCCGTGGCCGGATGATTATCCCGGCTAACATCAACCATCCCAACCTGGAGCCGATGGCTATTGGTATTGCCAGTAAGTGCAAGGTCAATGCCAACATCGGTGCATCCCCCAACTCTTCGGATATCAATGAAGAGATTGACAAGCTGCGGCTCGCCGTGAAGTACGGCGCAGATACGCTGATGGATCTCTCTACCGGCGGCGGCAATCTTGACGAGATTCGCACGGCGATCATCGAGAACTCACCGATTCCGATTGGTACAGTGCCGATCTACCAGGCGCTGGAGAGTGTGCATGGCAGCATCGAGAACCTGGACGCGCAGGACTTTTTGCATATTATTGAGAAGCATGCTCAGCAAGGTGTGGACTACATGACCATCCATGCGGGCATCGTGATTGAACACTTGCCACTGGTAAAAGATCGGCTCACCGGCATCGTCTCTCGCGGTGGCGGCATTATGGCCCAGTGGATGCTGCACCACCACAAGCAAAATCCGCTGTACAGCCACTTTGCTGACATCATCGAAATCTTCAAGCGCTACGATGTCTCTTTTAGCCTGGGGGACTCTCTGCGCCCTGGCTGCCAGCACGATGCTTCTGATGCCGCTCAGCTCGCCGAACTGAAGACGCTGGGTAACCTTACCCGCCGCGCCTGGCAGCACGACGTGCAGGTGATGGTGGAAGGGCCAGGGCATGTGCCGATGGATCAAATTGAGTTCAATGTAAAAAAGCAGATGGAAGAGTGCTCTGAAGCGCCTTTTTACGTCCTGGGGCCGCTGGTGACCGATATTGCCCCCGGCTATGACCATATCACCTCGGCAATTGGCGCAGCGATGGCAGGCTGGTATGGGACAGCGATGCTGTGCTATGTCACCCCCAAGGAGCATTTGGGCCTGCCCAATGCCGAAGATGTGCGCAATGGGCTGATTGCCTACAAAATTGCGGCTCATGCGGCAGATATTGCGCGACACCGCCCTGGGGCCAGAGATCGCGACGACGAACTCTCCCGCGCTCGCTACAACTTCGACTGGAACAAACAGTTCGATCTCTCGCTCGACCCAGACCGCGCCCGCGAATATCACGACGAGACTCTGCCAGCCGACATTTATAAAACGGCTGAATTCTGCTCCATGTGCGGGCCTAAGTTTTGCCCGATGCAGACCAAAATAGATGCAGAAAAGCTGAGCGAGCTAGAGAAGTTTCTAGCAGCATCGGGAGGCGATGTTTAAGTCGTTACCTGATCGGCAGGAGAGATCGGCAGGAAAACGGTGAAGGTCGATCCTTCACCGACTACCGATAACAGCTCAATTCTGCCCTGTAAGATCCTTACGAGCTTGTTGACGATCGCCAGCCCCAAGCCACTGCTTTCGGGCAGATAGTCTTCTTCTCCGCCGAGCCGAACGTAGGGCTCGAAGATTTGGCTGTGTTTCTCGGGGTCGATACCTTTGCCGGTGTCGCGCACAGCGATCGCCCACTGCTCCGAATCGACGGCGTAGCAGGTGATCGCAATGCTGCCAGTATCAGTGTAGCGAATGGCGTTGCTGATCAAGTTGGTGAGAATTTGCTGGAGGCGTAGGATGTCGGTGGAGATTTTTTCGGGGGCATGGTCGCAATCGATCACCAGATCGAGCGACTTGCTCTGAGCAGTGGGTTCTAGAGTGTCTATTACTGTCTGTAAGAGCATCAGCAGGTTGACCGATTCCAACGCCAGCCTGATCTCCTGAGACTCCTGCCGCGAAACCTCTAAAGTATTGTTGATCAGACGCAAAAGCTGTCTGCTATTGCTGATCACTCGCTCCATCTGCCGAATTTCTAGTGAAGATCCAGACTCCGGTGTGAGCTGCTGCTTTTGCTTGCGCAGCAGTATCGTCGAGAATCCCATGATGGCGCTGAGCGGATTTTTTAACTCGTGCGCCAGATGAGAGAGGTTATCTTTTTGACTCTGTACCAGGCGAGTGAGTTCTTGGTTGGTTAACAGTAGCTGAGACTGCATCTTTTCGAGGGTATCAAAGCGCTGTTTGACGTAGCTATTGATCGATATTAGGACGGCCCCGTCAAGCACATCGTCAATCTTACGAACAGCTCTAATGGCTTCTGGGACAGTACCCTCGCATAGATCAGGCTCTAGCGCCGCCAGAACAACGTTGCGCAAAATTCGATATTCTCGCACAACTTCGGCCGTATCGAAGCCCTGCTCGGCGCGAACGCAGCCATGCTCTAGCGCGTGCTCTTCAAATTCTCGCTCTTCATCATCTAGCGGATCGGGGGTGAGTAAGGTGGCGATCGCATGCAAAATAGCCGGCAGTCCATTGTGGATCTCGGTATAAGTCAATTCTTCGTAGCTGTCGAGTTCGATATCGCGGCGGACTTCCTCAATCCAAGTCGCGATAATCTCATCGACCTTATCGAGCAGGACTTGACCGGGATCTTTCATAGCTTCTTAAAGTTGCTTCTTAAAATTGCTGGGAGTTGAGCCTAGGAATCTTAACATGTCCTTCCCTAGGCTATCAGTCCTCACTCATTTCTGAACGTTGCCGGTGAACTAAATTCACGACGGTGGCTATCAGCTCAGGATTGCTGACTGGCTTGATCAGATGCCGCTGAAATCCCGACTCGACAATGTGCTCAGTATGGGCACCCGTGGCATAGCCGGTCAGGGCGATCGCTGGTAGGCTGCCGCCTGATGACGCGGGGAGTGAGCGTAACCAAGCAATCAGCTCAAAGCCATCTTTTCCCGGCAGGCTAATATCGCTGATCAACAGATCGGGCAGATCTTCTTCCTGTAGTTTCTCAATCGCTTCTGCAACAGAAGTTGCCATAGTAACCGCAGCGCCTTGCATTTGCAGCGTCACCGTCAAAATCTCTAGACTATCGGCATCATCTTCAACCACCAGAATGTTTAGCTCACTCAGTAAGCTATCGCCGGCCAGCAGAGTGGCCTGCTCCTCCGCCCGTGACGACTCGACCAAAGGGAGCGTAATCGTTAGGGTCGTGCCTGCGCCAGTGCCCGGACTGCTGACTTGCACAGTGCCCTCATGCGCTTCTACAAAGACCTTAATGATCGCCAGTCCTAATCCCAAGCCGCCATACTGCCGGGAATGAGAGCTGCTGGCCTGCCGAAACCGATCAAACACATAGGGTAAAAATTCAGGGTCAATGCCTCTGCCTGTATCGGTCACTTGCAGATGAGCCTGCCGCTCGGTATAGCTCAGGCGAACGCTAATCTGCCCATCTCTGTCAGTGAACTTAATCGCATTCGAGAGCGCATTGCCAAACACCTGCCGGAGACGATCCGGGTCAAAAAGATAGCTGCCGGGCGCTGCTGCCAGCGTGGTGATCAGCTGAATCCCTGCTTTCTCAGCGTCTGGCTGCATACTCTCGATCACACTCTCTACCAGCTCAGTCAAGTTGACTGAGCGCTGCTGCAAGGTCATCTGCCCTTGAATAATCCGCGAGACTTCTAAAAGATCTTCAATAATCCGCGATTGGGTTTGGGCACTGCGCTGGATGCTGTTGAGGGCACGCTCCAGCATCACCGGGTCAGGCTCGGCTTTTAGCAGCAGATCGGTCCAGCCGACGATGGCGCCTAAGGGGGTGCGCAGTTCGTGAGAGAGCACCGACAAAAATTCGTCTTTGCTCTGATTAGCGGCTTCGGCCTCCACCCGAGCGGCTCGCTCTTGCATGAGCTGCATCCGTTCTTGCTCAGCTCGCTTGCGCTTGGTGATATCGGCCACGGAGAGCAGGATCATTCGCACCTCCGTGCTTTGTTCTATTTCACAGGCATTCAACAGAATAGTCTTACGGCCCACCTGTTGAAAGCTGTGCTCAATCTCAACATCTTGAATGGGCACATTGTCAGCCAGCAGCTGTTCTAAAGCAGCCCGCAGCACTGGAATATTCCACTGGCCACTGCTCAGTTCAAACAGCGATCGCGCCTCGGTCTCCGCTGCCGACACCTGGAAGGTTTCATAGAAAGCGCGGTTGGCCGTATTTACCTGAAAGTCGGCAGTGAGCACGATCAGCGGCTCGCGTACCGTATCGACGATGCTTTCGGCGTAGAGGCGCGATCGCTCCAGCTGCTGCTGAGTGCGCTTAATATCGTCAATATCGACCAGAGCCATCACCGCCCCGTCGATTTGATTGTCGGCGGTGCGGTAGGGGCGAATCCGCAGCCGGTACCAGTGGCCAGCGCTATCTTTGACTTCTCTTTCCTGGGCATCGAGCGAGCCAATCACCTCTAAAATAATCGACTCCAGGTCAGCGATCTCAAGATCAATTCGGATATCGCTCACTGGCCGACCGACGTCGGTCGGAATCAGGTTGAACAACTGCTGCGCATTGGGTGTGAAGCGCCGGATGCGCAGATCGTTCGAGAGCATCACGATCGGGATATTGACATTGTTCAACAAGTTGAGTAAGTCGTCGTTAATGGAGCGAGCGTCGGCATTTCGGCTTTGCAGTTCTTCGTTGGTTGTTTTCAGCTCTTCGTTAGAAGCCTGAATCTCTTCTTTCGCTGTTTGCAGCTCTTCGTTGGTACTTTGCAGCTCTTCATTACTCGATAAGATCTCTTCGCTAGCGGTAGTCAGCTGCTGGCTGGTGGCATCGTGCTCTTCAATCGTGGCCTGCAGGTAAGCCTGGGTGTCGATCAGCTCTTGCCGGGTAGCGGCGAGTTCTCGTTTGAAGAGAGTAATATTGGGAGAGCGAGTGGCAGGCTCAGCCTGATCAAAGCTGCTATCGGCCTCAGTCGCAATCAGAGAACCCTCTTCAAAGAGGATTAAATAGCTGCGATCGCGCGACAGCGGATTTTTGATCGGCGTGACTTCGAGATGAATGTATCGCGAGTTGTTTTCAATCAGCAGGCGCTCTCTTCTGACGGCGATTAGCTGCGCTTTGGCCTCGTCTATTGCCGAGCGCAGATCGACCAGCAGGCTGGGCTGAACCATTTTGAGCAGGCTGAAGCTGGGTTCGCCAGGGGCAGGTTTGAGATAGGGGCTAGTGTCGCCGCGAAAGTATAGGATATTTAGCTGCTCATTCACCACTATGCCCACTGGCGCATAGCGGTTGAGCACAATCTGGTCGGCCTGACGCTGGACGCTGGGGTAGGCGGGGTTGTCTGAGACCACTCGCTCCCTGGCGGCAGGCGGATAGAGAGCCGATTGATCGCTGGTGACAAAGTCGAAGCCCAGCCGATTAGGCACTGCGTTACAGCTATATAGCTTGTGCTTTTTATCGACTGTGGTAAACAGTTCGGAGCTTTCACCGACGCTCTCCGAACTGCCTAGCCACAGAAACCCGTTGGCATTCAGGCTGTAGTGAAAGATAGACAGCACCCGCTGCTGCAAGGCCGGGGTGAAGTAAATCATCACGTTGCGGCAGCTAATCAGATCGATATTGGAAAACGGCGGGTCGCTGCCCAAATTTTGGCGAGCAAACACACATAGCTCACGGACGGCTTTGCTGATTTGGTAGCGGCCTTCGGTGCGGGTAAAAAAGCGCTGGCGGCGCTCTGCCGAAACGCCGCTCATCTGGTTTTCGGAGTAAGTGCCGTGACGGGCGGTATCGATGGCCTCTTCGCTGACATCGGTGCCAAAAATTTGAATGGAGAGATTGAGGTTTCGCGCAGAGAGATACTCGAATAGGGCGATCGCCAGCGAATAGCATTCCTGCCCGGTAGAGCAGCCCGCCACCCAGACCCGAATCGAAGAGTCGAGACCCTTTTGCTCAATCAGTGTCGGGAAAATCGTCTTTTTGATAAAAGCAAAGGCTTCTGGATCGCGAAAAAAGCTCGTCACCGTAATCAGCACGTCGCGGCAGAGCGCCTTCATTTCAGCCGGATGGCTTTGCAGTCGCTCAACATAGTCTTCAAGGGAATCGAGTCGGTAGAGCGCCATCCGCCGCCGCAGCCGCCGCTCAAAGGTCGTGCGTTTGTACTGACCAAAGTCAATACCGGTGCTCTTGCGCAGCAAAGCATACACCGCTGAGAGATTCAGCTCACTATCGGCGTCGACGGTGGCGGTCTGATCAGGGTCGCGCAAATAGGGATGCCGCGCAATACTCACCAGTTCGCTGGCAATCTCATGCGGCGGCAAGATAAAGTCGACAAAGCCCGTTTCTACCGCGCTGTTGGGCATGTCGCTGTACTGAGCCGTATTTTCTGTCTGGGCAAAGGTAATGCCGCCCGACTGCTTAATCGCCTTGAGCCCCTGCGCGCCATCGCCATCTAGCCCGGAGAGCACGATCCCCATCGCCCGAGTGCCGCAACTTTTGGCCAAGGATTCAAAAAAGATGTCGATGGACATGAACTTCCGCTGCTCAGGCGATCGCGGCGTGAGCTTGAGGCGGTCATCGGTGATCGTCATCTGCATATTTGGCGGAATCACGTAAATATGATCGGGCTGCACCTGCAAATCATCAGTGGCTTCGTTCACGGGTATGCTGGTCACCCGCGAGAGGATTCGGCTCAGCATACTGGGCGAATTAGACCCCAGATGCTGAACGGCTACCAGCGCCATACCCGTCTCGGCAGGCAGCTCACGCAGCAAATCGGAGAACGCTTCAATCCCACCTGCCGATGCGCCGATACCGACAATTGGAAAAGCGCTGTCAGAGCTAGACTGAGCAGAGTGAGGCGATGAATCGGACATGAAGGGCCTTGCGATCGCAGGGAGAGATAGAATTTTAGAGAAGTGTTGACAGAAGTCCTTAACGTCAATCGTATGTCTTCTGTTGGGTTTTAACACCCCTGTGGAACAGGCGCGAAACGTATAGTTACACGGCTCTCAGGTGCACAAAGGCTGGCTTCTTTTAGCGATATCTCAAGTAAAAGCACGCTACAGCAGTTTACGCATTGCCAGCCAGTCATCGGTTTTAGCCAGCCAAGGAGCCACCGGCACTTTTTTAGTAATGCCGCCATCGTCAATATAGATGCGCCGATCATCGGCCTTGACGACTTCCCACGAGACAAAGGTGTAGCGTTTGGTCACTAAGCCAAACAGATTATAAACGGTGAGCTGGCAAGGCTCTAGTAAAAAATAGGGGCGGCGCAGATAGTAAAAGCCAACCAAGAACCACAGGATACTCGCTGCGGCCAGCAGAAAGGTCATCTGCACGCTAGTCAGCAGCCAGAGACTCAAGATAAAACCCACGCTCCCACTCACCCAAAAAAAGACCGCCAATGTGGTCTTGTAATGGGCTTGAAAGGGTTGCTGTGAGCTAGGTTGCATGGATACTAAGCGGGCAATATCTAAAGCCGGTCTCCAAAGGGAACGATCAGACGACGTAGAGATTGTCCGGTTGTCGCTGACGCTAGGGTGTGTACTTTAGGCGGTGTGATGGCTCAGCAAATACCCTTAAAAATATCCTACCGTATCGTCAAGTTTGCGACTCCTCGATGCCAAAAACCTGCTGACTTTGCGCATCGCCGACGTATCGCCAGTGCCAGGGCTCGGTGACAGCGCCACCGAGCAGTCCGCCCGGCAGCAGCCTATTGGCCAATCCCGTAGCGAGCACAGAGCGTTCAAACCCGTGGCTTTGGGCATTTGCCCGGAGCCATCGAAAGGCTGCCGTTCGGGCGAAGCTATCCTGCTGGTCGTCGGCTGCTGCCGCACCGCCAATATCGAGCGCATACCCGGTGACATAGTCCTGCTCAGTTTCCGCGCTAAAACCGGCCAGCGGATAAAGCTCAATACCGTCTTCGCGAGCGGCTACCACCATTTGCCAAAAGGCATCCGCCGCCGCAGGCCGCAGCAAAATACTGCCGTCTGCGAGCAGCGGGGTCAGGTCTGCGGTCTTTGCTTTGGGGTAGGCAGCCTCTGGCGCTGGCTTATTCTCGCCGTCAGCGCCTCGCCAATCCTGCCAGGTTTGAGGCAGACGGCTGAGGCGATAGGTGCCCCACTGATAGGTTTTCACCCCGATGCCAAGCGCGAGCACAAGGGCAACGCTACCAATTGCGAGTTTGAGCAGGGGAAGGTTCGCCAGGGCTCCGCCCGCAGCAGCACGAGTGGGGACAAATGAAGATGAAGGGAATCGGCTGTGGCCAAATTCTGTCGTCCTAGTTGCCTCAACGCCTTTAGCCCCAGGCGCGGCGATCACTGTCGGCAGGCGGCTGTCGTTGGCAATTTGATGGCGATCGCGCTCCACCCTCAGCGTTTCTAAGGCCGCCTGCGCCGTCGCAAAGCGATCTTGCCAGTCATGTCGCACCAGGCGATCAATAAATTCAGCCAGCCCTAAGCTCACCGTTGCTTGCTCCCGCCACCGCAATCCTTTCGCCGGGTCATAAGCAAAGTCCTGATGCGGTTTGCCAGTGAGCGCTTCGATGGCAATCAGACCCAGCGCATACAGATCGCTAGCGGGCTGAAGATGCTGAGCTTGCTCAGGTGCGGCGTAAGGCTGTGAGGATGAAACCGTGCTGCCCAAGGGGCCGCTAGCAATGTTGCTTTGTATAAGCTTGATCAGGCTACCAAACTGAGTGATGAAGATTTGCCCATCCGCATCCTGGCGAATCAGGTGCTGCGGCTGCAAGTTTTGGTGGACGACGCCCTGCTCATGCACAGCGGCCAGGGCCGTGAGCGTATCCTGCAAAAGCTTACTGACATAGCCTTCGCTCAGCGGTCGATTCGGGCTAATTTCTGTACTGAGCGGATGACCTACAATCTGCTCAGTCACCATGTAGAAGATGTCTGCAGTATGAAAATAGGCCAGCAGCGTGGGAATTTGCGGGTGACGACCCAGCCGTTCCAAGGTTTGGGCCTCTCGCTCTAGTCGGTGGCGGATCTCGGGCTTTTGATAGGCGATCGCTGTGACTAGGCAGTGAGGGCGGTGGAGATAGCGGCGATCGTAGGCCAAATACACCGTACTAAAGTCTGTGTGACTCAGCTGCTTTTCGATTTCAAACCGGTCTTCAAGAATTTGGGTGCTCATTCACCGCAGCTAGCAGCAACAACAGTTCGGTAGAGAGTAATCGGATAGATGACACCGCCGTATACAGCATAGACAACTTCACACTCGGTATTTATTATTCCAGACTGAATTTTGCCGAGACAATGGGCTTCGGCTGCGTCTCTTGTACGGCGCCCTCATTTTTTCGGCTGGTGCTAACAGCTTCTCAAGTTTGTATCGGGAGACACAGAAATTACCTCTGACACATCCTGTCCTTCCTGTGCCTTCAGAACAAGGGGCGTCAGCTGAAAGGTACTCCCATCGTAAAACTCTGTGTAGCACCACAATCTATAAGACTTTAAGGAACGCCATGTTTTTTTTAACCGCCTGCAGGCGCTATGTAACTACGGACACTTTGATAAAGCCTACGTCAAGAGAAAGTGCTTCTTAGCGATAAATGTAAAGCTATATCAAAGTGACTGTTCTAACTCTAGTAATTCTACGTAGATAACTTAGATTTAGAGGCATAGCTTTCAAAAGGCATATCCGTGTGCTCACGGTATTGCCCAAACCCTAAATCTCCTTTTAGCGAGCGGGAAAAGGGAGCTGGCAGTATCCCATAGCTATGTAGCACTCTAATGACACAGTTATGTATCGATAAAGTGATCAAATATACATTGCCGATCTAAAGCTTGAGCTATGTAGCTCAGTTTTCTGGCCTGGCACATTTTTAATAATTTAGACGGCTCACCCAGCAGCGATTTTTACGCGTTCTTTCTCAACCAGACGAGCGCTTGAAGAAAGCCGTCAGCAGTGGTAGCTGAATAAAGACAGTCGTTATCTAGAGAGATTTTCCACCGGGATAGCGCGTGCGGAAGCGCTTGAAAGGCGAGAACTTGCCTGTTGGGCTGGGTTTCCCTTTTTCTGGGTCGAATACTTTCAAGCGCTAGCGGGGTCACGGGAAGATTCATGATTTTCTTCCATTTCTCTAATAGGTCAGCAGACTATTCAGTTAGAGAGTCAGACAGGCTCACTGCGAAACTTATAGCCAAAAAAATATAGCTAAAAATTATTGAGTTGAATGAAAAACAGCTTTCAAGATTGACGCTTAGCCATCTCGAAAAGCATTTATGGAGTGCAACTTAGCCTGATGAAAATTAGTGACTCTCGCTATTTTTTCTTGTTCGCATCAGCATTAGGCGCTTGCCTTTGGATAGCCTACGAAAGGTTGATAGATCAGACTGCCATCCTGTCAAAGGGTCTTTTCTTTTGTTTTGGCTTTGGCCTAATCGGCTGGATTTTAGTCAATCCTCGATTCTTTAGGCGCTTCGTTGGCGAGGCGTCGGCGGAGTCATTAGCAGCCATCAGAATCATCTCCTGTATTGGCTTACTGGTCAATATTCTGTGGATTATTGATATTCCTTCTACGGCATATTTGCCAGAGACCATGCTTCAAAGAATGGGCATGATGCATTACCTGAACAGCATCCCCGGATTCACTGAAGTCACTAGGAATATCGCATTTTTAACAGTCCTAAAGTGGACAACGGTCTTAGTTTCATGTTTGGGAATAGTCGGATGGAAAACGCGCTATGTGATTCCACTATGCGCGGTTCTCAGTTTCCTGGTAGGGGGCATTAACCGTCAATACTTCTACTTTTACCATCAGGGACTGCTGGTATCTTATATATTGCTGATCCTTTCTTTTGCGCCCTGTGGTGACGCATTGTCAATGGATCGGCGGAATGAGGTATCCAAAGGCAAGCCCGCCTTAGATCCTAGTCGCACATCCTATATCTATGGTTGGGCCCGGTACACCTGCTGGTTTTTGATAGCCTTGGCCTATCTGGCCTCAGGAACCAGCAAGCTGTACGCTAGTGGGCTACTCTGGCTACACCCAGTCAACCTCAGAGGAATGATGTATGCCTGCACGCTGCAAAGATGCAATAACTTTGACTGGGACGTCTCTTTAAGATATGGGCCTCACATGCACGATGCCCTATTTACCCTGTTTGGCCTGATTGGCTCATTTGGTGAGATTGCTTTTGTGCTGGTGCTTTTTTCTAAGCAAGCAAGGCGCTTCCTACCGATACTGATGGCAGGCTTACACCTGGGAATATTTGCTTTTCAGAACATTTTATTTGTCGAATTCGTTTTGTTTCAGCTTGTGTTCTACGACTACACCGAGCTGAAGCAGTGGGCCAAAAATAACATTTTTCACAAGGGCAAAGCTTACTTTGAAAAGTCAGAGAGTCTGCCAGAAATGGCTATGTCCTTATCTGAATCAAGGGTGTTTGTGCCATCTTCACATGCGCTGGGCCCCTCGACCCCTGAAAAGTCGTACGCTCTTCGAGCGCACGGTGGTTTGATTCAGTCCAATTCGGAACAGATCGGCAGAACGCAAAAAACGGACTACTCATCTGAGCTGGTTTCTACAAATGAGCTAGTTTCTGCAGATGAGCTAGCTTATCAGCAGAAATCCCGGATGAACTCAATGAGTAATTTCCGGTTTCCTCTGACAATTGCAACCCTGGCATTAGTCATTGGGATTTGCTGGCAGTACAACATCAAGTTCTACCCCTTTAGCTCATTCCATCTGTTTTCCTACCGAGACTTATCAGGGGTGATCACGTATAACAAAATTTATGCCGATGTATCTTCTGGTGAAAAAGTTAGAATCTATCCTGAGAAGATCATACCGGCTCAGTTTGTCCCATCTTACCGGAGAATTACAAATACCTGTTTCCCAGATAGCGACGATCCCGCTAATATCGCAAAAAGTGTTGACTACTGCCAAAAGTACTTTCAGGCAGTGGGCTCCGTATACAATTCAAAATCTCGCGATGGCAATGAGATTGAGAGAATTGAAGTTCAAAGATGGCGCTGGGATTTCTTGTCGAACCCGCTAGATGACGATTACGGTGAATTTACAAATCAGCGCGGCTTTAACATTCAAAAGCAGCCTTCAGTCCAGGCAACCAATGATTAAGCAGCACGCGAGCCTCCTTACAACCTGAGCTTTATAGAATCACGCCTGCCGCTGCTTATTCTATAAAGCTCATCTAACGGAACTTTGCAAATACTTCCCATGATCACACCGGCACTGGACTATGCTATTCAACTCATACGTATTTATCTTCATTTTTCTGCCAGTAGTCCTCGCCGGTTACTACTGGCTCGCCAGCTACAAGCGCCTTGATATTGCTAAGCTATGGCTCGTTGTGACGTCATTCGTCTTCTACGGGTACTGGAATATTTACTATGTCCCGCTAATCTGTTTCTCGATTGCATCTAACTATTGGCTTGGACATCGGATCGCGGCTTCTCAAGGTCGGGGCGGGCGGGCAAAGGTCTTTTTGACTGCTGGCGTACTTATCAACCTTGCGATAATCTGCTACTACAAATATGCTCACTTTTTCGCAGCGACGGTCAGTCACTTATCGAGCTTAGAATTTACTTTTTCTAAAGTTATTCTACCGCTAGCCATCTCATTCTATACGTTTACCCAGATCGCCTATCTTGTAGATGCTTACAAAGGCGAGACTCGCCACGTCAACTATAGTTTTTTGGAATATACGCTATTTGTCGTTTTCTTCCCGCAGCTGATTGCAGGCCCTATCCTTCGTCACAATGAGTTAATTCCGCAGTTTAGAGACCCTAAAAGATTTCTGTTCAGGTACAAAAACTTTGCGCTGGGGCTGCTCTTATTTAGCCTGGGACTGAATAAGAAAGTACTCATTGCAGATAACCTTTCGCCCTGGGTCTCTACGGTATTTAGTCATGCTGACTCGGTTAGCTTCATTGAAGCCTGGGCGGGATCTCTAAGCTATACATTTCAGCTATATTTTGACTTCTCAGGCTATTCGGACATGGCGATCGGGTTAGGTCTGCTGTTCAACATTGCACTGCCGGTCAATTTTGATTCGCCTTACAAAGCGACTGGGGTAGGCGACTTTTGGCGACGCTGGCATATCACGCTCTCCAATTTCCTCCGCGACTATCTTTATATTCCGCTGGGAGGGAGCAGAAGAGGAGAGCTACGTCGCTATACAAATCTTGTCGTTACGATGCTTTTGGGCGGGCTATGGCATGGTGCTGGCTGGACGTTTATTCTGTGGGGAGGCTTACACGGTCTATATCTCTCTATCGACCACGGGTGGCGACGGCTGAGGATGCCCATACCAACGGCTTTAGCCTGGCTATTTACATTCAGTGCTGTTGTATTTAGCTGGGCTATATTTCGGGCTGAGACTTTAGCCGATGCCGGGCATCTGGTAAAAGCGATGTCAGGGCTAGGCGGGATCGTACTGCCTGGTACAGCAGAGGGCAAGCTGGGCTTTGTGACTCGTTTTGGCATTGAGTTACAGAACTGGGGCAAGCTGACCTACCTCCCTGAGATCAATGGGAGCAAAGCTCAGGGCTTACTCGTATTGGCCGGTCTTACCGGCGCTGCTGTACTGCTTCCGAACGCTCAAGAAATTGTGCAAAAGATCCGGCCCAATATTTGGTGGGCTTTGGTCATAGGCAGCGTTACAAGCTTCTGTCTACTGTCACTCAATCAAGTTTCGGAATTCTTATACTTCCAATTTTAGCTATGCAAAGCAAATCCATTATGAGACTGCTTCTAGGATTGGAGCCGAAAGCGGCCAGCAATGTCAAAACGAACCGGCAGATCTCAGAAAAGGGCTATCGAAAATTTGCGATCGCCTACCTTCTATTCGCCTTACTGCCGGTACTGTCCATTGGGGCTTTCAACGTCTTGGTCAATCCCTATGGCTTGTTCAATGTTGTCAATTTTAAGGGTATTAATGCAGCGAAGCCTGAAAAGTTTAACAACGATATGTTGTTAAAAGCTGTGGAGGTGTCTCGAAGGCAGCCTAAGATCATTTTCTTGGGCACGTCTAGAGTGCAGTGGGGGCTGGATGCAAACTACTCAGGGCTAGAGGAGTCGAGTTACAATTTGGCGCTCCAGGGTGCCAACATGTATGAGCTGAGGCGCTACTTCGAACATGCGCTTGTCAATCAACCAGAATTGGAGCAGGTCGTGATTGGGCTGGATGAGCTCATGTTCAGCAAGTTTGTCGAAGGTCGGCCAGACTTCGATTCAGATAGGCTGGAGAAAAGTCACATGGGGTTGCAGGATGGTCTGAATACTATTTTTTCCCTGGATGCGTTTGAAGATAGCCTGCAAGCGGTTCAAGCCAATCGGGACAATCCTCGAAGCGTTCTGCTCAGTAACTTTAAGGTGGCGCCTGAGGTGTTTGTAGATGGCACGCTTGCGTTGGATGAGTCAAAGGCTGCGCCTGGTTCTGTTGAAAACTTTGAAGCAAACCTCGCCAGTCGTTTACGACCAAATCGAGCGGACGGTCGATATTCTCAGTATGAACTGTCGAACAAAAGCCTAAAGGAATTTAAGAAGATCGTCAAGATCTCTAAGCGGCATAACGTTGATCTAAAGGTGTTCATCTCTCCTGAACATGCAACCCTTTTTGAGGCAATGAACAATGTTTTGTATGGCCCTGAGATTGATCTCTGGAAGCGAGAACTCGTTAAGATAGCGCCAATATGGGACTTTTCTGGCTACAACAGCATCACAACAGAACCCCTCAGCGGGGATATGAAATACTACCTTGACAGTTCTCACTACAGCCCAGAGACCGGAAATCTAATTCTAAGCCGCCTGCTAGGACATGATCTTGAAACTGTTCCAGCAGAGTTTGGTATCCTGCTCACTCCAGATAATATTGAGTCTCACCTCGAAAAAACACGCGCTGACCGTGAAAAATGGGTTCAAAAATATCCTGAGTTAGCGACATGGGTACAGTCTGTCGGCCAGAAGCTGCTCAAAGAACAGAAAGCAGATGCTCAACAGTAAAGAGCGTTCAGATCTCTTTACCTTCTTTACATTATTTTGTTTTGGCTTCTAGATTCTCCAGGCGACTCTTGAGATCCTTGTTGGTTTGCTTGACTTCATCGAGCTCCTGGCGGAGATCGGCGATCGCCTTGTCCGTCCCAATCTTCTTCTGCACTTTCTCTGCTGCCTCATCTGCCCGCCGCTTCACCCGGCCATCCGGGCTGTGATCGGCAATGCTGCGGAGGATAGACACCGCCCCGCGCACGTCCATTTGGGAAAGAGCCCCGACGGTGGCGATTTGAGTGAGGAAAAAATCTTCTCTAGAAAGCGCTTCGAGTCTGTCTAGAATGCGCTCAATCGTCGGTTTTTCCTGATTGCGAGAAATACTTCCCAATGCCCGGATCGCCGCTAGTCTCAGGGCTTGGGGGACGCCGAGTTCGGTGTAGGGCAGCAGTAGATCCAGTGCCGCTGCGGAGGATTTGAACTGGCTGAGTCCGGCGATCGCCCCGCCCCGAACCACTTCATTCCAACCGCCACGCTCTTTCAGCACCGTGTCTAGCACCTTCAATGTCTTTTTCTCTTTGTCTTTACCCGCCAGCGTAGAAGCGCCGATTTTGCCGAGCGATCGGGCTGCCGCCGACTCCACGTAATAGCTGGCATCGCCCTTCTCGACGACTGCTTTCAAAGCCTTGTAGCTCTCAGCCGTCTTCACCCCGCCCAGCGCTTCTACAATGGCTTTGCGAACCTTGGGATGCGGATCTTTCAGCCCGGTCAGTAAGGCCGCTTCTGCCTGAGCGAGCTGCACAGAGCCGAGCTGTTCGGCCACTTCTGCGCGCACACCCCAGAAAGGATCACTCTGGAGTGCCATTTCCAGGCTGGCAACCGCTTCTAAGCTGCCTTTTTTCGCCAGCGCTTCAGCCGCGAATAAGCGAGAAATTGAGTCGGGATCGTGTGTGAGCTGCGCTTTGAGTTCTGCCACCGGATAGGTTAGCTCGACCGTTTTCAGCAGATGATTGCCGACATCGAAGCTGATAAAGTCGGGCTTTTTCTCCAGGGGGAAATACAGCGCCTGCTCCCGCTCATGAATTCGCACCTTAAAGGTTTTGACCTCCGCACCCGCTTTAGAAACATAGCCAAAGCCAATCGGCACCTTCAGATCAAAGAGTCCTTCCTGCACCTGAGACTTGCCGTCTTCTACCTGAGTTTGGGTAACGCTTAGCTTCGCCAGGTGGCTCTCACTGTCCCAGCTATAGCCCACTTTGTAGTCAGGATGACCGCCCCGATACACGTACTGGTCGAACAAAAAGCGCAGGTTGCGGCCCGTGGCTTTGTCGATGGCGCGCAGCAGGTCGATGGTTTCGACGGTGCGGTGAGCGTGGTCGGTGAGCAGGGTGCTGAGCGATCGCGTAAACAGTTCGTCGCCTAGCTCAGTGCGGATCATGTGGTACACACAAGACCCTTTTTCATAGATATGTCGGTCATACAGCTCAATCGCCTCCCGGTAGATGTGCGTGACCAGAGGCCGACGATAGCGGCTTTTATCCTCGCTGAGGTAAGCTCGCGCGTGGTTGAGATGGTAGTAAAGTGCCTCTTCCTTGCCGAGGGCTCCTTCGAGCCACAGCACTTCAGAATACGTGGCTGCCCCTTCTTTCACCCAGGCTTGCGACCAGTGATTGATCACAATCAAGTCGCCAAACCACTGATGCGCCAGTTCGTGAGCCACCAGAGTTTCGGCCCGCAGATCGTCTAGCGCCGCGCGTTTGTCGATCAGGCAGCGATCTGTCAGCAGAGTGGTGGTGGTATTCTCCATCCCGCCAAAAATAAAATCGCTCACGCAGACCTGGTCGTAGTTAGAAAAAGGATAGTCATAGCCAAACCACTTGCTCAAAGCCGCCATCATCTCAGGCGTTTTACCCATGGTGAGCTTAGCTTCAGCCTTGCGTCCTTTTTCAAAGTAGTAGCGCACTGGCCTGCCTTGCCACTCGTCTACAATCTCGTCAAAGGCACCAATGGCCAGCGTCATCAAGTAGCTAGGATGTACTTTTTCCAGCTTCCAGTGATAGATTTTGTCACCGCCCTCGGCCTCAGTACTGACAAGTTCCCCATTAGATACCACCCGATATTTTTTGGGCACCCGCACCCGAATTTCTGAGGTGGCAAGCTGACCGGGATAGTCAAAGCAGGGAAACCAAAAGCGAGAGTCTTCATCTTCGCCCTGCGTCCAGACCTGCATAGGCTTGTCGGGATAGTGTTCGTCAGGGCCAATAAAGTAGATACCGCGCTGCGGATTTTCAACGGCGTACTCGATGGCCAGGGTAAAGGACTTGCCGAACTGCGTGGGATCTTTAAGCGTCACTCTGAGCTGTTCACCGTCGTAGTCAAAATCCTGCTTGACCTTGCCGACTTTGACCGAGGTGATCTGAAGATCCACCGCATCTAGAATGAGGTTATCGAGGCCATCGACCACCGGGGCGATGCGCACTTTGCAGGTACCGCTGTAGCGCTTAGCTGGAATATCAAAGGCCAGATCCAGGGCAATATGTTCTACTTGGCCAGGCCGATCAGGATTGTAGTGAGGGTACGCGCCCGGCAGCTCAAAAGGCTTCCGGCCAGGTTGATCGAGCAGTGACAAGTAAACGTTAGCCATAGGAATAATAAATAAGAAGGAGTAGAGGCGATCGCAAAAAACCCGGTAAGTTTAGAGTAGCTTTTCCTCGCGTCGCTCGCACTGCTCTGACCTCAATTAATCCTTTTTACTATGAATGCGGTTGCCTCCTCGATGATCAACGGCCTCCTCTCTATCAAGCCACTGGCCAAATTTGCCAAAAACCGCGCTCGCAATATGATGATGGACAGGGCCGAAACCATCGGCGTGTACTGGCGCGAAGAAGCCAAAGCGCTAGGAGCCAGAGGCGAGACCACAGGCGAGATAAGTCCTTACTGGGAACAGGAGCTAGCGGCCATCACCGATCCTGACCTGACCTATCCGCCCTACTACACCACCAGCTTCCATGCCTACGATGAAGGCAATCTGGGCTGGCTGCCCGCGCTAGAAGTTGACGTTGCTGCCCGCGCTGTCCATGCCCGGATCTGGCCCGACGGCGACGAGCGCGCCGGTATCCAGGGCGACCCGATGCTGCGAGCAAGCTACCATCAAGCGCTCCAGGGAATTTTAGAAACCGCCCCGCAAGACATCATCGACTTAGGCGCCAGTACAGGCCGCAGCACCTTTGCCCTGCAAACCGCCTTCCCTGCCGCCCAGCTCACTGCGGTCGATCTATCACCCTATTTTCTGGCAGTGGCCCAGTATACCGAAAGTCAAAACACTGCAAGTCAAATGAACTCGGCGAGCGACCCCGTTCACTGGGTTCATGCCGCTGCCGAAAAAACGGGTCTACCCGCCGACTCCGCCGACCTGGTTTCAGCCTGCCTGGTCTTCCATGAGCTGCCCGCCTCAGCGGCCCGCGATATCATTGCTGAAGCCTATCGCCTGGTACGTCCGGGCGGCCACTTCGCCATTATGGACATGAACCCCAGCGCCGATGTCTATGTCAAAATGCCGCCCTACATCCTGACCCTGCTCAAAAGCACCGAGCCCTATCTCGATCAGTACTTCTCGCTCGATATGGTCGAACTATTTCAGACCGCAGGCTTTAGCATCCCCCGCATCGTTGCCAACAGTCCGCGCCATCGCACCATCGTCGGCCAGAAACGCTGATTACGCAAAAAAAAGAGCCTAGCAAACGCTAAGCCCGAGGGTTCCATGAATGATTAAATGTTGAATCTAAAGACACTTTTAACTGTGCTATTTAAGCGCTAGAAGAGATTTCTCCTGGCGAACTTCTTTAGCCAGATAGTGGGACTATGTCCAGCGTTGGAGCAGCGCCTACTAACTAAAGTGCTGCAAACAATATAGTGAGCCTGAATGCATAGAGTTGTGCCCTATGCAACAGTTTGCCATCTTTCCACATTTTTTTGGCTGAGGGAGCCCGTCAACCCCAATCAGCGCCCCATCCCCTATTCCCCATCACCCACTCCCTCTCCCTGCCGCCGAATCGCCGCCAAAACATCCGGATGCCGCGCCAACTGCACCGCGATCGCCGCTGCCCCCGCTTGATTAATATGACTCGGATCGGCAAACAGCTCGACCCGCCCCTGCCACTGCGTGAGCAAATCGATCACCTCAAAGCCATGCGCCGCGCTCTGAGCCTGCAAGAACTGTTGAAACTGCCCTTCGTAACGCTGCCGGGCGCTGTCCAGATAGCTATCGCTCAGGGGCAGATTAACAAAAAATAGCTGTGAGTCTTGAGCCGCGACGAAATCGGCCAGCCCGCCCAAAGCATCGCGCTGTGCTCCGTTCAGCGCAAATCCTTCATAGGCCCCATCATAGCGACCGCTGACCTTGGGAAACTGCTGATAATACGCTTGTGGGGAGAAGCGATCGCTCACCGCCGCAAAGCCTAACGCATCTACATTCCCTGTCAGTTCTGGCAGCCCTGACCGGCTCGTCACCGCATTCGCCGCTCTGAGCCGACTGAAGATATCATCTGCGTCTGCTGCGGGCTCTGCTGCCTCACCCCCTAGCCCGGCCGCTGGATTTTCCCCGGCTCGAACTGCCCGGTAGCCCGCCGAAGCCATAATGCTTTCCCAGGTGCGATCGCGCCGACCCTCATTAAAGGCCCGCGATCCGTCCCCCCAGACAATCACCGCTGGCAGCGTCGGCAGCAGCTCACTCAGGACAAAATTCACCACCTGAGCCGTGGCCCCATTCACGCTAAAGTTATACACCTTCAGATCCGGGTATCCTTGCCCCGCCAGCGTTTGCTGCAATACCTGCGGATCAATTCCCTGCAGAGCCCGTGAGCTACCCACAATCAAAATATCCGGCGTCCCTACCGTGGCCACATACGACAGATAGCCTGCCAGCTGCACGTCAAATAAATCACTGCCCAAGCTGGGAAAGCCAAAAGGGCTTGCCTGTTCATTTTCTCGCTGAGCGGCGATCAGTCCCTGCACGTAGCTGCGCAGCTGCCGCTGGGCAAAAATCCGGGCGGGGCTTTCGGGGGGGATAGACTGAGCCAGGGCGATCGCCTCCAGCCACCGCACCATCACCCCATCCCAATCCGCCGCCGAAGCTGCCGTCTGAGACAGCAATGTGGCCTGATTTGCCTGCTCAGCCGCCTGCTGCAAAATATCTGCCGCCTGAGATATGCCTTCACCTTCTGGGCGATCCTGCTTCAAGGAGTCGTCTGCCGCCTCGTGGGCAGTAGGCAGAGGCACTTGCTGTGACAGTGCGCCTGGAGTGGCGGCCACTGCAGAGGTCGCTAGCCATCCCATACCCAACGCAGCTATTCCTAGACCTTGACTGAAACGCTCAATAGAGTTCATCTTTACGGGCGACCTGAGTGCGAATAGGCCAGCTCTTTTGCCAATTCTACAGAGCGAGCAGTTCTCTCCGTTGACCTGCCGGCGAACTTTACATAAAGAAGCTTAGAGTGCCTCAATCAAAATCAAAAAATCAGATCAAAATGCCGCACCATCTTTTAGAATATTGATACAAAAATACTATTTGAGATTATGGTTCAATATACTTTGGCTCAGAGCCCCGAAGTTTTGATCGATGTGCCCGGTCGCGACTCCAATAAATCGCGCGAAAAGGCGATGGATCAGCTGATGGCAATGATGGATGATGACGAACTGCCCACTGAGCTTGACGATGGTTTTAATCCCAAGGACTTTATCGAAGTGAAAGAGCCCAAGAACGAACCGACCGACGAAGAAAACGCTGTTGTAGAAGCGGTTCAAACCCTCAGCAACCTGGCCAAGCTCAAAGTCAAAGTACAGGGCTCTCGGGAAGAGGCGCTCAAAGTACGCGAGCTGATCGATCTACTCTTCACCGACGAAATGATCGAAGAAGAACAAATTGAGGAGCTTAACAGCGGCTTCAAAACCCTCAAAACCTTTGCCCAAACCAACCTTCGCTACCGCGACGCCAAAGACGAGGCCGAAACCGCTCGTGAAGTCCTCGACACCGCGCTCAACCCGCCGAGTAAGAACACTTCATCGAGCAAGAACGATTCGCCAAGCAAGAACGATTCGCCAAGCAAGAAAAAGTAAAGCCAAGGACTAGCCGATAGCCTACGCTCAGCTAATGAAAAAGGTTAAGGCTAAAATGTTAAGGAACGCCGCTAGGATGAACAAGCCGTGAGCATTCGCAGTATGGTTTTGAAAGGTTTTTCGATAACTTTTCTACAGCGCATTAGCAGAGCTTTTCATCATGTCAGACTCCACTATTGAATCGGTACTCCAAGAGCAGCGAGTGTTTGAGCCCTCCCCGGCGTTTTCGCAAGCGGCGCGAATACCCAGCATGGCAGCCTACCAAAAGCTCTACGATGAGGCCGCTGCTGACCCGGCGGCGTTTTGGGCGAGGCTGGCCGAGCAGGAGCTGGACTGGTTTGAAAAGTGGGATACTGTGCTGGACTGGCAGCCGCCGTTTGCCAAGTGGTTTGTCGGTGGCAAGATCAATATTTCCTACAACTGCCTGGATCGGCACCTGACCACCGCTCGGCGCAATAAGGCAGCGCTGATTTGGGAAGGCGAACCCGGCGATTCGCGCACGCTGACCTATGCCCAGCTGCACCGCGAAGTGTGTCAGATGGCGAATGTGCTCAAGGACATGGGGGTGAAAAAGGGCGATCGCGTTGGCCTCTACATGCCGATGATTCCAGAAGCTGCCGTGGCGATGCTGGCCTGTGCTCGGATTGGGGCGGCGCATACGGTGGTGTTTGGCGGGTTTAGTGCGGAGGCGTTGCGCGATCGCCTCAACGACGCCGAAGCCAAAGTCGTGATCACCGCTGACGGCGGCTTCCGCAAAGACAAAGCGATGGGCCTCAAGCCTGCCGTCGACGCAGCGCTTAAAGACAATTCTGTCCCTTCAGTCACCAATGTCCTCGTCGTGCAGCGCACTGAGCAGGACGTTAACTGGACAGACGGGCGCGATGTGTGGTGGCACGACGTGCAGCCGACCGCCTCAGCCGACTGCCCCGCCGAGCCCATGGACAGCGAAGATCTGCTGTTTATCCTCTACACCAGCGGCACCACCGGCAAGCCTAAAGGCGTCGTCCACACCACAGCGGGCTACAACCTCTACACCCACATGACCTTCCAGTGGACATTCGACATCCAAGAAACCGACGTGTACTGGTGTACCGCCGATGTTGGCTGGATTACCGGCCATAGCTATATTGTGTACGGGCCGCTGTCCAACGGCGCAACTAGCCTGATGTACGAAGGCGCACCTCGACCTTCTAACCCTGGCTGCTTTTGGGACGTAGTAGAAAAGTACGGGGTGAATATTTTTTATACGGCGCCCACCGCGATTCGTGCCTTTATGAAAATGGGCGATGAGCTGCCAAAAGCACGAGATCTTTCCTCTCTGCGGGTGCTGGGCACCGTGGGCGAGCCGATCAACCCCAAAGCGTGGATGTGGTATCGCGAGGTGATTGGCGGCGGCAACTGCCCCATCGTCGATACCTGGTGGCAAACTGAAACCGGCGGATTTATGCTCACGCCGCTGCCGGGGGCTACGCCGACCAAGCCCGGATCGGCGACTAACCCATTTCCTGGCATCCTGGCCGATGTCGTCGATACCGAAGGCAACCCGGTCGGCACAAACGAAGGCGGCTACTTGGTCATCAGGCATCCCTGGCCTAGCATGATGCGCACAGTGTATGGCGATGATGATCGGTTCCGCCGCACCTATTGGGAGCACATTCCCCCCAAAGACGGGCAGTACCTGTACTTCGCTGGGGACGGCGCCCGCAAAGATGCAGACGGCTACTTCTGGGTAATGGGCCGCACGGACGATGTGCTGAATGTATCAGGCCATCGCTTAGGCACGATGGAAATCGAGTCGGCGCTGGTGTCACATCCCTCAGTTGCAGAAGCGGCGGTCGTCGGTCGTAAAGATGAGCTAAAAGGTGAGGATGTGTATGCGTTTGTGACGTTGGAAGGTACGTATGCGGCAAGTGATGAGCTGAAGGCTGAGCTGAAGCAGCATGTGGTGAAGGAGATCGGGGCGATCGCCCGCCCCGGCGAGATCCAGTTCACCGACGCCCTACCCAAAACCCGCTCCGGCAAGATCATCCGCCGCTTTTTGCGCAACCTGGCCAGCGGCGAAGAAGTGGTCGGCGATGCGACTACGATGGAAGATCAGAGCGTGCTGGAAAAGCTGCGTCAGGGTTCATAGCGATATGCAATAACTATGGATCTTCAGTATGATCCAGACAAAGCGGCAAGCAACTTACGAAAACACGGCGTATCGTTTCCTGGAGCTACAGGTGTATTTAGCGATCCGCTGGTGATTCATTCTGAAGATGTTTCAGCAGTAGGCGAAGTGCGTTTCATTGCGCTTGGAATGAGCCTTACCTTCAAAGTTCTGACTGTTGCTTACACCTTTCGAGGTGACGATATCCGTTTAATTTCAGCTCGCCGTGCAACCAAACCTGAAGTGAAAGCTTATGAAGGATGAATACGATTTTTCAAAGGGAACAAGAGGTGCCCTGCTCTCAACAGAAGGGATGACTCACATCCATCTTTACATCCAAGACGAGACCTTGGAAGGGCTACGAATACAGGCAGAAAAACTCCAGACTGGCTACCAAACGCTAATCAATGGCATCTTGAAACAACATCTTGAAAGCGGGGCTGATATTTCTGATTTGCCGTTAGAGTCCCAGCCTTTGAACAAGGATCATCCTATTTTACGGTCAAGCCAGCCTACCTAGTTCTTTCAACGCCCGCGAGCCTTCCTCTAGGACAGAGCGAGCCCTGATGAAAGCGGATTTGCCGATGCCCTACTTAAATCCGCTCTGGCAAAGTCAATGGTATTAGGCGTACGGGGTGGGTAAGCGTAAGACGAAAATCAAGAAGTTCTTGGATAAGTGCTACTTTTATGCGTCAGGGTGTGAAGCGAATATTGGGTCGGGCTCAATCATGAACCATTCGTGGTAAAGCGTAGCCAGGAAGAAATCTTCACCCGCAACCTTTTCACAGATGCTCATGTAGCCAGCCTGAAACATTCCATCGCCGTAGGTGGTATCTTTCAAGAAAATCGTGAGCGTGTTGCCGTCGGCGCTCGGAATAGTGCGCAATATGGTGATATTAGGGTGCTGCTTTCTAGCGATAGGCAGCAATACGGAATAGCCGTCAATTTCCAGAAACTCTGCATCATCCGCCTCAGTTAATTCTACGTATTCAGATCTATAGTTAATTTGATATTCCCAGCTTTCTGGGCCTTCGTGCTTTTCGATAATGCGATCCCAGCGGGCAGCTTTGATTCTTTCGATGAGTTCGGGGGACAGGTCAGCAATTTTCATCAGAGCCCTCCTGATTGTCAGTTTCTTTTGCAGACTGTATGGCCTTTAAGGCAGTCTTGACGGTGCTATAGAGCCTTTGAACCTGGGTAATGGTACCTTTTCTATCGATTGGCTCTTTATCGCTTATCAAAGCTTCATAACGAAACTGAGAGCTAAAAGGGGTAAAGTCTGTCAACCGCCAACAGTCAGACACATCACAGTCCAGCTCTTCCAAGTGGTGGCATAGCGTACTCAAGTTATGAGTACGGGGGTACGTTTCGCCCAGTATCACCAGCCATGCCTTAAGCGCTTTCTCTACAGCCTGCTGCACATGCTGTCCAAATATTTCGTCAGAAAACAGCTTTTCAACTTGAAGCATCCCTAGCAGAGCGTTCAGGTCTCGATTGGCCGCGTCTAGTAAAACCTCTGCTTCGTTAAGCTCGTTCATAGAGAACTCGCCCTTCTTTTAGAACATCTGAAATAACGCCGTTTCGCCAGTGGCGACGCTGTTCTATCTCACTTGGGCTGTAAAGTAAAATGTCAGTGGGCACCCCAAATTTCGCTAGTGCTCTGCCAATCTTTCCAATCTCTTTTCGACGGCTACCGCTTTCTCCAAAAGGCTCAGATTCAATCACCAAAAAATCGTAGTCAGAAGACTCCTCTGCGGTTCCCTTTGCCCGCGAGCCAAACAAAATTATTTTCTCTGGCGCAGCCGTTTTGACCATCACCTGAACCATGTCATCAAGTAGGCGCGTCTCAGACTGCGTTAGGGATGTGGCTGTCATTCTGAAGGGCTCCGACTATGGAGGCGGTTAGCTATCTTTGCTTATTTTGCCACTTACGGGATAATTGTGCGATTTAGAGTGACGCTAAAGGAAGTACAGCTACCGGTGCCAGAATTTGCCACCGACTTGAGCTGACAGATAGGGCACTGGTAGCTTGGCTATACTAAAAAGTTAGCTCTCACATATCAGCCCGCAGTAGCTTCGTAACGGCATTGATGATCTTCTGAAAGGATGCTTTCTTCAGGTCGCCAACCCTTGCCACCATCAGGTAACTGCTTGCGGTAAAGAGTTTGCCTGGGCGAGCATAGCTAACGACCTTCAACAAGCCACTAGCAAAATCTGTCTTGCTTAATTTTATTGCCTTCGAGTCAGCATAAGACTTGCTAGTTACCTGACACAGCACCCAATCACCTTTACCAGCATCAGCTAGCACAATGGCGGGGCGAAGCTTTGACTGTGAAAGGTCGGAGAACGGAAAAGGAATAAGAACTACTTCGCCTGCTGTAGGTGAGACCATGCCTCATCTTCCTCGGGTCGTAGCCAATCCTCAGCGAGCGCTGGTTCGCTCATTCGAGCCGTTTCAGAAATAGGCATGATCGGATCTTCATCAAGAATGGTCACGAGCGCACGTCTTGATGCGAAGAGTTTAACGGACTTCGCGAGATGAACATTGCCATTTTGGTCAATCACCGCTTCAAGTGTTTGAATCATGATGAGGTCTCCACAGTTATAGATAGTCTGAAGGCTAAATGGTTCCAGAATATTTTAATATCCACATGCAAACGCTCAGCTGATAGCTTCAGCAATAAGAATATTGTACAACGGCACAGTTAGTGGCTGTAGGAGAACTGGTGGCTTGGCTGCACGCGTAAGGTATAGGGACGGGGGCAATTTATAACTGCCCCTTAGACTTATTTGCTTCAGGTTGCCTATGCTGCGCCTATGCGCCTGGTGAGAATGGCCATGACTTCATTGGGCCTACCGGTAGAAATCGGGCGGCTCCAGTCGTTGGGTTCGGCGTAGCCGAGGGCGTGCAGGTGGGCGATGGTGCTGTTGATGCTGCTGAGCGTGCCAAATAGCAGATGACGTACCTGTTCGCGGGGCGGCGGTGGGACGGGCGCACCGCCAGATGCGCCGCCGGATAGTGGGGCGGGGGCAAGTGCCGAAAGCGAACCAGCCGCCGAGTCAGCAGCCGGAACGGTGGACGCAGCAGCGCCTTGGGGGAATGTAGCAAACATGAGATCTGGTCTCCGAGTGGGCGGGTCGGTAGGAAACCAGAACCCAACAGACCTTAGCCACCTCGCGAAATGTTATGCAAATCTGGGGTTGCTAAGGTACAGTTCCCTTAGCTTCCGGACTGGCTAGCTCAGTTCGTGAAGTTAGCCGTCGGTAGGTGTTCGTCGCACCTGCCGATGGCGCTTAAATCGATTGAGTTCTGTAGGAACAGCGGTGATGGGCATCACACGCCTTAGCTACTGAAGATAGGCTGATTTTGCTGTGGCGTCAAGCCAGCAATGGGGTAATTAATGATGGATACCAACTATCTGCCAACTAACATCAGACTGGTTCACAGGGGCTACGAAGCTAGCGCTGTAGTTGATCCGACTGACGGCTATCTGCAAGGAATGGTTGAGGGATTAGAACGCGATTTATTATCTTTTGACGGTGACGATATCGCAGAACTTGCTGCTAACTTTAAGATAGTTGTCGATGAATATCTTGAGGACTATGCTGAGCGGGGTGTAGCGGCTGAAAAGCCAAAGGTCAGCATATCTGCCTAACCGCCGGTCGATTGGGAGAGCGGCTATTGGCTCGTGATCTCGATGAGGCACAGTGAGGCGTGAGCTTACGGGATGATTGGACGTACTCGAAACTTGAGGCGTAGAGTACTAGCTGTCGAGCGCGTTTAAGTGCTGGGTGAGCTGGTCGTAGAGTTGACAGATTTGGGTGTTGTTGGGGGTGATCGCCAGCGACCTATCAAACAACATCAGAGCCGCTTGCAAACTTTCTGCTGCTTCCGACTCCTGATCCTGGCCTGCCCGCAACTGGCCTAGATTTAGCAACGCTAAGCCCTGATTGTTCAGGGCCTGCACATAGTCAGGGGCGCGGTGCAGGGCCGCGTCATACGCAGCTATCGACTCTCCGTAACTCTGCTCGGCCTGCTGATGCTGCGACAGCGCGGCTTGCAAATCAGCCAACCTTTGCTGCGCCGCCGTCAGCCGCTTACACACCGTCTGCTGCAAATACTTCAGCAGCAGCGACTTGCCATTTCCCCCCGCCCCATGAAAAAACAAAATCTCCTGAGTCGGTGGGTCATTGATGCGCTCAGCCAGCAGCCGGATAAAGCTGTAGCGGTCGGTGAAAAGAGTAAGGGCGCGATCGCCTTCCGTAATCGAAGCGATCGCCTGCAAATCACCATCAATACTCATCCACACCGCCCAATCAAAAATCTGCCCTCATTTTGGCAAATTTTGATCAGCCCCGCTGTAAAGCTTGTCTAAACGATCAGCCCAAACTCGTGTCCGTAAATCAATAGCAAGTTGTTTTGGGTCTTATCAAACAGTACAGAATGCTCGTCCTGCTAGTCTTTTGCTACCTGGACTCAGACATTGCTTTAAAGTTTGTAATCAACCTTCGGTAGTGCATTAATGTAAAGGATAGAGGGAAATAAGACATAGCTGTTGCGACTCTAAAGAGGTAGAGCAGATGAACGTTGAGATGACTTGTCCGACCTGTGGCTCGCACGATATCTCGAAGAACGGTACAACCCGTCGAGGCAAGCAAAACTACAAATGCCGAGACTGCAATCGGCAGTTTGTCGAAGACCCTCAATGGAAGCCAAAAGATAAGCACGAGCAGAGCTTGGTAGATCTTCTACTTCTAGAGAAAATCCCGTTGGCAGGCGTCGCTAGAGCCACAGGGGTCTCTGAGAGTTGGCTGCAAAGCTATGTGAATGTCTGCTATGAGCTAGTGCCTAAAGCAGCAACGGTCACGCCAAAGGCAAAAGGCAAGCTGAAAGTGCAGATGGATGAGCTATGGTCGTTTGTCGATGACAAAGGCAACAAGCAATGGGTCTGGCTAGCGATAGATGCTGATACGCGAGAAGTCATTGGCTGCCACGTCGGTGATCGCTCAAGAGAGTCAGCCCGGTCATTGTGGCAATCAATCCCTGCTTTGTACAGACAATGTGCCACGGTCTATACAGATTATTGGGAAGCATACGAGACGGTGATTCCAGCCAATCGCCATCGTGCTGTTGGCAAAGATAGCGGTTTGACGAGCTATATAGAAAGGTTCAACAATACCCTGAGGCAGCGGGTTTCACGTTGAGTGAGGAAAACGCTCTCCTGCTCCAAAAAGTTAGAGAACCATGTCGGTGCGATTTGGAATTTCATCCACGAGTACAACCGTTTAATCAAAGAAAAGATGGTCGATAATGACCCCAACGCTATTTTC
>JBARVU010000282.1:0-1919 GCA_049646425.1 Phormidesmis sp. | reverse complement strand
CTCTAGACGAGCTCGTCACCAGCTCATCGGGATCGACCAGCACCAGCTCGATGGGAGGCGCGATTGCCGATGAGCGCGATCCTCCCCTCGCCATCAGCTCCAGCAGATAGGGCAAACTCAAGCCCAGCAAGCCAATATGAACCAGCACCGAAAGCCCGCCTAGCGCCAGCCACAGGCGTTTAGGTTCTGAGTGTTGCCAGGTTTGTAAAGGAGAGACCATCTGCTACGGTTTGACAGCTATTGTCAGGCGCGAGTGCCCAGCGACAACCTTAGCAAACCCGGTTTCAAATCAGGCGATGCTATAGACGGGTCTTCACACCAAAGGTCAGCACCGTCTCGTCGACGCCTTTGAGCTGAAGCGGCTCAAACTTCACAATCTCTTGCTCATCTAGATAATCTGCGACAGCTGCCGACACCAAAATGGTCTCTGCGGTGGCTGCCTCCTGAATACGCGCGGCAATATTGACGCTGGGGCCAATCGCCGTATAGTCAGAGCGCTCAACGCTGCCAAACATGCCGACCACTGCTGTACCCTGATGAATGCCGCAGCGGAATTTTACCGGGCCGATGCCCTGCTCTGCCCAGCGCTGATTGAGCCCGTCGAGGTCTTTATACATTTGGCGGGCAGCGGAAATTGCTCGCTTCACTTGTTCATTTGGGCTCATTTCCTCCGGCGCGCCAAACAGCGCCAGTACCGCATCGCCCATAAACTTATCGACCGTGCCGCCGTTGTTGAAAATGGCATGGGTCATTGTTTCCAAATACTCATTCAACAGCTCGGCGACTCGGCGTGATCGCAGCGTATTGCTCAGCTGCGTAAAGCCGACGATATCGCTGAACAAAATCGTCACCAGTCGCGGCTCAGGCCGCAAATCGAGCTGTAAGGTTCCCTCATTGGCCTTTTTCACCATCGACGGCGGCAAAAAGCGCTGGAGTACTGACTCTGTCAAATACTTGTTGAGCTGAGCCACTTTGCGCTCATTAGCCTTGAGCGCCAGCAGGTTGCGCACTTCAGCCAGTAGCTCCCGGTCGTTGAACGGTTTAGAAAGGTAGGCATCCGCCCCTTGCTCTACCCCTTCTAGACGCGTTTCATCATCGACCTTTGCCGTCAGTAAAATAACGGGCGTTCCCTGCAGATCCGCATCTTTGCGAATCCGCTCGATCATCTCTAAGCCCGACACGCCTGGCATCATCAGGTCGGTAATGATCAAATCAGGCCGATAGCGGCTAGCGAGATCAAGTCCGGCGGCCCCTTGTTCAGCCGTGCGTACCTTATAGCCCTGACGCTGCAATACGCTCGAAACATATGCTCGCAGATCTGGGTTGTCATCTACCACCAGCACCTGAGACCCCTCAAAAGAAGCTCGCTCTACCTGGCTTCCTTCTGCTTCTGGCGGCATACTGACATCTCTATCCGCAGTCGCTGACGCCAGCTCAATATCAGACAGTTCCACCGCTGCTCGCCCTTTTTCGCTCGCGACCGTCTGCTCTACGACCTGACTAGCCGGTAAGTGTTCCGCGCCTAGCGGCAGGTCGATTGTGAAGGTCGTTCCTTCGCCGTATACCGACTGTACCAACACCTTGCCGCCATGCAGTTCTGAGAGCTCTTTGACCAGCGATAGACCCAGTCCGGTGCCTTCGTAGTGACGATTAGCGGAGCCATCGGCCTGCCGGAACCGCTCAAACAAGTGGGCAATTTGGTCATCGCGAATGCCAATGCCTTCGTCCTGCACCTCCAGTCTGGCTCTGCCATCAATCTCTTTGAGTCTGACGGTGATCGACTTGCCTGCGGGGGTGAATTTCATCGCGTTGGAGAGCAGATTGTACAGTACCTTATCGAACTTCTCCATATCTAAATAAACGGGGAGGCAACGCTCAATCTCAGTCGACAGCGTAATCTCTTTGCGCTCGCAGTAGGT
>JBARVU010000281.1:0-4669 GCA_049646425.1 Phormidesmis sp. | reverse complement strand
ATGCCGGTAGAAATCGGCAGCACCAGCGTGTCAAAGAACAGCTCATAGGGCGGAAAGCCATATTCCACCGCATCCCGGTAGGCCCGCTGAGCAATCTCAAACTTCTTTTGAGCAGTGCGGGCCATGCCGTCTTCATCGATGGTGCCGATTACCACACCTGCGCCGTAACGCTTGGCAATCTCTAGCACCTTGAAAAAGCGCTCATCGCCATCTTCATAGTTCGTAGAGTTGAGAATGCACTTGCCGCCTGCCACTTTCAGGCCCGCCTCCATCTTTTCCCACTCGGTGGAGTCGAGCATCAGCGGCAAAGTAATGTTGGTGACCAGCCGCGAGACCAGCTCGTGCATGTCCCGTACGCCGTCGCGCCCAACGTAGTCCACGTTCACATCTAAGACATGGGCGCCCTCTTTTACCTGAGACTTAGCCAGCGCTACCAGACCATCCCAGTCCTCAGCGTTAAGCATTT
This sequence comes from Phormidesmis sp., assembly GCA_049646425.1. Taxonomy (GTDB): domain Bacteria; phylum Cyanobacteriota; class Cyanobacteriia; order Phormidesmidales; family Phormidesmidaceae; genus Phormidesmis. The sequence continues at coordinate 4,203 of JBARVU010000281.1, read as the reverse complement.
CCCGGCATTTCTTAGAGCCGCTGGCGTTCAGCCGTTCGCCGACAATTAAAAAGGAATTGTCTTGTTCATAAGGCTGCGGGCTGTAGATAGAGGCGGCAGCAGGCACGTAGGGGAGATCGCCGTAGGGAGGGAGTTGACTGCGTGTTCCCACAGCCCTTTCCTTCGGCTGCAAATCCTTCGACAGGTCAGCCAACTGCTCAATATGGTCAGGCCGCGTACCGCAGCAGCCGCCGATGATCTGCACACCCAGATCTTCTACAAAGTGCATCAGCGACATCCGCAGCTCCATCGGCGTCAGTCGGTAGTGCGCCTGGCCGCCCACATTCTCCGGCAGTCCAGCATTTGGCACGCAGGAAATAATAAACGGCGAATTCTCCGAAAGATACTTAATGTGCTCCTTCATCTCCGCCGGGCCAGTCGCGCAGTTCAGGCCCAAAATATCAATCGGGTAGGGCTCCAAAATCGTCAGGGCTGCGCCAATTTCTGAGCCGACCAGCATCGTGCCCTGCTGCTCTACGGTGACCGAAACCATCACAGGCAAGCGACCCTGCTTACGCTCAAACACTTCCTCAATCGCGTTCAGCGCTGCTTTAATTTGCAGCACGTCCTGACAGGTCTCGACCAGCATCAGGTCTACCCCGCCGTCGTACAGCCCTTCTACCTGCTCAATGTAGGCTGACTTGAGCGTGTCAAAGTCTACATGGCCCAGGGTGGGGAGCTTGGTACCTGGGCCAATGGAACCGGCGACGAAGCGAGGTTTTTCGGGGGTGGAGTATTCGTCGGCTGCCTTGCGGGCGATCGCCGCTGCCTTCCGGTTCAGCTCATAAGCCCGATCTGCTAAGTCGTACTCAGCCAGCACCAGCGCCGTGCCGCCAAAAGTATCGGTCTCAATCACATCGGCGCCGACTTCCAAAAATCCCCGATGCACCTGCTCCACTGCATCGGGCCTGGTTTCCACCAAATATTCATTGCAGCCTTCGTAGTCCGCGCCGCCAAAGTCCGCTGCCGTAAGTGCCTGCATCTGCAAAGAGGTACCCATCGCCCCGTCAAACACGAGAACCGGACGCTCGGGGCTTTTCAGGCGGTCTAGAAACTGACTCATAGCGACGTTACGATACTTTTAAGTAAGGACTAGCGTGAAAGTTCGGCATTCAAAGCAATTAACCTATTATCACTAAAAATCTCAGTGCGACTAAAAAGACACTATGAGTGCAACTTCTCCCCACATATCAACTTCCCTCATGGGCCTATATCCACCGTTCAAAATCCTTCCCACAAGGGGGCTTACGTCTTTGCCTTTAGCTTTAGCAGCCCCGAAAAATAGCGATTCATGTCCTGCGTTTTGGCTTTGACTTTGCTCAGCTTTTCCCCCAAGCTTGTCCGAATATCCACCTGGTTAGCGGCGGGAATAGGCGTAATGTAGCTAGCTAACAGGCCGAAAGAGGTCGCCCTAGAATAGATTAAATAGTCGCAGCTCGCCAGCAAGACAATATCGAGCAGTGCTGTCACGGCATGTTCTGCTAAGTCAGGGCAGTCTTTATTTCCATGCGCCTTTATACCGGGCTTAGGCAACCACTTATCTAACGTAACAACGCGAGGATACAGCGTACTCAATTCCTGTTCCACATCGCGATTGTCCGTTGCCAGAAAAATGCAGGCATCCGGACAGCGCTCTACCTGTCTTGCTAATGCCTGTTTGTATCGTAGATAGCTAATCGCCTTGTCTGACTTTCTGATATGGATGCCAATGACCTGAGTGCCTTGAAAGTGGATCTTCTTGAAGTCATCAAACCGCCGCTGGATCGCTGGCGCTAGGGCCAAGTGAGTGTGGAATATTTCTCGGAAGATAACGCGTTTGTGGGCCCGTCTAAAATGAGTGTAGTCTCCGACGAAGAAAGGTCGCATTCGATTGATCTCTTCGATATAGCTGGCTGCGATCACGATGTCTTCAGCGTAGTCTAGCTTTTTTACGCTGTATGCATATTTCTTGAAGATATCTTGACCCAAAGTAGTGGCCAGCTTGCCAGCTTTCTTTATTCCTTGCTGACTTAGGTCTTCCTTGAACACTTCCCACACTGACTTCTCTAAGCGCCCCTGCCATAAAGCTGGATATACTGAAGCCGAGTACAGTGAATCTATGCTGGAGATCTGCCGAGCGTGCGGAATGTCTATCAGATCAAACAGGTCGAAAAATACGTTTTCGCCGTCTTGACTGTACTGGTTATCGCGCCAGTCAACTGCTAAAGTGCGATCGCTCAGGCGCGCATAAAGAATCGCCGTCACGAGGGCAAACACCCGATTGCCCAGCCCGGCTGCACCCTTCATCAACAAATACTTACTCATAGCTTAGAACGGTTAGGACTCAGTAGCTTGCTCAACAGGTCTGTTTACTCAGCCCTATTAGCGAGGGGCAGCACTGGCATTATCAGGTACGGACGGATATGATCGCCCAAAGCTAGACCGCTCGCTTCTCCGTAGGTATGCTTGCAGATACTAGTCTTAACCTGGAATGCTAGCGCATCTTGGCCTGTACGAAAGCACAAACCCGCTATGGACACCACACCCTACAGTTCGATTGAACCCGCCTGCGCTCCCCCGACCCGCCGCCTACCGGTTACCGGCTCAACTGGCCTAGCGGCTGGAATGCTACGCAGCGTCCACCATATTGCGCTCAACGTACAGGACATGCAGGCATCCTGCCGTTTTTACGGCGACGTTTTAGGGCTTCACAGGCTCACTGGAGACGAAGTCCCCACTACGCTGATAAAGCTAGTCGCCGAGGGCAAAGTCACCAACTTCAAAACGCCAGATGGCACAATTCTCGACCTCTTTTGGGAACCTGATCTTGCCCCGCCTGATCCCGATCCCGACCAGGGCTTCACCCGCGCCAACCACTTAGCGTTCGATATTGATCCCGCTCAGTTTACTCAGGCAATGGCCTTGCTCCGTCAGGCCAATATCGATTTTAACGGCCCCATTACTCGGCCTACCGGCCAGGGCATTTACTTTTACGATCCAGACGGCTTTATGATCGAAGTGCGCTGTAATCCGATCTAAGTCAGCTACGGAGAGATTTCTGAAAACCCCCGCTTTAGACCAGTTCCTAGCACCGCTCGTCAGTGCCTTGCAGCGGTGCGCCGACCGACAGAACGCCCCGTTTCATACGCCTGGGCACAAACAGGGTCACGGAATTTCTGATCTGCATCGGCAGCTTTTTGGTGCGACTGTATTCCGAGCGGACTTACCAGAGCTGCCTGACTTAGACAATCTTTTCGCGCCTGAGGGCGTTATTCTACAGGCCCAATCCCTCGCAGCGGCAGCTTTTGGGGCCGAGCAAACCTGGTTTTTAGCCAATGGCTCTACCTGCGGCCTGGAAGCGGCCATTCTGGCAACCTGTGGCCCTGGCGACAAGCTGATCTTGCCGCGCGATGTGCATACTTCGGCGATCTCTGGGCTGATCTTGTCCGGTGCCGTTCCGGTCTACGTAGCACCCACATACGGCAGCGATTGGGATATCTCGCTCGGCGTCAGCCCGGACACAGTTGCTCAAGCCCTGACGGCTCATCCTGATGCCAAAGCGGTTCTATTGGTGTCGCCGACCTATTATGGCGTTTGTTCAGATTTGGCAGCGATCGCCCCCCTCGTTCATAGCTATAACATCCCACTCATCATCGACGAAGCCCACGCCCCCCACTTTGCCTTTCACCCCGATCTGCCCATCTCTGCCTTAGCCGCAGGTGCAGATATTACCGTGCAGTCTGCCCACAAAGTGCTGAGCGCCTTTACGCAAGCCGCCCTGTTACATATGCAGGGCGATCGCCTTGATCGCCATCGCCTCTCTCAAGCCCTCCAGCTCACCCAGTCCACCAGCCCCAGCTACCTTCTCTTAGGCTCCCTCGACGCCGCCCGCCAGCAGATGGCAACCGCCGGACAAGCCCTGATGGCCCGAACGCTGACCCTGGCAGACCAAGCTGCTCAAGCCTTAAGCCAGCTACCTGGACTGCGCATTCTACAGCCCCAGTGGGAAAAAAATCACACCGGCATTTCCGGCGATCGCACCCGCCTCACCGTCGATGTCTCAGCGCTGGGGATCACAGGCTTTGAGGCTGATAATCTGCTGCACAATCGCTTCGACGTCACCGCCGAATTACCCACGCTGCGCCACCTGATGTTCATCGTCTCTCTGGGCAATACCGAAAACGA
>JBARVU010000280.1:0-4379 GCA_049646425.1 Phormidesmis sp. | reverse complement strand
ACATAACTTCCGGTTGAGCTACCGCCAGGGAAAAGCTAACGAGCTGGTAGCAAACGCATAGGAAAGGAAAGGTCAGGAAAGGGCGTGCCTGTTTCTATTGCCCACACTATTTCCGATAATGTCTATTGAACCAATGCTGGCAGGTCAAGAACTGGGCGACGTGCCGAATGAAGATATTCAGTTTGTGTTGGATTTGGGGCTGTGTGTGATGAGTGCTCAGGGGGGGTTGGCGATCGCCAATCCCATCTACAGAGAAGTCCTGCCTCGCGTCTTGACCGTTACCCCGATGGCGTCTTTGCCGCAAATTGCCCCAACCTGGCTAACCTCAACCGGCGAACTAGATGTGCAAGCACTGCTGGAAGCTTTCCTACAGTTTTGGCGACAGCATGGGGAACCGCTCTTACGCAGCGCTTCTTATCACGAAATCGCCCCTCACTTGGTGTTGATGGCGTTTCTCCATCGGGTAATCAACGGCGGCGGCACGCTGGAGCGAGAGTATGCGTTGGGCAGCGGGCGGATGGATTTATGTTTGCGCTACGGGAAGACAACGTTGGGTATTGAGCTAAAGGTATGGCGCGAGGGGCGGCCTGACCCCTTATCGGCTGGACTGAAGCAGCTGGATCAGTATTTGAGCCGACTAAGCGTAGCGTCTGGATGGTTGGTCATCTTTGATCGCCGCAGTGGGTTGCCGCCGATTGAGGAGCGGACAACTGTTGAAAGACTGGAGACCCCTAATCACCGGCAGATAACGGTCATAAGGGGCTGATGCGCCCAACCTGTGCCCAACCTGTGATTGCGTTGCAGATTGTGTGGTGCTAGCAGAGTCGTTAAATGCCAGCTTCTTCAGAGGGGCTAGCGATCGCCATCACCCACTGATCATTGACTGGAGATGCGATCACTGGCAACAATAGGAAAGCAGTATCTCAAAGGTTCGCCATGGCCAGCATTCAACCCACTAAAGTCCCTAACATGGAGCGGCCAAAAAAAGGATTTAATCAGTACGCAGAGCGTCTGAACGGCAGAGCGGCGATGATCGGAATGGTCGCGCTTGTCGTTCTTGAGCTGATCACTGGCAAAGGGCTGCTCACCTTGTTAGGACTGACTTAGGGCAGCGCTAAGCCGATAAGTTCGGACGTGAACAGTAGGGCATTAGGGGATCGGGGCGGTAGGGAAAGCTCAATGAACTTTAGATTTGGCATAGAGCATGAGGTGGCTTTTCTGCGGCCTGATGGCCAGTTTGCCGACTTTGCTAATACCACTTTCGCTGAGCTCGATGCGATTGTGGCGCAGCTTCCCTACCATGAGCAAGACTACCCTCAGCTGCGAGTAGGCGATGCCGGAATCAAGCTAAAACGCTGGTACATAGAAGGATTTGAGCGGTTTTTGCAGACGGGCGAGCTAGCGGACTGCCCGCCCAAGGGAATTGAGATTAGGACAACGGTCAGCGACAGTATTGAGGAGATATTAGCACAGCTCACAGAAAGCTTCGAGCTGCTATGCATTCAGTCGGAGAAAGTAGGATTTTCCCCGGTGCTAACCAGCTTTCATCCCTATCGAAGTGAATTTGTTCCTGTTCCCCCGCTGAACGCATTTGAACAACAGCGCCGTCAAACCTCTCCTGAGATGCAAACGGCCTACATTCCCATGCTCACACAGGGGCCAGATCTCAATCTTTCGGCAGCAGGACTGACCGCCGCCCAGCTGATTGACATTGGCCGCAAGCTAACGTATTACAGTCCGTTCATCATTCCTTTTAGCTACAGCGCGCCTTTTTATCGGGGCAAAGCCTGGCCTGGCCTTTCCGTCCGTACCTTTTATCGCACAGGTCCTCGCCCTGCCGCCATGGTTTTTGTTGAACAGGCAGCAGACCTGATCGACTCAGCACCTTCGCTAACCCAGCTTGCTAGAGTCCCAGCGGAGGTCGGTCGCATAGAGTTCAAGGCATTTGATAGCTGTGGCGATTTTGAGCTGTACGGCTGCCTATTTACCCTGCTCAAAGGTCTGATACGCGACCAAACGTTAACCGGACGAGCCACAATCCCAGATGCAAAGCTTCATCAGCGATCGGCGCGATTGGGCTTTGCTGATGAAAGCATCTGTGCAGGCGCTTGGAAAGTCCTAAGTGCTCTCCTTAGGGAATTTCCGACTGAATCAGATCGGCTCCGGCTAGAAAAGCTACGGGCGATGCTACAGCAACGCTACAGTCCTGCGCAAGATATGCTGAAAGCCTACGAACAAGGGCAATCTATCACTCAAATTTTGCAACAGGGCTATGCACCGCTGACTGATCGGCGAGCAGCGACAACAATACTTGAATAGCCATCAGTAGAAAGTCAAAAAAAGGTGCAGCTGGTTTCCCGTCTGCACCTCAGTAGCCGAAGCATCTAGTTGTCTCTAACAAGTGTCTCGTCGATGTTTTTACTGATTGTCTGTTTCAGAGAATTCAGCATCGATCACATCTTCTTCACTACCTGAAGCGGTACTACCCGCTGTCGCATCTTCAGCGCCGTCAGTCGGAGCAGCTTCTGCGCCTTGCTGATAGAGGTTGCTGCTGAGGGCATAAAGCGCCTGCTGAAGCGTTTCCATCGTCGACTTGATCTTGTCGTAGTCTTCGGCGGCGATCGCATCTTTCAGCTCTTTCACCTGCCCGGTGATTTTCTCCTTATCTTCAGCCGGAACTTTGTCGCCGAGCTCCTCTACCTGTTTCTCAGCCTGGTAGGCAAGCGAGTCAGCCTGGTTCTTGACGTCGATGCGCTCACGCCGCTCTTTGTCGACATCAGCGTTGCTTTCCGCATCGCGCACCATCTTCTCGACTTCATTCTCAGAGAGAGTCGAAGCACCCGTGATGCTAATCGACTGCTCTTTGCCCGATCCTTTATCCTTAGCGGTGACATTCAGAATGCCGTTAGCATCAATGTCGAAGATCACCTCAATCTGAGGAACGCCGCGCTGAGCTGGGGGAATACCGTCTAACCGGAAGGTCCCTAAGCTCTTGTTGTCGTTGGCCATTTCCCGCTCGCCCTGAAGCACATGGATCTCTACATTCGTCTGTCCGTCGACAGCGGTAGAGAAGACTTCTGACTTTTTGGTCGGAATGGTCGTGTTGCGGCTGATCAGCTTGGTCATCACCCCGCCCAGGGTTTCGACCCCCAGAGACAGCGGTGTCACGTCCAGCAGCAGAATGTCTTTGACTTCGCCTGCGAGCACACCGCCCTGAATCGCCGCCCCAATAGCCACGACTTCGTCAGGGTTTACCGTTTGGTTAGGCGCTTTGCCGAGAATTTTCTCAACTAAGTTCTGAACCGCAGGGATACGAGTAGAGCCGCCAACCAGAACGACCTCATCAATGTCAGTCTTGCTGAGCTTGGCGTCTTTGAGCGCATTTTGCACGGGGACGCCGCAGCGGTCGATTAAGTCAGAGCACAGCTCCTCAAACTTAGCGCGAGTCAAGGTAGTCTCTAAGTGCTTAGGCCCGTCTTGAGTAGCCGTGATAAAGGGCAGGTTGACTTCTGCTTGACTGACGCTAGAAAGCTCGATTTTAGCTTTTTCAGCAGCTTCTGTTAAGCGCTGTAGCGCCTGCTTGTCTTTGCGCAGGTCGATGCCTTCTTTCTTAGCAAAGTCTTCGGCCAGGTAGTCGACCAGCTTTTTGTCAAAGTCATCGCCGCCTAAGTGGGTATCACCCGAAGTGGCCAGCACTTCAAATACACCATCGCCCACTTCTAAGATAGATACATCGAAGGTACCGCCCCCTAAGTCAAAGACGAGGATGGTTTCGTTACTTTTCTTATCTAATCCGTAGGCCAGCGCAGCGGCAGTGGGCTCGTTAATAATTCGCAGCACTTCTACGCCTGCGACTTTACCGGCATCTTTGGTGGCCTGGCGCTGAGAGTCATTGAAGTAGGCAGGCACGGTAATGACTGCCTGAGTGACTTTTTCGCCCAGATACTTACTGGCATCGTCGACGAGCTTACGCAGCACCTGCGATGAAATTTCCTCAGGGGCATACTGCTTGCCATCAGAGGTCTCAATTTTTACGTTGCCGCCTACGTTTGCTACTTTGTAGGGGACTTCGCTGGCTTCGTTATTCACTTCGTCATGCCGACGACCGATGAAGCGCTTGACTGAATACAGCGTATTTTCAGGGTTCATCACCGCCTGACGCTTAGCGATTTGGCCGACGAGGCGATCGCCATTTTTGGCATAGGCAACGACCGAAGGCGTCGTCCGAAAGCCTTCAGCGTTCGCAATTACAGAAGGCTTTCCCCCCTCCATCACCGCGACCACCGAGTTGGTCGTCCCCAGGTCAATCCCAACTACTTTTCCCATGTGTTTGCTCCGAGCTGAATATCACTACCGATTTGTTCGCAAAGGTTATATCT
>JBARVU010000279.1:0-6808 GCA_049646425.1 Phormidesmis sp. | reverse complement strand
TTGTCAATCAGCGCGTCTACCGCTTCTTGAAGCATCCGCTTCTCGTTCCGGACGATGATCTCAGGTGCCAAAATTTCCTGAAGCCGGGCCAGCCGATTGTTCCGGTTGATCACCCGGCGATACAAATCATTCAGGTCAGACGTCGCAAAGCGGCCACCATCTAGCTGCACCATCGGACGTAAGTCGGGTGGAATGACTGGAATCACATCCAGTACCATCCAGTCCGGCTTGGACCCAGTCGCAATAAAGTTATCAACGACCCGCAAGCGCTTGATCAGTTTGGCGCGCTTCTGCCCTTTAGAGGTGGCGATAGTGTCGCGGAGCTGCTCAGCGGTTTCTTCTAGCTGCAAGTCCTCCAGCAGCCGTTTGAGAGCCTCAGCACCGATGCCGACCTCAATCCCAGCTAGCTGGGAATCTTCGTCATACAGCTGATCCTCAATCTCCATCCACTGATCTTCGCTCAGCAGCTGTTTGTAGGTAAGGTTGTCGGCGTTGCCTGGATCGAGCACGACATAGGCATTGAAATAGACGATCTGCTCTACATCGCGCAGCGGCATATCTAGTAAAATTGCAATGTAGCTAGGAATGCCCTTAAGATACCAAACGTGAGCGACAGGAGCAGCTAGTTTGATGTAGCCCATCCGGTGGCGACGCACCCGCGACTCGGTGACCTCAACGCCACAGCGCTCGCACACAATACCGCGATGGCGCACTCGCTTATACTTGCCACAGTGACATTCCCAATCCTTCGCAGGCCCAAAAATCCGCTCGCAAAACAGCCCGTCCATTTCAGGCTTTAGGGTTCTGTAGTTAATCGTTTCTGGCTTGGTCACTTCGCCGACTACCGTACCGTTTGGCAGTGTGCGCTCTCCCCAGTCACGGATTCGCTCCGGCGAGGCAAGACCGATCTTGACATAGTCAAACCGCTGTTCTACTTTCGGCATCCTTCGTTTATTCCCTTACAACTTAAAACTAATCAACTAGGCGGGCTGGCTCTGTTATCGAGTGATGAACATCAGAGGCGATCGCCCTCTCAGGCGGGATTACAGTTCCCTTTTAGCTCTGACCCTTTTGGCGGAAGCGTCGTATTCCTAGCCATTGAACGCGACGCTTCCAAACCTTGACTACACAAACGACTGTGACGGCTCTTCAGACACTTCAGAAGCCGGCGGCTCCTCACGTGAGACTGATTCGTACGTCGGTCGTGACGGCGTTCTTCGATTGCCGACATCGGTCATCAAGTCGACTTCGCTATCGCGACTAGTCCCATCCTCTTGCGTCTCTACCTTGTGTACGGCAATATCCAAACACAGCGATTGCAGCTCTCGCATCAGTACCTTAAAGGACTCAGGCGTGCCTGGGCGAGGGATCGCCTTGCCCTTGACAATGGCATTGAGCGCCTCATTCCGGCCTTGCATATCGTCAGACTTCACCGTTAGCAGTTCCTGGAGGGTGTAGGCTGCGCCAAAGGCTTCTAGTGCCCACACTTCCATCTCACCAAAGCGCTGTCCGCCCTGCTGTGCTTTACCGCCCAAAGGCTGCTGAGTAACCAGCGAGTAAGGGCCGGTAGACCGCGCGTGAATCTTGTCATCAACCAGGTGCACCAGCTTCAGCATGTATGCCTGACCGACCGTCACCGGCTGATCAAAAGGCTCTCCTGAGCGCCCGTCATACAGCTGAATCTTGCCCGGATTCTCAGGATCGAAGATCCAGTCCTTACCCGTTAGCTCGCGCGCTTCTTGCAGCTTGCCGTGAGTTGTATTTTTGGACGCTTCCTCTCCGTACATTTCGTCAAAAGGCGTGACCTTAAAACGAGCGTCGAGATTTTGTCCGGCCCAGCCTAGCAAGCACTCAAACACCTGACCAACGTTCATCCGCGAAGGGACGCCCAACGGGTTCAAAACGATGTCAATCGGGGTGCCATCGGGCAGGTAAGGCATATCTTCCACTGGCAAAATCCGGGAGATGATTCCCTTATTCCCATGACGGCCCGCCATCTTGTCGCCCACCTGAATCTTGCGCTTTTGAGCGACATACACCCGTACCACCATATTGGCCCCGGGGGGGAGTTCATCGCCCTGCTCGCGGGTAAACACCCGCACATCGACGACCCGGCCCTTTTCTCCATTGGGTACTCGCAATGAGTTATCGCGCACGTCTCTCGCTTTTTCCCCAAAGATTGCCCGCAGCAGCTTCTCTTCCGGCGGCTGGTCAGACTCACCCTTAGGCGTTACCTTCCCCACCAGAATTTCACCCGAGCTGACCCAAGCACCGATGCGAATAATCCCTGTCTCATCAAGCTGTCGCAGCGCATCTTCCCCGACGTTAGGAATCTCTCGGGTGATCTCTTCCGGTCCTAACTTGGTCTGACGAGCCTCAATCTCATACTTTTCAATATGGATAGAGGTGTAAACGTCCTCATACACTAGCCGCTCACTGAGCAGAATCGCGTCCTCGTAGTTGTAGCCCTCCCAGGGCATGTAGGTAATCAGCACGTTCTGACCCAGGGCGATTTCACCGCCCTCTGTTGCAGAGCCATCGGCCATCACCTGTCCGGCCCGTACCTGATCGCCCGCGTATACCAGAGGCCGCTGATTTAGACAGGTATCCTGGTTAGAACGCTGGTATTTTTGTAGCTCATAGCTGTGCTCATTTCCCTGCGGATCTCGAACCTTGATCCAATCGGCGTCGAGATAGCTCACCACCCCGTCTGTCCGGCTGATGATTACCATGCCCGAGTCACGCGCCGCCTGCGCTTCGAGCCCTGTTCCGACCAACGGTCGCTCAGGTCGCAGTAAAGGCACTGCCTGACGCTGCATGTTCGAGCCCATTAACGCCCGGTTCGCATCGTCGTGCTCTAGAAAGGGAATCAGCGACGTCGCCACCGAAATAATCTGAACAGGGGAAACGGCCACATAGTCGACTTCCGTCGGCGCAGTCACGGTAAAGTCCTGGCGATAGCGCACCGGTACCGACTCACCCAAGATGTTGTTATCAGCATCAATTGGGACATCTCCCGGCGCAACGCGCAGATCGTCTTCCTCGTCAGCCGTCATATACACCGCTGGTTTGTCCTTAATGATCCGACCGTTGACCACTGGGAAAAACGGCGTCTCAATAAAGCCAAAATCGTTGACCCTGGCATGAGTAGCCAAGGAGCCGATCAAACCAGCGTTGGGACCTTCAGGCGTTTCAATTGGGCAAATTCGACCGTGGTGGGAAGGGTGAATATCCCGGACGGCGAAGCCTGCTCGCTCACGGGTGAGTCCACCTGGCCCAAGCGCACTGATCCGGCGCTTGTGAGTTAGCTCTGCCAGCGGATTTGTCTGATCCATAAACTGGGAAAGCTGGCTAGAGCCAAAGAACTCTTTGATTGCGGCCACCAGCGGTTTGGGGTTGACCAGAGACGCGGGCGTCAGCGAATCAGCATCAGAAACAGTCATCCGCTCGCGAATAATCCGCTCTAGGCGGTTTAGCCCGACGCGCACCTGATTTTGCAGTAGTTCGCCAACCGAGCGCACCCGCCGGTTTCCCAAGTGGTCAATATCGTCGGGGTTACCGATATCAAATTCCAGATTGATCAGGTAGTCGATGGCGGAGACGATGTCTTGAGGCGTCAGCACCCGCGTAGTCTCAGGAATATTCAGACGCAGCTTACGGTTGAGCTTATGACGCCCTACCTTACCGAGGTCATAGCGCTTCGGATCGAAGAACCGGGAGTCAAGCAACTGCTGCCCGCCATTGACGGTAGGCGGCTCGCCGGGACGCAGCTTACGATACAGCTCTAGCAACGCCTCTTCTTCGCTAAACTGACCTTCTTTCTCAATGGTTTTCTGAAAATATTCGGGGTGACGTAGCGAGTCAAAAATCTCACCGTCGCTCATCCCCAGTGCTTTGAGCAAAACCTGGGCAGAGAGCTTACGAGTCTTGTCGATCCGAACCCAGACGAGGTCGTTCTTGTCAGTTTCAAACTTTAGCCAAGCACCCCGGTTTGGGATCAGATTAGCGGTGTAGGTGCGCCGACCGTGCTTGTCGGTTTCAGCTTTGTAGTAAACTCCTGGACTACGGACAATTTGGTTGACGATAACCCGCTCAGCGCCGTTGATGATAAAGGTACCGCGATCAGTCATCAGCGGCAGGTCGCCAATAAAGACTTCTTGCTCCTTAATTTCTCCCGTTTCCTTGTTGATCAGGCGGGTGGGAACATACATTTGTACTGAGTACGTGCTGTCTCGCCGTTTGGCCTCATCGACCATGTACTTGGGCGCTTTCAGACGGTAGTCTTTGCCCAAAAAATGGAGCTCTAGCTTACCGGTGTAGTCCGTGATGGGAGAAAAGCTTTCAAGCTCCTCTACGAGACCTTCTGATAAGAACCAGCGAAAGCTCGCCCGCTGAATCTCAACGAGATCGGGCAGCAGGTGAACCGGCGTTTGATCAACGGCAGGATTAATTGTCGCAGCCGGGTTAGTCGTGGGTTCAATAGTGACAAGGGTGGAGTCAGTCATGCGTTTCCTCAAAATCGCGCCGAGCAGGCAAACGTTTAGACAATAGGGTTTTGATAAAAAGGCAGAAGCCTATGAGCCGAGTTGGGCAGAAGGCTCACGGCTCAATGGAAGAATCAGCAGGGGATGGTTTCATGAAACGGCTGGTTAAGGAGAGAGGGGACAAATCGGCAAGCTACAAAGAAGAGGCTAGGTACGGTCAGATGCGTCATAAACTCCAAGACTTAAAGATGTCCAGCCGTGACCCGGCTTTTCTCAGGAAGGGCATACAAAGTGCAGTGGTCAAAATCGGTGCTGAATGGGGTTGTCAAAGCTATTGAGAACTAGAAGTCGCTAAAACCTGTCAAAACTGAGAAATACGGAGTCTTCGCACCGCTGATTAGCCTGTGCAGATCCTGACTGCGGTACTCACATAGGAGTGGGAGGCGGCTGCCCCTGAAGCAAAAATGTTAAGAATTCTAAACTTGCTCGTGTCTGAGGGGGGAAGTCAGGAAAATTCAAAAGTAATCGCGGTGAGTAATTAACTAATATGGGGCGTTAAACCGTCCCTACAGACGATTGCTGTAGTCACCCTACGAAGCCTGAAGCTCCGCTGTAGAAAGATACAAAGACATCTCTAAACGATGCGCTCTGTCTGAAAATAAAGGCAGGGAATATAAAAGATATTTTTCGGCTTATCCATCATAGTCTAAAATCTGGATCTTAAAAACATCGGATTGTCAAGATGCTAGCGCTGATCACTTTTTTGCCTGGGCCAGTTGCTGCGCCTGAAAAAAGACGTCGGAGAAAAGATCAGGGCTCTCCCGAATCGTATGCTACGACGCCTGTGTCAGTGCACTGACCTCAACAGCAACTAGCTCAGCGGGCAGCCGAAACAATTGCTGAGCATTTTGAGTGGTTTGCGCTGCTAGCTGGGCCAAAGGAATCCCCCTCAACTCAGCAACATGTTCAGCAACATATCGAACGAATGCAGGCTGATTGCGTTTTTCTTTACGCTTTGGCACTGGCGATAGGAAGGGGCAGTCTGTTTCTACCAAAATGCGATCGCTTGGCACCATCTGAGCGGACGCTTTGACCTGAACTGCATTTTTGAAGGTGACAATACCACTAAAGCTGATAAAAAATCCCAGATTCAAAAACCGCTGAGTTTCCTCGGGACTGCCCGTCCAGCAATGCATTACCCCTGTGACCGGCCCTCGCTCCTCAAAAAATGTCTCCATCAGCTCCGCCATCTCTGCCGCTGCGTCTCGACAGTGAATAATCACTGGCATATCCAGTGCCTGAGCGATCTTGAGCTGCGCAATAAATGCCTGCACCTGGAGCGCCCTATCGTCAGCTTTGTAAAAATCCAGGCCCATTTCTCCGATGGCTACCACCTTCGGCTCGGATGCCGCCAGACGAGTAATCTCTGCGGCGGTACCCTCTGTCCACTTGTCCATGTCCAAAGGATGCAGCCCGATTGCAATGGAAACTTCCGGATAGCGCTGGGCGATCGCCTGGATTTTCGGAAATTCAGCGGGCTCAACGCAAGAGTGAACCAGGTGCGCAACCCCGGCTTGCCGCCAAGCCTGAGCAACCTCGTCTCTATCGATATCGAAAGAATCGAAGTTGAGATGGACGTGAGTATCAACTAGGCGCATTTAGACCCTTATCGCGAGCAAGAAACCTGCAGTCAAGAAGATTCAGCAGCCAAAAGGCCGTCTGTGACCAATGTAGCTACGCACTCACAGCTGCTTCGCTGACCGCCTCTCCAGGCACTTCTTGGAGTGCTTCTTTTGCCTTGAGCGCACTGGCTAGACGTGACTTGCGCCGAGCACCCGCATTGCGATGCAGCACACCGCGCTTCACGGCCTTGTCAATTTTGCTAAAAGCCGCAGACATTCTTTCCTGTACCAGTTTGCTACTTTCATCTGAGGGACTGGCCTCATAGGCCGAAAGCGCTTCGTGATATCGCTTGGTCAGCGTCTTTACAGCCGACTTGTACGCCTTATTGCGCAAACGGTTTCGTTCTGCAACTCGAATACGCTTAATCGCAGACTTAGTATTTGCCACAGCTCGCCCTTATCAACTTCAAGTTGAGTAATTTGAATTAACAATCATAGCACCGAAGTTTTATATGTGCTACTGCAAAAAGACACCTAGTCGGCACAAATCATTCTTATCGTTAGCAGATCTCCCTTTGGATTCCACGCTAAGCTGGTGAATATTTCCAAACGGGCAGACCCCTTGCACATCATCTAGCGGCACACCCTCTAGGAGGTCTATCGGCTAGATTTCCTGCTGGGACGATTCAGACGATCCAAATG
>JBARVU010000278.1:0-1628 GCA_049646425.1 Phormidesmis sp. | reverse complement strand
GTAAAGATTCAGGGGGTGCTGCCGATTGTTAGGATCAGCGACGGTCTAGGAAGTCCTTTACGATAGGCTTGCAGTGCCTGAGCGAGGAAATCAAGAGGAGAGCGCTGTTGAGCCTTTAAGGTTGTTACCGTCGTCATCATACGAGCGACAAAGCGGCTGCCCGCTTCACTGTTGGATCCAAAACTATGTTTGCGCCACAACACGGCAGGCCGAAGGGCTCGTTCAGCCGCATTATTCGTCGGTTCGACCCCTTCTCGTTCGACAAAAGTCCAAAAGGCCGTTTCAACGCTCAGCATCTTGCGACAGGTGCCCATCGTCTTGGCCAGGGGAGTCTTCTCTCCCCTGGCAACGTCATAGTTAGCGCCTTCTTCGAGTAAGCGCTTGATGGCTTCTCGAATGGGTTTCACCTGCTGAGCAAAGCCCGTTCGAGTGAGCGTTCCATCGCGCACCTGATACCAAGCCGTAAACAACAGCTTCTGTTGCTTGAGCAATGCCGCACCTAATTGCGCCGATACCCCGCTGCGCTCGGCAATCTTGGTGAAGTCTCGCTTGAGATGTGCCCAACAGACCTGCCGCTGGTCATTGGCCAACCAAACGTAAGCCCCACATCGGTCACTGCCGACAATACCGCCAAAGTCTTCTGCTAATATCTGCTGGGCAACCTCCTTCGAGCGAGCGAGAAATATCTCGAAGTAGCTCACCAAAGGCGTTACTACCACCCATAGCCAGCCTTTTGTCTGCTTGGGATTGTGACCATCTCCGTTCCCTTGAACGAAGCTCGTCTCATCCATGTTGACGATGGCTGCAGCCCTCACGTACTCCCCGGCCTCCTGGACAATGTCCGCCAATGAGTCCGAGAGCTCACAGCGAACCCGGTTGATTCCTCCAGTCGATATCTCGATATTGAACGCTTCATCCAGCAAGGCTTGCACCTGATGATGCGATTGATGCCCCACGCTACACAGCCAGCCCACTAGGGCGCTCAGGCGCTCGCCATAGGCAGAGCTGTTGATAATCTCCTCGTCCCACCCTCGCGTCAGGGCACCACAGCATTCACATTCGAGCTGGTGAAAGCGATACTCGACGACTACGGGCTCTATCTTCGGCAGCTCCACCTTCTGCACCCATTGCGCTTCCAGGTCTTCTCCGGTTAAGCCGCTGCCACAGCGATGGCACTCCTGCGGGTAATAATTCTCGATGCGCTCACAGGACGCCGGCGGATATCGCTTTTGACCCTTGCCTTCGTGACCGGGCTGAGCGCCCCGCTTGCGTCCACTTTTTGGCGCTGCCTTGAATCCTTTGAACTTGTCTGCTGACGGCGGTTGTGATGAATTCTTACTGTTGCGCTTGAGCTGTTCTCTTAGACCCTCATTTTCTTGTCGAAGACGCTCGTTTTCCTCTCTGAGCCCGCGATTCTCCTCTTTTAAAGTCTCGAACTGTTTCTCTAAGTCGTCAATTCTGCTCAACAGACTCTCCACCAATGCCTTGATGCTTGGCGGGGTCTTTTCCCAGTCTGATTCACTTACCTCGGGGCTCTGCCGAGTTGATGACTCTTTCATTCGCTTAATCTAACAGCTTTTCTTGCCGATTCTTCGCCACACAACTTAACATACCCCCTGAATCATTAC
>JBARVU010000277.1:0-7911 GCA_049646425.1 Phormidesmis sp. | reverse complement strand
TCACGCAACCTGGGGCATTGTCGCGATTGTCGGCGGCCAGGAGAAAAATACCTTTTGGCGGCAGCACCCCGACGATCCTCAAGACATCGAGCCCGCTGGAGAAAAAATGCTCTACCCCGGCGACATCATCGGCTTCACTGGCAACGCCGTCCACAAAGTCGCTCCGGTTGGCGATGAGCCCACCATCTCTTTCAACCTGTATGGTCTTACTGATCGTAGTAGCCGCTACCAATACGACCCGGAGACGCTAGCTGCTGAGAAGTTTTGAAAAGCACTTGTTTCTTGCTGAATATTCAGGGTTCCAGGGTTTAGATGCAAACGCAGCGTCACTTCCCCCTATACTACTTGCGCTCCTAACCAACTTAGATAATCCTTCGAGCCTCGCTCAATCGGGAGTGCGATCAGTTCTGGCGTGTCGTAGCTGTGCAGCGATCGCACCTTTGCAGCTAACTTGTCAAAACAGTCCAGCCGCGTTTTGATCACAAGCTGCCATTCGGTTTCGCGCTGCAGGGTTCCCTGCCAACGGTATACCGACTCCATCGGAAACAGGTTCACACAGGCTGCGAGCTTGGCTTCGACAAGGGCAGAGGCGATCACCACTGCTTCCGCTTTCGAGCCAACAGTGGTCAGCACAATGCCGTAAGCACTCATCAGTTCACTGTTATCCACTGGTTGCTGCGATGCATGTCAGTGGGGGGAGATTCGCTCAGGCAAGCACCTGTCAGATCTGCGTCTGACCAATCTACGTGGGTCATATTCACTCGCCGCAGATCGGCCCGTGCCAGCTTAGCTCGGTGTAGCTGGGCGTAGTCAAGGTTGGCGCCAGCCAGCTGAGCATCTTGAAGGTCGCTGTTTTGCAGGCTGGCCTCACTGAAGTTTGCTGCGGTTAAGTCGGCCTCTCTGAAGCTTGCCCCCTTGAGTCGAGCGGCTTTGAAGCTGACTCCGCTCAAATCCATCCCGTCAAAATTAAGACCGTTGAGGAAGGCTTGATCAAAGTTCACGCCAGTGAAGCGGGTAGCGGCGATCGCGCCGCCAACTAACCGCACCCCGCTCAAATTTGCCCACGAACAGCTCGCTGCCGTCAGGCGCGCTGCTCGCAGGTTAGAACCGGTTAAGTTAGCGCCGCTAAAATTTGCTTGGACTAGCGTTGCCGACCGTAAGTTGATATGTGCTAGCTGAGCGCCACTTACACTGGCCTGCGTAAGATTTGCCCTGACGCCAAAGGCGCCTCGCAAATTGGCTTTCGTCAGCGTTGCCGCCATCAAACAGCTATCGCTCAACTTGGCAAACATCAGATTTGCCCAGCTCAAGTTCGCCCCTGTGAAGTTCGCCTTGGTTAAGAATGCTCGGCTCAAATTCGCTCCGGTCAAATCGGCGCCAGCAAAGTTGACACCCACCAAAATCTGGCCGCTAAAATCAGCGCCAGCCAGCGAGAGACCGCTAAAATCTCGATAGCCTTCTTCATAGAGACGTAGGATATCTTGGGATTGCATAAGGTAGCCTAATTTAAGTCCATTCCTGGGAGCGACCGCACAGCTGATGCCCGGCACAAAACGCCTGAAACGACTGCGAGCGACGCAGATGGGAAACTGGTGCACCCTCTGGCTGACGAGATATCAGCAAGAACGTTGCTATCTGATCCTTAAGATAGTCTCTAGATCGATTCCCGTGGCTGAATGATCCAGCTTAGTTACATAGTCACTAAAAACTTTAGAAACCACCGCAAACGTTTAAGAATGCTCTCAGTAATGAAGGGATGTTGCTTAAGATGTTAACTGTTGGCGATTACGCCTGTTCCAACCACCCTACTCTTCGTTCACAATGCTTCCAAAGATTGGTTTTGCACTGCTATGGCTCAGTTTCAGCCTCTATGCCTTGACGCTGGCACCGCCTCAGCAGCCAGACACCCTGGCGCTCATTACTCAGCTTTCTACCGGTCAGTGGGACGGTATCAATCCTCTCATTGTTACTCTTTTTAACTTAATGGGAATATGGCCGATGATCTACGCCTGTTTGGCGCTGATTGACGGCTGCGGTCAAAAGATTCCGGCCTGGCCCTTTGTCACCCTCTCATTTGGGGTCGGCGCTTTTGCCTTGCTCCCCTACCTGGCGCTGCGCGATCGCAATACGGCCTTCACATCGTCCAAAAATTTTCTATTGACCGTTATTGATTCGCCCTGGACGGGCCGACTTCTTGCCGTCGGTACGCTTTTGCTGCTGGGCTATGGCACGCTCAATGGCGATCTCAGCGCCAACTGGCGTGGCTTTGTGGCGCAGTGGCAGACTAGCCGGTTCATCCATGTCATGAGTCTGGACTTTTGCCTGCTGTGTGCAATCGTTGCGCCGCTGCTCAAGAGCGATATGGCCAAGCGTGACTTGCACAGCCCAGTACTTTTCTGGACGGCGACTCTGATGCCGCTGCTGGGGATTCTCTTTTATCTTTCCGTTCGCCCGCCTCTCCTCGACACAGATACCGCTAGTCAAGCCTCTCTTTCCTGATGAACTCTCAATGGCAGTGTATTCAGCAGAATATTGGTACCTGGCACGGTTCTTTTACCCAGTTTTCGCCCGAGGGGAAACAAATCAAAGATACTCCCAGCGTTTTGACACTGGAGGAAACTCAGCTAGATGAGAAGATGCGGCTGATTTTGGAGCGATCGCCGGAAGGCAGTCCCCCAAACGTGGTTACCAGAGAGTTCTCCTATCCTGGCCCCGCTCCCTCTATTTTGTTTTTTGAGACCGGCGCTTTCTCGCAAGGGTCTTCTCAGTGGGCCGCGTTCGGCCAATTTGGCGCAGAAATGTCGATCAAAGTAGGTGGCAGACGAGTTCGCTTCGTCATCATGTATGGCGGCAGCGCTGATGGCACCAGTGAGCTGAAGTATGTCACCCTCATTCGCGAGAGCCGACCTGACGGGATCCCTTTCGATGAACCCTCCCTGCAGATAAAACAGCTCGTAGCGTGTTTTAGTGGCGAAGCAAGTATCCTCCATGCTGACATGAGCCCAATGACGACAGGCCATAGCCAGTGGCAAGCTAGAACGATAAATGGCGGTGGTGTAGTGTTAGATAGTAGCGAACATGGAGATCCTGATAGCAGCTTTATTCAGGAACTTTCTCTCTCAAACAACCTGCTGCCTGAAAGGGAACTCTCTCAAGCACCAATTCTCCTGAAGGGAGATCTCACTTATCAGCTCATGCCGCTGCCGCATGGTGCTTACTGTCTACTGCCACAAACGATTGAGAAAAACATCGCATTCCAGCTCGAAGTCGGCTGGCTGAGGAGGGATGGTGAGCGATCGCGTCTCATCCGCTACTACGATGACCGTGGCGTCTGGACGGCCTCAACGCTCGTAGAAGACCGTCTGGCTTCATGAGTTAGCTGTCAATATTGCTTAATAGGTGGCTTTAAGTATCTCTATCTTTCGATATAGATTCACACAATGGACAGAGAGTGAATAGTCTTTGAGCTGTTCGTGATCATAGCTGACCGCTATATTACAGCTACAGAAGTATACGGCAGCCTGATCAGTGTTATTACTCAAGCCAGCAATTTCAGAAAATTACTTTGGGAAGCGTTTCACCGAAAAAATACGGGAATGAGTTGTTGCTTTTGTTCTCAAAGATCTCAGTGATTAACAGGATTTCTCTTGTTTTATGGGATGTCTGTTTCTTTGGGAAGACCAGTTTTGTCGCTTTTCTGCTATAGCTTGGACAGGTAGAAGACCAGAAGTGAAGTTTAGACAGTGGTCAAGTTGTTGCCAATCACATTGTTTGGATACTAACTACATTTAGGAAATGTCAATATGAAGAAACCAGAATTGTCAGCCTCGCGCCGCAGTCTTATGAAATGGGGACTTTTCGGCTTCGGGGGTCTGATGGTCGCTACGTTGCCCAAAGCAGTAGGCGCCCAGTCAGGCGTAAGCACACTCACCTTCAATGCGGATGATGTCGGCATTCTCAACTTTGCGCTGCTGTTAGAGGAACTGGAGGCCGCTTTTTACGCCGCTGCCGCTGACTCAAACAAGATTACGGACAGTAAAGAACTAGCGTATGTGAGGGTTCTAGGCGCGCAAGAGGCGGCTCACGTCACCTTCTTGCGGGGCGTTCTAGGCGATCAGACGCTGTTTGAAACCGGAGATATCAGCTTTAACCCAGCTGGTTTGAGCGCTATTTTGAGTGATCGCGACACCATTTTGAATACGGCAGTCACATTAGAAGATGTGGGTGTCCATGCCTACAACGGCGCTGGCCCTAGCCTGACAAATCCCACCTATCTCTTGGCAGCGGGCTCGATTGTCTCGGTCGAAGCGCGACATGCGGGCGGCGTGCGCGCCCTCTTGAGTAGACCAACCACCGAACCAGACGGTGATCGCCTAGTTGGAGATGCAGACCTCGTCGCTAGCCTCAACCCCTTCAAGGGTCGTGCCTACGATGAACTCTATTCGCCTAAGCAAATTGTAGATATCGTTGGCTCGCTCGGCATCATCAACAACCCAATCAATGGCGCACTCGTTGCGTAGCACTCGGAGGAATTTCATGAAATTGTTTGATTCAAAAGCTTCACTGCAAAGCTGTGCTGTGCGATCGCTATCTGTCTGGACATTTCTATCTGCCCAGTTCGTCCATACAATGCAAAAACTAGCCAAGGGGACTGCTATTGCTCTGTCCTTAGCTGGGCTGCTGTTCTTCCTTGGCGATGTCTCTCCAGCCTATGCTCAGACGACTGTACTGACACCCAGACAGGTCACCGAATACGCGCTTACACTTGAAAAACTAGAAGCTGACTTTTATCGTCGCGCCGTCATGGCAGCCCAGAACGGCGGGCTAGCGGGCATTCCCCAGTCTGCCAAAGATGTCGTCGTTTCTTACGGACAGGACGAAGCACAGCATGTTGCAGATCTTTCGGCTGTTCTGCCTGCTTTAGGCGGCGATCCGAATGCAGTAGTCATTCCGAGAAACCCCAACTACAGGGCTATTTTAGGGCGTGACCCCTTTGCTAGCCCCACAGATTTTCTGCTAGCAGGTCAATATGTCGAGGACCTAGGCGTTGCCGCGTATAAAGGGCAGGTACAGAACCTGCTAGCAGCGGGTGAAGCCGGTAAAACTGTGCTGGCAGCAGCCCTGGCGATTCACAGTGTAGAAGCCCGACATGCCGCCGGTGTAAGGTATCTGCGCAATTCACTGCTCGGCGCTGATGTCAATCCGTGGATTGAAAGCGCTAGCGAGGTCATCTATAACGAGAACCGAAGCGGCGGCCCGATTCCTTTCAGCTCAGATGCGTTCGATGGCTACGCCACCCAGGCTGAAGTCCTGGCGTTGGTAGGGCCTATCTTGACAGAGGCTGAGCAGCCGGCTGCTCCTCAATCTGCTCCTCAATCCGCTCCCCCAGCGCAAGCCCCTGAGTCACCCCGAGCACTCTGGTAGCGATCGCTCCAGGCAAGTCACCGCAAGCTTGCTATTGCTGCGTCAACGGCCGTCACTCACCTTGAGCGACGGCCATCTCTTTTGGCCTGCTTATGACTTTAAAGGATAGATCGCTTTACCAAGTGGCACAAAGTGGAGCCATGATAACCCTCATTTCAGATAAGCTCTCGCAGTAAGTTTAGCCATGCTCATGTACAAACTCGCGCGATCTAAATCAGTTGTCTCTCGGTCGCTGACCGTTTGCTTAGGCAGCTTGTTAATAGGCGCTCTGAAGCCAGCCCAAGTCTTTGCTGAAACGCGCCCTCAGCAATCACCTATCGAGCAGTCAATACCAAACTTAGCCGATCTATTAAACACTATTCCAGTTCGGCCCACCGCTCAGCCCGCAATAGAATCGCCTGAGCGTTCTGATGCTGCTGTTGAACCTACGCTGACAGACGATGCTCAGACCGTGCGACTGCGGCTGAGCTTAAGCGACAAACGGGTATATGTTTACCGAGGAGATTCCTTGGAGACTAGCTATCCAGTGGCGATTGGGCGGCCTGGGTGGGAAACTCCCACGGGAGAGTTTTCGGTTTTTTCGCAAATTGTAGATCCTGGGTGGACGAACCCTCTGACCGGTGAAGTGATGGCTCCAGGCCCAGACAACCCCCTGGGAGAACGCTGGATTGCTTTTTGGACAGACGGCACTAACGCTATTGGCTTCCACGGGACGCCAAACCGCGACTCTGTCGGCCAAGAAGCTTCTCACGGATGTGTTCGCATGTACAACGAAGACGTCCGTCAGCTTTATGAGATGGTTGCCATCGGGACGCCTGTCACTGTCGAGCCTTAGTCACCTGCACAAAGGAGGTCGCTACGATGCTTGGCCAGCCATTAATCATCTGCACTGTGAAGGTGCGTTCTTCCTGCTGAGTGCTGCCATCTGGATAGACGTAGGTATTATGTCCAACCATCTCGACGGTTTTGGCCGTCTGATTGGTCACCCGCAGATTCTCTACCGAGACCTGTTGAAACTGCTTGAAGAAACCAGGGTCAAACCGCTTTGCTAAGTCGGCACCAAACATAGCGCGGGCTGCATCCCAAGATTGGTTGGCCGCATAATTATAAAAGTCTTCTACCACTGCTGTAGCCGTTCGTGAAGTGAGCGCTCTTGCTTCTATATCCTCAGGGACTCCCACTTGATTAGTCGTTTCTGTGGGCGGTAGCGCTTGATCGGCTGCTTCGGATAACCGATCCGCCGGTGGAACGGCTGACTCAACAGCGGTCTGATCAGGTAGCTTAACAGCAGTCTCTCCTAGGGGAGTAGGCTCTGGTAGAAAGGCATTCGGTTCTGCCTCTTCTACCCGTGAAGCCCGTTGATCTGATCGGGGAGATGCCGAAGCTGTGTCAGCGCCCTCTACGCGGAAGACAGACGTCGAAGCACGCCAGATGAGTGTCCCTAGCCCTAAGGAAACAACCAACCCAATACTCGCTGATAGAACCAGCTTCTGAAATGACCTTTTTAAGGTGACTTTAGGCGCTGTTGAAGTCTGTTTTGCGCTTAGTGTGGGCTGCGCCTCGGAGAGCTCTTGTTCCTTCAGCGTACCCAGTAAAGCGACTGACGAATGAGCGTGGGGGGCTGATGGCAATATAAACTTGCTTAGCTCTGAAGGCAGTGAATTGAGGGCGCTGAGCGCTTCTGTTGCCGTTGCATAGCGATCGCGAAAATCGGGGCGCACCATAGAATCTAGATACTCTAGCAGCGCACTTGAGGGGGGGTTCCTGCGAGAGACAAGCGATCGCCAGCAGATTTCTTCAGTGTCAGCCTGGGTTGAAAAAGTGCTGGCCTGATGGCCGGTCAAAGCTTGAATGGCGATCAGCCCAACTGCGTAGATATCGCTGCTAAATTGGGTATGGCCTGCCGCTTGCTCGGCGGGCACATAGTCGGAATGGTCCGAGCAAAACACAAGACTGGGATGAGGGCTGGATATAGCAGCAACCGCTGAAGTCGCTTTGCTCTGCGTAGCTGCCCCGAAGCTGATTGGGACAATGCGGCAATCAAGGTGTCTTCGAATCAGCGCAGAAGGCTTCAAGTTGCCGTGAATAATGTGGCTTTGATGGACAAAGGCCAAAGTACCCAGGAGATCGCCGAGAAACACCATCACCTGTCGATCAGACCAGGGAAGGGGTTTGGCAAAGTCTGCCTGGATAGAATGGCCCTCGACGAGCTCTCGAACGAGATAAGGCTGGGGCCCTGTTTCACAATGCGCGAGGAGACGGGGGATGCAGGGGTGGTGACGTAACTGAGAAAGCACTGTCGCCTCCATCTCCAACCGAAGCTTAGCACTCTGAAATGCTTGACCACTACTGGCCGACGGGTTGAGCTGCTTGACGATACAGTCGGCCCGATCAGGCAAATGAAGATCGCGAGCCAGAGAGGTTTGCCAGCAGCTGTCAGCATCAAGCTGCTTCACAAGTTGGTAGCGTCCGCCAACTAACGGAGCC
>JBARVU010000276.1:0-4151 GCA_049646425.1 Phormidesmis sp. | reverse complement strand
CCCCAATCAAGACAATCCGATCTTTGACCTGCTCAGCTCGAAGGCGATCGCTCAGCACCTCTCCCAGCGTGACCACAGGCGCAATATCTGCCGCAGAGGGCGTTGCCCGATAGTTTAATAACGTCTGGTAGCCCCAGGTATCGACCGCTTGGTAACTGCCGCGAGCAGGCTGTAAAGGCGCGACAGAGACATCGCCAATTTGCAGGATGCCATCAGGGCGATACTCAGCCGCAATGCCTTTGGTGTCTAAATAGTGAAAGGCGAGCTGAGCGCTGAGGCTATAGGGAGAAGCGCAGGGGGAAGCCGCCGGAGGATTCATCGCCAGCAGATGGCGACGCAGGACATTGTCTGGGTCTTTGACGACGTCGCTGAAGCCTTGCTGCGGCAGGGGAATTTCAGGGGGCGGTGCGATGCCTGCCGCATCGGTCGTCGGGTCGCTGCTCTTACAAATCACGTACAAATTATCCTGGCGGCTGAGCCGATCTGCTAATCCGCTTTGCTCAGGATCAGCCGGAAAGTCTCGATAGATATCTAACCCAATCGCCTGGGGCTGCATCGGCTCTAGTTTTTGCAGCAGTCGCTCTAGGGCCAGGTCAGACAGCGAGCCTTTGCGCTCTGCCTGCTCCGGTAGCTGAAAGTCCGCTTCAGTGACCGTAACAATCAGCAGCCGAGGGTCTGGCCGTTCTTCCGGGCGCAGCCGCATCAGCAGATCAAATGTCCGCAGTTCTCCAGGCTGAAGCCAGCCCAAGTGACGAATACCAACGATTAAGCCGGTGACTAACAGACTCGCTAAGGCAACGGTTCGCAGGGGACGGCGGGGGGGACGGCTGGCCACAAGCGGAGGGGCAGCGTACCCGCGATCTGCCTGCCACTGCTGCCAGGACGTCGGCGCTTCGGCTGGATTTTGGTAAATCGCGGGGAGCCAGCTGGCACAGGGATAGTCCGCTTCGAGTCCCTGAAGCTGCTCTCGGGCGGTACGCACTGACCTATAGATCGAGCGATCTTGGACAAAGGCGGTCAGAAACTGTTTTAAGAAAGCCTGCGCGACTCGATCCGGTACGGGCTCTCGCATCACAATCACCTGCGGAATGCTCAGGTCTGCCAGCGATCG
This sequence comes from Phormidesmis sp., assembly GCA_049646425.1. GTDB lineage: Bacteria > Cyanobacteriota > Cyanobacteriia > Phormidesmidales > Phormidesmidaceae > Phormidesmis. The sequence continues at coordinate 3,040 of JBARVU010000276.1, read as the reverse complement.
CGCCAGCCCCAACCCATCGCAAGAGTTGAAGATTGCCAGCTTCAGGCCACGAGCGATCGCCCCTCGCAGCGCATACTTCAACTGTTCCAACGTCAACGACTGGTCAGCATTGAGCTGGATCTCTCCCTGCACCCGGCTCGAACTATGTCCGGCAAAAAAGAACAAGTCGCAGCCCTGCCACAAAGCCTGAGTGAGTGCCTCTAGCGACGGCTCGGCCAATACACTGACCTCCGCCTGCTGAGCCAGCGCTGAGAGATAAGTGCGATCGCGCGCTACATCAATCCCTTCAGCGCTGCCCAAAACCACCAAAATTCTGATCCGGCTGGCTGATGGCTGGTCTGCCCCTGTACTCGCTCGCTGGTAGCTAGACGGGCTCAACGCGACTTCGGCCTGGGGATAGGTGTCAAAGAAATGCCACAGGTGCCAGGGCAGTTGCTGTAGCAGGCTATCGTCAGTTTCTACAACCAGACAAATGTCGTCTTGAGGATCGAGGTAGGTGCGCAGGATCTGATCGATGGGTCGAAAATCAGCCGCATTCAGCCAGTTGTTAATGTGCAATGCCAGCCCCTGGCAGAGATCTTCAAACTCCACCTCAGAGACATTGGTCACGTCAGCCGCCTCAATCTCCATGCGGGGCTGCCAGTTCAGGCGGTGATGCATAGCCCGATACAGCATCTGCCAGGCCCGATAAACGCTGGCAATCTCAGGCGCCGCCGGAAGCGCCCCGCTAAATTTCATTGGGCGCGAGCCCTCTTCCCACAGCTGAGCAGTCACCGCCGGGAAGCCCGACTGCAAACTTCCATGCCCCAAACTTAAGACAACTCGTTTCTCCATCGCATCAAATCACGAACGATTCTGTCGTGCAGATTTCTCCAAACGCTACCTTAATATCAAAGCACTCACCAAGCGTCCCTCGAAATCGCTTGAGCTGGATATAGTTGTCCTGATGCCGCGACTCAGCGGTTTGCAGCGCTTCGCCCGTCTCTGAAAGCAGGCTGAGGCTAAGGCTGGACGGCAGATAGCGGGTTTCGCCCGTCGGATGGATCTGCACCCAAATTTCTACGGTCGGCTCCGTTCCTGTCTCAGTAGCTTCTACTGTAAGCGGCGTAATGGCGACGAGCAGTGCCACCGATTCTGCCCCTAAGTGAACGCCGAGATCGATCAGCTTGGCCCGTCGAATGGCGGTCTCGGCGCTATTCCGGAAGGTAGCGGCCAAGCGCGGTTGAGCAGTGCCCGTAAGCACGGACAAAGACTGCCACCCGGTCTCAAACAGGTTTTCTAACCACTGGCTCAGGTTCACTCGACCGGCAGTGGGTGCGGAAATAGGCTCTAGATAATCTAATAGGGTATCGAGCGATCGCAGCTGATCAATCGCGACCCTCTGACAGCCCGCTGGTGCGAATCCGAGCAGAGTCGCCTCTTGCAGTGAGGAAGATAGCTGCACGGCGAGATAGGCCAGGCGTTGGCAGTGCCTCTCCGTAGGAGAATCGCTCCGTACCTCTGGCGGAATCGTCAGCACTGGCGTATCTGGCAGCAGCGGTCGGCATTCCAGCTTGCCTTTCCCTACCAGCGCGAGATCGGCCACGTCCAGCATTGACTGCATGATCGGGTCGTAGCTTTGACTCGCCCGCCAGTCTGTTTCTACATCCATACAGCCGAGATAAAACTCAACTGCCGACACTGCCAGGGTGTTGAGGTAAACCTGTTTTGCCTTCTGCGGACTGCTGTGCTGCTGGCAAAACTGCTGAGCCAACCGATGGGCCGAGGCGCTCAGCGGAACCATAAATAGTTTTTCAGACAAGCGTTTCATGGGTCTATGCCTTAGGGCTTAATCGGAGCTACCTGTGCAGTACTCTTTTAACTTTGGAAGAAATCTAGCGGAGCATCGATAGTAGAAATTGCTAGCGGTGGAAACACTGATGCCAAATTCCTCGGCAATCGATTCCCAGGAGTGTTCGGACAGCCTGCATTTGAGCAGCGCTTGAAAGGTGGCATTGGGACAGTTTCTGATATGGGCAGATTTGAATAGATTTTCTGGATCCGCCTCTACCGTTTCTTTTAGCCTATCGGTTAGAGAGATCCTGGTGCTGGGCGCAGCAACGTTCTCCAGATCCGGCAAGGTTACACGCTTGACCTCCGGTTTGCCAATCACTCTAGGAATGGCTTCTCGAAAAAAGCGCCGCGTCATCAGCATGTTAACCCAGGTCATGACCGTTCCTCGCTCTGGGCTATAGCGGTCAATATGTTTGCAGATATAAAGCAACAGCTCCTGCTGGGCCTCCGAATAGATGTCTTCATAAACGCCTGCAAACCTTCCTTTTTGCGGACGGCAGAGGCTACCTGATTGCAAAATCCCGTTCACGAGCTGTCTGAGCGCTGCCCGTCGCCCTTTACTCAAAGGCGGATAGCGCTGGGCGGTGAGGGCGATCGCCTGAAGCTGCTGATTCAATTCGTCTGCACGAACTCGGCTCATAGGGGCTACTGTAGACCGGTGAAGCTTCTATTCGTTATTCGGTGCTGAACCAGTGTCTTTTCCGCAAAGCGACTAGCTGCGTTACAAAACTTTTCTAATATTTGACGCTACCTGAGTTCTAAAAAATTCAATATGGGCGTTTACTCTAGAAACTCAATATTGTTTAGAACCGCCTGCTCTAATTCCTGGGCACCTATTTCCTGGGCGATCGCCAAAGCCTGCTGATAAAGATCAGATGCCTGCGAATACTGCTGGCTAGAGTGAGCAACTTTACCCAGATTAGCCAACATCGTGGCCTCCGTATTGCGATTATTCGTCTCTTGCCCAAGGGTCAAAGCCTGCTGAAAGAATTCATTGGCCTGCGAATACTCACCCAGCTTGTGATAGGTCTTACCCAACCCTTCTAGAGCATTGCCTTCTTGCCAGCGATCGCCGATTGCTCCTGGTTCCAAGCAAGTTTGTGTGGCGTAAAATAGAGGCATAGCAAGCGAGTGGAGGCCAGAGCTATGGCCAGGAAAAAGCAGCGAGGCATTGCCGGCGATAAGACAATCTGCCTACCGATAGCGG
>JBARVU010000275.1:0-1672 GCA_049646425.1 Phormidesmis sp. | reverse complement strand
CCGCTATCGGTAGGCAGATTGTCTTATCGCCGGCAATGCCTCGCTGCTTTTTCCTGGCCATAGCTCTGGCCTCCACTCGCTTGCTATGCCTCTATTTTACGCCACACAAACTTGCTTGGAACCAGGATTGATAGACAACGGCCAAGAACATCTGCTGCTAGACAAGCTGCTGCTACGCTGCAAGGAGAAAGGTCTACTTAAGAAGCGAGGCCAGCAGCGGACAGATGCAACCAGAGTACTGGCTTCGATTCGTAAGCTCAACCGTCTAGAGCTAGTCGGAGAAACGATGCGGGCGGCGCTGAATGAACTAGCAACCGTTGAGCCAGAGTGGCTATCGGCGATCACGCCCGACGAGTGGTACGCCCGCTACGAACGTAGAGTCGAAACCTACCGCTTACCATCCTCGCAGGTAAAGCAAGATGCCTACGGCCAGCAGGTGGGCGAAGATGCTTACTATCTGCTCGATTGTCTAGAAGCCTCAGATGTCGATGACTGGCAAAGCCTACCGAAGATAGAAGCGCTCAAAATCGTACTAGAGCGGCACTACGAGTACAAAGATAAAGTGCCTGACATGCCTGAAGCGCCTCGCGTTCGGTGGAAGTCAAAAAAGGAACTCCCCCGTACTAATGCCGGAATCGAGTCGCCCTATGATGTGGATGCTCGCTTCCGGTCGCGGCACGGGGTGAACTGGGTAGGTTACGCGGTTAACGTCAGCGAGACTTGTGATGACGAGCAGTGCCATCTGATTACGCATGTAGAGACAACCGACGCTGCTGTCCATGAAGCGCAGCGGACACAAGTTATTCACGAAGCGCTGGCTGATAGAGACTTACTGCCCTCAGAGCACTTTGTTGATTCTGCTTACGTCAGTGCAGAACATCTAGTGAATGCGCACAAGCAACAGATTGAGCTGGTTGGCCCGACCCGTAAGAACGCTAGCTGGCAATCGAAGATAGAAGATGGCTATACCGAAGCGCGGTTCAACATCGACTGGTTAACCGAAACCGTCACTTGCCCAGAAGGAAAAGTCTCGAAGAGCTGGAACCCAAGAGTCAAACTGGGCAACAGAGCTTACATTCAGGTCAGGTTCAGCAGTCTCGACTGCTCTATGTGCAGTGCTAAAGAGCGCTGTACTCGTAGTCCGCAGCGCTCTTTGAGTTTTCTACCGCAAGTACACTACGAAGCACTAGAGCAAGCGAGAGAAGTCCACAGCAGTGAGGAAGGCAAAGAACGCTACAAGCGCAGAGCCGGGATTGAGGGGACGCTTTCTCAGGGGGTACGAGGGTTTGGGATGAGACGTTCTCGTTACCGAGGGCTGGCGAAAACGCATCTACAGAACGTGGCAATAGGGACTGCTATCAACTTTGACCGTCTAATCAACTGGTTTGATGGCGTACCGATAGCTAAAACAAGAACCTCGCGATTCAAGGCTTTAGAGGCTGCCTAGTAGGGAAAAGATTGATTGGCCAACAGTATCCGGTCATTTAAAATACATTAGTACAGGACGTGATCGCACCTTCTATTCTCCAACAGCTTAGAAAGGATTGGCGAAGGCATTAGGAGTATTATCTGAATAGACTCGTTTTGGAAAGATACTCAGTGCAACTCACCAATCTATTCCTATTCATGACAACAGCTATCGTAATGATTTGTACGCCTGGGCCTGACATCA
>JBARVU010000274.1:0-18174 GCA_049646425.1 Phormidesmis sp. | reverse complement strand
CTCCTGCTGTAGCGCGCTCAGTTGAGATTGCTGGTCAGCCGCTTTAGTAGAAGCGTCAGCTAACCCAAACTTATTCAGCAATGTTCCCAGCGAAATTTTCAGTGCCGCCGCCAGCTGAGTCAGGATTGCCACCCGCATCTGAGCTACCTTGCCTGCCCGCAGCTGCTGCACCTGCCAGCGAGAGACCTCTGCCTGCGCGGCTAAGGCTCTATAGCTCGCGATACCGGCAGACTGCATGAGCGATCGCAAGCACTTCGAGCTATCAACAAATGACTGTTCCATAGAGAGCAACTCCGGCGCCAAGTAAGTATCCCGCCTTTCAAACTATCAAAACACCTTGAATCGAGTCGATTGACCACAAACTTTCTTGATATCACAGCCGACCAACCAAAGAAACCGTTAGGATGAAGGGCAGTCATCAGCTGCTCTGTATCGCCGCTACTGTGCCGACTTATGAAACTGCATACTCATTTTAAGGCTGCTTTAAGCCAATCTTATCTCGCCTCCTCTTTGCTGCTAGGTGCGGGGCTTGTGGTGGGCGGAGCGGCCATAGGCATCACCCTAATAGAAGCAACGCGACCGCTCGCAGTGCAGGCGCAAACAGCCACTCGCAACCCCGAAATTAAAGTGGGCATCGTCCAGCGCTTTGGGGAAAGCAAAGAAGATAAAATCACCCTTGCTCCCCTAACCGGCGACCAGCTCACCGTCAGCTTCAAAACCGGCGCTCAGGCGCAAACTATCACAACTGATCGGCTGCAAATAGAGACTGTGATGCAGCCATTAGCAGAACCCGTTCTCCAAGAGTGGGTCGTCTTGAGCACCCATCGCAGCTTTGAGAGCGCAGAAGATAGTGCGATCCGCTGGCGGGCCGCCGGTATCGCCGCTGAGATCGCCCAGCCTGATGCCTGGCAGGTGTGGGCCAAGCGAGAAAACTACAGTAGCCCCTTGCTGCGTCGCCTGCTGCTGCAAAATTTGCACGGCGCTGGCTACACGAATGCTTTTATCGATAGCCGGGTGGTCAAAGCGGTGCCCAAGGTAGCCTTCTTAGCCGGCGGCTACCGCTATGCCCGCGATCGCTTCACCATTACCACGGCCAATCGCCGGATTCGGCTGGCGCAGGGTGCGAGCACTCGCTTTCCGGATCTATTCGCAGGCGATATGAATATTCAGCCAAATGCTTACGGTACCTACACACTGGTCAATCAGGTGCCAATAGAGCAGTACCTGCGCGGGGTCGTGCCGCATGAGATTGGCGCAAGTGCGCCCCGCAACGCGATTGAAGCGCAGGCTATTTTGGCCCGAACCTATGCCCTGCGCAATCTGCGACGATTTGCCACCGATGACTACGAGATTTGTGCTGATACGCAATGTCAGGTCTATTTTGGTCTAGCCGAGACTGACCCGGTATCTGATCAGGCGATCGCGGCTACTGCAGGTCAGGTGCTCACCTACCAAAACGAACTGGTTGACGCCCTTTACTCCTCTACGACAGGCGGCGTCACCGCCCGCTTTACCGATGTTTGGAATGGCGAAGATCGCCCTTACCTGCGGCCGGTGGTTGACTCTCTTCAAAGCCGCTGGGATTTAGCGCTGAAGCCACTTTCAAACGAAGCTAACTTCCGTGAATTTATCGCCCTTGGCAGCGGCTTCAATGAAGACGGCTGGCCGGCCTTTCGCTGGAATCGCAGTGCCTCTCTTAAAGAGATCGGCGACACTCTCAAAGAATATCTCGGCAACCGCCAGCATCCCTTAGCGAGCTTTAACCAAGTAACGGGGCTGACAGTGACCGAACGCGCCGCCTCGGGACGAGTGCAAAAGCTACAGGTGGAGACCGATATTGGCTCTTTTGAGCTCATTAAAGACGAATCGGTCAAGGCGCTGATGCCGCCTCGCAGTCTGTTGTTTTACCTAGACCCTATCTTGGAAGAGCCTGACGCTGGCAAATCTTCTCTTGGCGACGCAACAGCGCCTGCACCCGTCAGCGCAGCTAGCCCAGACAATCGTTCAGTCGGCAATACAACAGAGATTCTCCCAAACGAGAAAACGAAACCGAAAGACAATGGCGTCGTAGAGAGCCCCACAGACAATAAGCAAAACACAGGCCCTCAGCCTGTTCTAACGGGCTATCGATTTGTCGGAGGTGGCTTTGGTCATGGGGTTGGAATGAGCCAGACGGGAGCGTATAACCTGGGCAAACAGGGCTACTCCAGCGAGCAAATTCTAGAGTTTTACTACCCTGGCACTACTCTACAGCCGATTAGCGAGTCCACTATCTTTTGGCAAGCTGACGAACAAAGTTAGCCCTTCCGACAGAAGCCTCGAAGCTAGCAGGGTCTTTACACTCGCCAATAGCTTTTAGGTAAAACATGAGTTCACAAGATCTGGATATTGGCGAGCAGGCGATTAGTAAAGCGGTTAAAACCGGCCTTGAGTCTCAATTCGACGCGGTCGAATCGCTCGACGTGGAAATTCGTACCGATCCCATTAAGCTGGCCCAGGGGCAGGTAGACAAGGCGGTCATAGAAGGGAAAGGGCTGGTTATTCAAAACGACCTGCGCACAGAGTCGCTGAAGCTAGAGGCTGACTCAGTGGACATCAGTATGATGCAGGTGGCACTCGGCAAAATTGCGTTGGATCAGTCTGCTGATGCAACTGCGCAGGTCGTGCTGAAAGCAAACGACCTTCAAGAAGCGTTTGCATCAGACTATGTGAAACGCAAGCTGCGTGGACAAAAAATAGAGCTGCCGTCAGGTGAGCGAGTCACCACCGACGTGAGCAATGTGCAGTTCACCATACCCGAAGACGGAAAAATTGCCCTTGAAGCAGATGTCATGCTGATAGAAAAAGTAGAGACGCACCATATTGCCTTTTCAGCCAAACCACAGCTAACCGACGGTGGCCAGGTAATTACACTTGTAGACCTTGACTACGACGAGGCGACTAACGATATGCCGGAGCTAACGCAATCACTTGTCGACAGTACCGAGGATCTCTTAGACCTCCGTAATTTTGAAGTTGGCGACATGTCCCTTCAGTTTGAGCGGCTAGAGGTGAAGTCAAACGAGCTGATTATCCATGCCAAAGCGAATGTCCGGTCGTTTAGCTAGATCGGCCACTCTCTATAAAAGTCTCTTTTGAACCACTGAAAGACCTAAAGATCTGCTATGTGGCGGGCTTTAGAGCCGCTAGCCGAGCTTTGACTCTAAGGCCAAACACTGCTTCAAACCAGGCTTTTTTGTAGTCAATGTTCCACAGTTCTAGTTCGCAGTTGTTGCCTGGTCGAACGGGGGTTAGCACCATCGTAAGGGTTTTCTCCTGTTCGTCATACTCGACGCTGACGTGGGCGATCGCCCCACTCCTCCCGCGATCTAATGCCACCGCCAGCCGCAGCAGGGCGCTGAGCTGATCGACAACTTTGCGCTCGTGCTTACCGGGTAAATTGCTGTAGTTCTCGTGACGCTTCTTAGGGTAGATTTTGCGGTGGTAGCGAGCAATATTGGCGATAATTTCGACTTCGGTCTCTGTAAACCCAAGCAGTCCGCCATTTCGAATGAGATAGTAAGAATGCTTGTGATGTGCAGAATGGCTGATGTAGTGACCGCTGTTGTGAAGCATTGCGGCCACCCACAAGTATTCTCTTTCTAGATGGCCCCAGTCATGGATAAGGCCCTGCGTTTGATCGAACAGAGCGGTGGCAAGATTAGCCACGTGAGCACTATCTGCCCGGTACTTATTTGCTAGCTTTGTCACAGACCGCTCGCGCACCGAGTCCTGAAACTCCATGCGATCTTCAATCAGGCCATGACTCAGCATCCAGTCTACAACAACACCTTCGCGCAGGGCTCGCTCGCAAATCTTGAGCCGATCTACCCCTAATAGCTCCATCGCCACATGTAGGATAATCGCCCCCGGCACAATAATTTCAGCCCGCCGGTCGGACATTCCCGAGAGGTTTAACCGCTCCTCGTAGCTCATTTTGCGCAGGCGATCCAGCCGGTTGGTGAGCTCGCCATAGGTGATGCGATAGCCGTTGAGCGGATCGGGCTCTACGCCAGTTTTATCCATTGCCACCAGCATAGCCAAGCATTCTATTGTTCCAGACGTACCAATCAGCCTAAGCAGCTCAGTGGAGCGCTCACCTGACGCCTGCTGTTTCTTTAGCTTGCTGTGGAGCTTGTCTGTGTTTGGCTCCAGAACGCCTCGCACATATGCTCGCAGATACTCATATTCTTTTTTACTGATCGGGTCAGTCGACACAAACTTAGCCGCTAAGCGCACGGCACCGACCTTGCTGCTGCTGAGAAAATCCGGCGGGCCACCGTTGCCCAGGATAATCTCTGTGGAGCCGCCACCGATGTCAATAATCGCGTGAGGTCTCCCCTTCAGCTCCATGCCCGAAATCGCGCCCAAATAGATGCGTCGGGCTTCCTCTGTGCCCGAGATTAAATTGACCGGCAGCCCGACTTCTGCTTTGACCCGGTTGATAAAGCGCTGCCCATTGCCCGCTTCTCTTACAGCGCTAGTGGCGACAGCAACGACATCGTCCGCCTGAAACCTATCTGCAACCTTCATACATCGCTTAAGCGCGGCAATACATCTGGCCATCGCTTTTTCGGTCAGATTGCCAGTATCCTCACAGAATTCGCCCAGGCGCACGGTGTCTTTTTCTTTGCCGACAATGTTAAACGAGGGCAGTGCCGCTTCGACTCTAACAATCACCATATGCACAGAGTTCGTGCCAATATCGATTGCTGCTAAAGTCCGATCTTGGGCAAAGTCCTGAGTGCCTTGCCCTTTAGGGCGACCCTCTCGCTTTGAAAGAGCTAGCGTACGGGCAGAAGCCCCAGGTGGATTTGCAAACCCTGCTGCGAGCGTATTGGCCATTTATGTCGTCTGTGCGGAATTTCCAATACACAACTTATCACTCGTCAGCCCAAAGAAGTGACGCTTTCTATAGGCAAACGGATGATTTTGTCAGCTAACTCACAAAGGAAACATGAATTTTTATCCCTAGCTGGCGGCCGCAAACTGAGCGCGAATCTCCTCAGTGCGCTTGCGGTTGACCCCGAGGTCAGACTTGCCAAGACGTGCTGCCGTACGCGTGTGGATGACCGACTCCCCCGGCGGCGCGTAGAATTCTACGTCGTCTACAAAGCCCATGAGCTTACTGGAAAACTCGGCGTAAAGATAGTCGTCAGTCACTTTGTTGATAGTGGAGCGCTCCATCCCCTCAATGATTTGCTTAAGGCGAGCGATCGCCTCTTGGGCAGAGCCAGTGTAGCTGAAAGGAGCAATCACATGCTCTTTATCACCTTCAGGTGCCTGCGAATTCACACAGTTAGGCGTATCAGGACAGCTCTTGAGCTGGCCACTGTTCACGCCTATATCAGTCGGTGGCGTACCCGAAAAAGAAAATAAAGACATCGGAAAAACCTCAAAGCCTAATATTATCACTCTGGCTGAGTGAGGCTTTCAATGGGTATGAACAGAAGGTAGCTTATACCAAGGTAAATGCGGATACTGGTGATGCTCCCAGTGATAGTCGAAATGGTAACAGCTCAGAAAAGACAAGAGAGGCGATGCTTGAGAACTCGTTGCCCGATGAGCATTCGTATGTCCGCCTACCGGTCGCTTATGAGGGCGATAGGTGCCAAAGTAAAACAGCTGCCATGAGCTAATTGCCTGAGGCAGCAGCCAAAACAAGACAGCGTTCAGCAGCGGCACGTGAAACCAAAAAAGCAGGGGATAAAACAAAAAAGACATTCCCCAGAAAATGATCCAACCCTGCCCCCCCTGTAGATAGGTCCACATAAATTGGCCATACCAGCGGAAGAAGCCACCTGCGTAGTAATCAGGATCGGCAGACTGAGCAGGCGTACGGTGATGCTGATGATGACAGGCCGATAGCCGCTCGTACGAAAGAAAGCTGTAAATTCCCAGAATGACTTGACCTAGACAGTTATTCGCCTTTGGGTAAGCGGGTACTAAGGTGCCGTGCATCGCATCATGAGCCAGGATAAATAGCCCTGTATGTAAAAAAGCACGACCTGCAATCACCGCTAAAATCGCAACCACGGGCATGTGCCTAACATCGGGCAAGATGAATAGGCTACCGTAGGCACTCAGCCCCCACAGCAAAACAATCACAGTAGCAATAGAGATAGAGACAAAAGATTCTCTAATCAGCGCAGCAGATGAAGAACGAGCGGTCATGGGGCAAAGAGAATCTATGAAGGGGGAAGCGGCGCAGTGATCGCCATTCGCACAAGCCTACAGCGCTGGCAGCGATGTCGCGCTCCAAAAAACACAGGCGGCATTGTAAAGAAACATTAAGAAGCTTCTACTGCACAGTAGCAGGGATTTGACTCACGAGTTAACTGTCTATTGGGTGATCTGTCTACGGCTGTGCTGTGAGACTATACGAAAAGCGGTGAACAATTGACAAATTCTTGATTAGCTGGTAAGCGAATTAGTAGGATTGACCGTGAGACACCAGGAATAAGCTGACAGGAGACGGCATTCAAAAAGCGCTTCTACCACCTTCGACCTATCTGCCTTCGACCTATCTGTTAGAGCAGAACCACTATCTGTATCGCTAGTTTCTTGTTGTTTACTGTCGTTCGCGATTAACAATGCAAAATCCGTCTCAGGAAGAGTTAATTCACGCATATCAGATTTTTTCTGATCAGTTTAAGAGCGTCATTCTAGCGACAGTGAGTACCGCCGGACAGCCTCAGGCCAGCTATGCCCCTTTCGTGAAAGATGAGGTTGGCAATCTCTACATCTTTGTAAGTGGACTGTCCACACACACTCAAAATCTGACGGCAACCGGTAAAGCAAGTGCCTTATTTATAGAAGACGAAGCTCAAACACCGCAGATGTTTGCTCGCAAGCGGCTGAGCTATGACTGTACGGCTACCCTAATCGCCCGGGACAGTGAGCACTGGCGAACCATCGTTCAGCAGTTCGAAGAGCGCTTTGGCAACATTATCGAAGTCATGAAGGGCCTGGCAGACTTTCGGATTTTTCAGCTGCGCCCCCAATCTGGCCGCTTTGTCCTCGGCTTTGGCGCTGCTTACGATGTTGACCCCAATGACTTGAGCCAGTTGGTTCATCGAGACAGGTAAAGAGACCGACGAGCGTCTAAGCTTTCAGGCTTAAGGCTCCGCCCCTCTACACCCCTTCGTCTTCTTCCCAATCGTCTACCACCAGCAAATCGCCGATAGTGTCCTGCATAGTGAAGTCAAAGGACTCCAGCTCGGCTTTCCAATGGGGCCACTTCTCGCCAAATATAAAGGCAATCTTCCAGAGGCTATCGGTGGGCTGAATCGCTTTGGTTTCGACCAGTGATCGCACCTTGCGTTGAAATTTTGCCATGGGATGAGTTGCCACCGATGAGGACATCGGTGCAGCAGCAGTTGCGTTAGTCATAAATTCAGTTGTGTGAATACTTTTCAGAGTTTTCTTCTGGTATGGGTTTCAGGCGCTTTGTCCTGAGCTCGCTTGGGAGATGGCCTAACAGTCGATAGCCGCTAGCTACAGACCTGTACGCATTAGTGCAAAGACTTCAGACTTATCCAGAAGACTTATCCAGAGTTTCCTTCTACGCTTAGCGACGTCGAGCAACTTATGAAGCTTTCAAATTGCTCGCTATAGATTTATAGCGAATAAGCGTATCAAAGTAGCGCTCTCGTTAATCTTTTGTAAGAATAGCTTTCTCACTCAAGTCAGCATTCTATCTGTAGAAAGATTTGGTCAGACCCTACGGATAAGGTTTGTATAGGCAGTTATCACATGCTCACGAGTCTTGGCATTGCCCTATTAAGCATAGTAGCAGAGAGTACTCGCAATGGGGGCATTTTTTTACGACTGTTGACCTGGCCAAGTAGGATCAGGTTTGCAGAGTAAATCGGAGCCTTTGCGCTACACTGAATTACCTTATTTATCGATCCGCTTAGGCAGGAAATGCCCTGTCTTCTATACACTTGATATTAAGCGCTAAAAGCTGACTTTATGTTGAAGCTTCGGCGCTTCAGTTCTCATCCACCGTTGTTTTATGGTTGCTTCTCAAGATTCTGTCCAAACTAGCGCGACTGCTCAGGTGCCTGAAGCCCCTGAAATCAAGCTGCTGCGCACTCACGAATCTGAAAAGCTGGAGCGCATCCGTCACACCTTTTCGCACGTGATGGCAATGGCTGTACAGCGCCTGTTTCCCAAAGCTCAGGTGACGATTGGCCCATCGATTGACTATGGCTTTTACTACGATTTTGACAACCCGGAGCCTTTCACCGAGAAAGATCTCAAGGCGATCAAAAAGGAGATGATTAAAATCATCAAAAAGGGGCTGCCAGTGATTCGAGAAGAGGTGAGCCGGGCAGAGGCCAAGCGTCGAATTGAAGGGCTCGGGGAGCCCTACAAGCTAGAAATCCTAGAAGAGCTGCAAGAGCCGATTACCCTTTATCACCTGGGGGAGGAATGGTGGGATTTGTGTGCGGGGCCACATGCTGAGACGACAAAGGAGCTGAATCCGAAGGCGTTTGATCTCGAGAGTGTGGCCGGGGCATATTGGCGCGGCGATGAAAACCGAGTACAGCTCCAACGCATTTACGGCACGGCTTGGGAGACCCCTGAAGAACTGAAAGAATACAAGCGTCGTCAGGAAGAGGCCAAGCGCCGTGATCATCGCAAGCTCGGTAAAGAGCTAGGGCTATTTGTTTTTTCTGATGTCGTCGGGCCGGGGCTACCTATGTGGACGCCCAAAGGAACGATTTTGCGCTCTACGCTAGAGGACTTTCTTAAAGACGAACAGGTGAAGCGGGGCTATTTGCCTGTGGTGACGCCACATATTGGCAAGGTGGACTTATTTAAGCTATCGGGTCACTGGCAAAAGTACCGGGAAGATCTCTTCCCGATGATGGGTGAAAATGAGCAGGAAGGCTTTGTCCTCAAAGCGATGAACTGCCCTTTTCACATTGAAATTTACAAGAGCCAGCTGCGCTCTTACAAGGAGCTGCCGTTACGGTTTGCCGAATTTGGCACGGTCTATCGCTACGAGCAGTCTGGGGAACTCGGCGGTCTGACTCGGGTGCGCGGCTTCACTCAAGACGACGCGCATCTCTTTATCACCCCCGATCAGCTCAACGAAGAGTTTCTCAAGGTGGTGGAGCTGATTCAATCAACGCTGCGAGTGCTGAAGCTGGATCAATCCTTCCGGGCACGGCTGAGCTTTCGCGACCCCGATTCGGATAAGTACATCGGCTCGGACGAGGCTTGGGAAAAAGCTCAAGGCGCTATTCGTCAGGCGGTCGAGACAATGGGTATGGAGCACTTTGAGGGCATTGGCGAAGCGGCCTTTTACGGGCCTAAGCTGGACTTTATTGTGCGCGACGCGCTGGATCGCGAATGGCAGCTCGGCACCGTGCAGGTCGACTACACCCTGCCGGAGCGCTTTGACCTAGAATATGTCGCAGAGGACGGATCTCGTCAGCGGCCTGTGATGATCCACCGCGCTCCTTTTGGTTCTTTAGAAAGGTTGATCGGTATTTTGATTGAGCAGTATGCAGGTGACTTCCCTCTGTGGCTGGCGCCTGAGCAGGTGCGGTTGCTGCCAGTGACAGCAGATCATTGGGAATATGCCGATAGTGCGGCGGCGCAGATGCGGCAGGTCGGGGTGCGGGTCAACGTCGACAAAAGCGGCGAACGACTCGGCAAAATGATTCGCAACGCGGAAAAGGCGAAGATTCCGGTGATGTCCGTCATTGGCGACAAGGAAGTCGAAGCCAGTAGTCTGAGCATTCGGACACGGCTTTCGGGGGATCTGGGGGCCCTGGCCCTTCCTGATGTTCTAGATCGACTGAAGACGGCTTTGAGCGATCGCAGCGACTTCTAGCGTTCACACGATTCAAGGATGCTTTCTCACGTGCCCTCCTCCGTCACCGTTACGGTACCTGCGACTACCGCCAACATTGGCCCCGGTTTCGATTGCCTGGGAGCTGCCCTCAGCCTGTACAACCGGTTTCACTTCACCCCCTTCACGCCGCTCTCAGACAGCGAACCGTTTCAAATTACGGTAGAAGGGGTCGAGGCTAAGCGAGTAAATACTGGTCGGAGCAATCTGGTCTATCGCGCGTACTTGAAATGCTACGAGCGCATTGGCCAAAGCCCGCCGCCCGTGCATATCAAGACTAGCCTGGGCGTACCGCTTTCTCGGGGATTGGGTAGCTCCTCGACCGCGATTGTCGGCGGCATTGTGGGGGCAAACGCGCTGGCGGGCTCGCCGCTTAACGACACGGCTTTGGCAGCGCTGGCCAATGAGCTAGAAGGTCACCCGGATAACGTAGTGCCTGCCTTACTTGGCGGCGCGAAGCTTGCGGCATTGACGAGGGGACGGCTGCAAATTTGCGAGCTGCCCTGGCATGCGTCGGTGGTACCGGTAGTGATTGTTCCTGAATTCGAGCTGTCTACAGCCGATGCTCGACGCGTTTTGCCGGCTCAGTACAGTCGAGCCGATGCGGTGTTTAATACGGCGCATTTGGGATTGCTGCTGCGGGGGTTGGCGACCGGGAATGGAGATTGGATCACCGGGGGGATGGGCGATCGCATTCACCAGCCCTACCGCAAAAAGCTTATTCCTGGCTACGACGACGTTCGCCGCGCGGCGCTCAAGGCAGGCGCTTGGGGTCTGGTAATTAGTGGAGCAGGGCCAACTTTGCTGGCGCTATGTTCACCCGACCTGGCTGGAGCAGTGGGTGAAGCGATGCAGGCAGCCTGGGAGCCTCAGCGATTTACTGCGCAGGTGCACTGTCTTGAGGTGGATACAGAGGGTGCGATCGCTGAATTGATTGGTTAAACCTCTTGACTGAAGATGGGGCAGATACCCACCGCCCTTGCGGGCGGCAGAAGTTGTCTGAGCAAAGGCAATGACAGTATGTTAGGGTCATGCCTGTCATCAGAACTTATATCATCAGACTTAATTAACCCTGACTTTGAAAACTCTAAATTTACAGAGGCCCAATTTTCATCAGGCCGCCTATCAAAGATTGATTAAGTTTTGTATACTGTCCTTTGGGCGCATTCAGATAGGGGATTGTTCCTATCGCCCGTCCGTTAGGTTCGCCCCGTTGGGTTCGCGTATTTTTCGGCATGACTGCGTCTTTATCGCTATCGAAATTGCGTGAACTTAAATGATCGGTGAACAATTTCCGTGGCTGACGTTTTTAGTCATCTTCCCGCTTTTGGCTGCAATGCCCATTCCTTTGCTGCCGGATCAAGATGGTAAAACCGTCCGCTGGTATGCACTGGGCGCGAGCCTGGTAGAATTCGGCCTGATTCTTTACGTCTTTGCTACCCAGTATGAAATGGGGGCTCCCGGGCTGCAGCTTGTCGATGAGTTCTCCTGGATTCCTCAGTTTGGGCTGAGCTGGTCACTGGGGGTAGATGGTCTTTCTTTTCCGCTAGTGGTCTTAAGCGGACTGGTGACGCTGCTAGCCGTCATCGCTTCCTGGGACATCAAGCTCAAGCCACGTCTGTATTACTCCATGCTATTGCTGGTTTTCAGCGCCCAGCTGGGCGTGTTTCTAGCTCAGGACATGATGTTGTTTTTTATCATGTGGGAAATAGAACTGGTGCCGGTGTACCTGCTAATTTCCATCTGGGGCGGAGAGAAACGCCTGTACGCAGCGACTAAGTTCATTATCTACACAGCTACCTGCTCTGTGTTTATCTTGGTCGTGGCGCTGGCGCTAGCCTTCTATGGCACTGGCGTGAGCTTCAACCTCAGTGAGCTAGCAGCGAAAGAGTATTCACTACCCTTCCAGCTCATTTGCTACTTAGGGCTGCTGGTTGCCTTTGGCGCTAAGCTGCCAATTTTCCCGCTGCATACCTGGCTACCCGATGCCCACAGCGAAGCACCCGCGCCTGTATCGATGATTTTGGCTGGGGTTCTGCTAAAAATGGCAGGTTATGGGCTGATTCGCATGAATATTGAAATTCTGCCGGATGCACATCTGTACTTCGCCCCCGTGCTAGCGGTTTTGGGTGTGATCAATATTGTGTATGCATCGCTGACAGCCTTTGCTCAAGACAATCTTAAGCGGCGCTTGGCTTACTCTTCGATAGGTCACATGGGCTTTGTGCTGCTGGGCTTAGCCGCGTTCAATTCGCTCGGTATGAGCGGGGCCATGCTGCAAATGATCTCTCACGGGCTGGTGGCAGCGGTGCTGTTTTTCCTCTCTGGGGTGGCTTACGAGCGTACGCACACACTATCTATGGGAAAAATGGGGGGTATGGCCAAGGCGATGCCCGTTACCTTTGCGCTGTTCACAGCTGGGGCGATGGCCTCGCTGGCGCTGCCTGGGATGAGCGGCTTTATTGCCGAGATTACGGTGTTTTTAGGTATGGCGACCAGCGATGCTTACAACATCTTCTTTAAGGCAGGCATCGTGCTGCTTGCAGCGGTGGGCGTCGTACTCACGCCAATTTATCTACTGTCGATGCTGCGCCAGATTTTTTACGGCGAGGCAGGCGAAGTGACACTGCCTAAAGACAGCTCCTGGAATATTCTGCCGCGTGAGGCATTTGTCGCCTTGAGTCTGCTGATACCGATAATCGGCATTGGTCTGTATCCTAAGCTAGCGATTCAAACCTACAGCGCCAAGACGGTACAGGTTGCTGCCCAGATTCAGACCACGCTGCCGGATGTGCCGGACGCTGCACCGCTTTCTAAGGTGATGACCATGCCAGGGGCTGAGCAGATTATTGCGCCATCGCTTTAGTGCGGAGCGGCCAGTAATGACAAAGATCTATGAGCTAGAAACAGAACGTCTATATCTGCGGCAGTGGACTGAAGCAGACAAAGCGCCTTTTGCGGAGCTGACGGCAGACGAACGTGTGATGGAATTTTTCCCGCGCCCGCTGTCGCGTTCAGAAAGCGATGCTATGGTCGACAGGGTGCAGCGGGAAATCGTTCAGCGAGGCTGGGGCTGGTGGGCTGTGGAGGTCAAGGGCAAACACCGCTTTATCGGTTTTGTCGGCCTCAATATCCCCTCGGCAGATCTTCCTTTCAATCCCTGTATTGAAACGGGATGGCGGTTGGGCTATCCGTATTGGGGTCAAGGTTACGCGACCGAAGCCGCCCGCGCTGCCCTAGCTTTGGGCTTTGAAACGCTAAAGCTAGATGAGATTGTGGCGTTTGCTACTTTGGATAATGTGCGATCGCAAGCCGTCATGCAAAAGCTTGGCATGCACCGTGACCCCTCAACTTTTATGTATCCTGGCGAGTTGCTAGAGCACTGCCTCTACGAACTCTCCCGGGCAGACTGGCTCGCTCAGAACCCATTAGATCCATGAAGCGAATAGCCTTAAATCAGCTCCCTGTCGAAGCGGTTTCTCACAACCAGGCGATCAAAAAGCAGGTGATGCTGCGGACGGGAGAGCTGCCTCACCTCACTAACTTCTCTCAGGCCCGCTTTCGGCCCGGTCAAGTCGCGCCAGCCCATGCTCACACAGATATGCACGAGGTGTTTTTTGTAGAGGCGGGTGAGGGGACAATCACTGTAGATGGCATGCCTCACGCGCTGACGCCGGGTGTCTGTGTAGCGGTGGCTCCCGGTGAGATGCATGAGGTAGCGAATACGGGCGATCGCGAGCTCGTCCTCACCTACTTCGGGCTCAAGGTTTGATTCTTGGCGTTCACCTGTAGCAGACGCATCAGTCCGCCTGTCATGACGCCAGTGAGGGCGATCGCAATATTCAAAAGCGATATAAAGATAGGCTCTGCCGACCCAATTAGAAAGGTAGAGATAGCCCAGATAATTGTCAGCATGACAGCGAATCCACCGGCATGCGTGATCGGAGCCCGCTGAGCTACGAGCGCCGTGAGGTAGCCACTGAGGGTAGCAAAGCCCAGCCCACAGACAGCTGCAAACGCCAGAAACTGCGAGGTTAGAGCATGGCCGTCGCCGCTCAGCCAGACGCCGTAGAGCAGAGCAGTCGCGACGCTGATGGTAAGGTAGCCCACGCCGAGCGAGAGGCAGGTGAGGAGTATGGGTCGGAGTTTTTGGTAGGAGGGTTTCATAAAACGAGGCAGAACGCAGCCGTGCAAAAATAATAATGCCCTGAAGTCTTAAAATAGAAAGCAAGCTGATGCTTTTGTGCCGTCAAACCGTAGACTGGCTCACAGCCTCTTTGACGGTAATGCTATGAATGAACCCGTGCTGCCACGCGATCGCCTTCAAGATTTGCTGAAAGACTTTATGGCTGAGCATGGAGCTGACTACCACCTGCAAAAGCTAGGCTTTTTTGGGTCTTATGCCCGCAACCAGGCGACTGCTGAGAGTGATGTAGATATCGTGTTCGCCACCGATCAGCCGAATTTATTCAATACTGCAATGATGAAGCAAGATTTGGAAGCGTTACTAGGTCGCCAGGTAGACGTGGTTCGTTTGCATCAGTATCTAACACCAGGGTTTAGAGCCAGACTAGAGCAAGAGGCTGTCTATGTCTGACAATGATAAAATCCTGGTTCAGAATCGGCTAAGGGTTGTTTTAACTGCTCTAGAGCGCATTCCTCGACGCTTCGCGACCATTTCAACACCGAGTGATTTTGTCAGTAGCGAGGCAGGATTGGATCAGTTGGACAGTATTTGTATGGTTCTCATTGCCGCAGGCGAAGAATTCAAGAAAATAGACCGACAAACAGCCGGTAAGCTGTATGCCCAATATCCTCAAGTGCCCTGGCGAGGCGCGATTGGCCTACGAGATGTCTTGGCCCATGCGTATTTTCAGGCCGACCCAGAACAGCTCTTTGCCATTTGCCAGGAAAGCATTCCGCTGCTGATTGAAACGCTACACCAAATGATTCGAGATCTAGAGCAAACACCTGAACCTTATTGGTAGTCAAGCAAGGCTGTCACTGCAGAACCCTCTTTTGGCAGCTGGCATCTTACTCAGCTTGACTACGAATTCCAGCCGCTGACTCCATAAAACTCGTAAAGACCGAACAGACCGGCAGCGCCCATGATCCAGCGCATTTGCTAAGCTAATTGAAAATATTGATAAGGAACTGCCGCCGGTATGACAGCCGCCATTTTTGACCAGCCTCTGCGCTTAGAGCAAATTCCCTCGCTGAGCTATAAGTCCACCCCTGACCGCTTTGACCAGACCTGGGAAGCGCCGCTCTCTACATTGCTGGGCTTAGGCCGCGCAGTCGGCGCAGACTTCGTCGAGTTCTTCCTGGAGCGCAAGAACTACATTAGCTGCTTAGCTGAAGACGACGCGATTACCAGCATCTCACCCAGCCTGGTCTCTGGCGCAGGCGTACGGGTCTTCAAAGGCAATTCTGACTGCTATGTCAGCACCAACGATCTTTCGTTCAATGGCCTCAAAGCAGCTTTAGAAAAAGGCTTAGCGATTATGGGCTTGGAGCTTCCCGGCCCTCACGCTCACGTTCCAGAACTCAACTTAGAGCCGTTGCGCGATTACGGTACCACCCGCGCTAAGGAGAATTGGCTGGCGAGCTGTACCTCTATGCAAACGATGGGAGAAGTGTTGCTCGAAGCTAACGCCGCCTTAGCGAAGAAAGCCAAACACGTTCAGGCCCGCCGTGCCGCCTACTTCCGCGATTGGCAAGAAGTGCTGGTTGCTTCTAGTGACGGCACCTTTGCCCGCGATATTCGCCTCACCCAGTCTGTTGGTTACAATCTGCTGTGCGCCGACGGTGAGCATCGCTCTTCAATTGGTGAGCGGTTGGGCAATACGGGCGACCCCAGCTTTTTGACCGCCTGGGACTATGAGAAAACTGCCGAAAAGGTGGCTGAGTCTGCTGGTAAAATGCTGTACGCCGACTATGTGGAGTCGGGCAACTATCCGATCATCATGGCTAACCACTTTGGCGGGGTGATTTTCCACGAAGCCTGCGGTCACCTGCTAGAGACGACGCAAATTGAGCGCGAAACGACGCCCTTTATGCATAAGAAAGGTCAGAAGGTGGCGCACGAAAGCCTGACTGCCTGGGACGAAGGACTTTCTTCTGAAGCCTTTGGCACCGTCGATATGGACGATGAAGGGATGCCGGTACAGCGAACCCTGCTAATAGAAAACGGCATTTTGAAGAACTTTATTTCTGACCGGGCGGGCGAGATGCGCACGGGTCAGCCACGCACGGGTAGCGGTCGCCGTCAGGGCTATACGCACGCTGCTGCGTCGCGGATGCGCAATACCTACATTGCTCCGGGCGATCACACTGTCGAAGAGCTGTTTGCTTCGGTGGACAAAGGCATTTACTGCAAGAAAATGGGCGGCGGTAGCGTTGGCCCTACCGGTCAGTTCAACTTTGGGGTGGATGAAGCCTACCTGATTGAAAATGGCAAAATTACCAAGCCGTTGAAAGGGGCGACGCTAATTGGTGAAGCGACTGGCATTATGAACAAGATTTCGATGTGCTCCAACGACATTAGTCTGGCGCCGGGGTTTTGCGGTTCGGTCAGCGGCAGCATATACGTGACGGTGGGTCAGCCTCATATTCGAGTAGACGACATCACTGTCGGTGGTCGGTAATCTCAGTTCATTAGCAAACAATCCTCGCTTCAATTTATATGTCTAATATTCAAACCATTGCGAAACAGGCTGAGGCGATCGCCCACAAGCTCAGCATTGCCAAATACGACATCTACGGATCTTCCGTGGATGAAACCAGCGTCCAGGTAGATAAGGGCGAACCCAAACAGGTCAAAGCTTCCAACCGCTCTAGCGTAATTGTGCGCGTGTGGAATGAGGAAAATCAGATCGGAGTGACTTCTACCACGGACGTGGATGAAACTGGTTTGGAGATGGCGCTGAAGACAGCCTACGAGGCGAGTGCCTTCGGGGTCAGAGAGAATGCGCCCGACTTCAGCCCGCAAGCCACAGCGCCTACGGTGAAGGTAGATTTTAAAAAAGCAGACCCTGCGCCTGTGCCTGAGCTGATTGATACGTTAGTCGGCGCAGAAAAAGGAGTGTTAGATGCGCATGAGGCGATCACTTCTGTCCCTTACAACGGCATTGCCCAAAGAGAAATCGAGCGCTTCTACCTCAACAGTGAAGGGGCGCAGCGCAGTGAAGAACGCTCCTATGCGTCCATTTATCTCTATGGCAAAACTGAGCAGGAGGGTCGCAAACCCCGCGCTGCTGGCGCGATGCGCTTCAAAAACGGTCTCTCTCAGCTCGATGTAGAAGGCTGCACAAGGGAAGCCGCTGAAAAGACCATCAGCCATCTCGACTATGAGAAAATTGCGTCGGGCAAATATCCAGTCGTCTTTTCGGCAGAGGCATTTTTGAGCCTGCTGAGCGCCTTTTCCAATATGTACAACGCTCAAAGCGTGATAGACAACCGCAGTTTATCGACTGCTGAATCTATCGGCACGCAAGTCGCGAGCCCGCTGCTCTCGGTATATGACGACGAGCTCCATTCTGAAAACGTTTCAGCCGAAACCTTTGACGGCGAAGGCACACCCACTCGCCGGCTAGCGCTGATTGAAAACGGCATCCTCAAGAACTTTTTGCACAGTGCCGGTACCGCTAAGCGGATGAACGCCGAACCGACCGGCCATGCCAGTATTGGGGCAAAAGTCAGCATCGGGCTCAACTATCTAGTCGTGGAGGCGGGCGAATCAGCAGATAGCGCCTATCAGTTAGAGAATGCAGATGGCGTCGTACTGATTGATGACTTACAGGCGCTGCATGCGGGCGTGAATGCACTGCAAGGGTCATTCTCTCTACCGTTTGACGGCTGGCTGCTCAAAAACGGTGAGCGCATCAGCGTAGAATCTGCTACCGTCGCAGGCGACTTCAAAAAACTGCTCAACAGTATTTTGCATATTGAGCCGGAGGCTGAAGTGACCGTTGGCGGTATCTGTCCGCGTATTTGGGTCAGCGAACTGTCGATTACCGGCGAAGCTTAGTCTTAACTGTAATGGTAGCGGCCTCTGGGAAACGTCTCTGCCGAGTAGCTGTTATGGGCATATTGAATAGTTGTCTGAATTGTCGGTAAGTGGTAGGGAATCAGAACAGCATAAATTTCACCCGTCTCAGCGTCGGTTCGCTTGAGAATGCGATCAGCTCCTCTGATCGCATTCTCAAGCTGCAAAAGAGCATAATCTTGTGAGGTCGCTAGCTCTGTAGTAGGTAACTCTTGACAGA
>JBARVU010000273.1:0-15669 GCA_049646425.1 Phormidesmis sp. | reverse complement strand
TCCCGAACTCGACAGTGAAACATCGCAGCGGCGAAGATAGTGAGGGCGCCAGCCCTTGTCAAAATAGCTCGATGCCAGGTCCTCTTTTCAAAGCAAAGCCCCCTTACTTACGTGTTAAGGGGGCTTTTGTCATCTTGCTATCCTTTTTCTCAGTGGAATCACTCAGTGCTATCGGTAACATTTGCGGGCATATTTAAAGAGCTAAGCTTTTTGTTCATTTAGAGGAATAACGATGGCAAGTTCAGGCCTTAATAAATGGGTGGTTAGCGGTAACTTAGCCGCAGATGCCGAGGTTAAAACGGTTGATTTGAAGAGCGGTGGGCAAGCGACTGTCGCCCAGGCTACGCTTTATGTCCGTGGAGTTCGAAGTCGAGACGAATCGTTTACGGTTTCTTTGAGCATTTGGGAAAAGTCTGTTGCTTGGCGTAAATTGCCCTATCTAAAGAAAGGGTCTTTGATTATTTGTACCGGAAGCGTCGAACCTAATCCGTTTATTTCAAAAGCAGATAACAGCCCTAAAGCTGGACTTAAAATGACTGTTCTAGATATTGATTTGGACATCATTCGTAACATGGATGATGTGGTAGACGCTCCTGAACTGTCTGAGATGGCTGTCTAGAGGGGTTGTCTGTTAGGTGAAAACTAAGTAACGACAAAAAGCTCGGCCGATAGTCAGCCGAGCTTTTTCTGTGATTGTTTAGGAAACAGTAGGCTTTTTTAGACGGTAAGTGGCAATTTGCCAGGGACGGACATTCGTAGGGTTTTTACTGTGGATAGGTGTTTCGATCAGATCGGTGTGAATGGAAGCGTTAGTGATCGTTCCCTCGTCGAGCCCTATAACTCCCAGCGAGTGGGTAATGTCTACGATTGCATTTTCCCCGTAAGCCTCGTAGCAACGAAGAATTAAGTCATCGCTGTCATCCTCTGTAAGTTTGAAGGCAGAGAGGATTAGGTTGGCATTTTGAACTTGTAAGAAGCTCTGTCGGCATTGGCCCACTTTGTTGTTAGGTGACGTGAACTCAGGCCGGTGAACAATGGGCGCAATTGTGAACTCACGGGCAGCGTGGGCGGCACGGGCTGTTTGCCAAGATCCTGTATGGGGATAGATGGCGTAGGCAAAATGGTGCGATCCCTTGTCGGCATTGGGGTCTGGCCAAACAGGAGATTTGAGCAGGGACAGGCGAAGGTGGTTGGGGCTAGCGTCAAAACCATGTTTGCCCTGGGTCAGCAAACACATACCAAAAGACTGATTGCTCAAGTCGGCCCAGCGCAGCGCCGGAACTTCCCACTGGGCTTTTTCGGCTGCGGTTTCGGGGGTTGTCTTTCTAGCGATCGCGCCAAAGGGAATCTCGTAGGTAGCGATTTCTGAGGAGATGGACAAGGGAAAGTACGCTTTCAGAAGAACGTGGGTTTCCTGCCAATCTATGAAGGTTTCAATTTTCAGAAAGGGTACGCCTGTTTCAAGGATATGGTTTTGGGAGATTGTTGACTGGTTGAAGCGGTAGGTAACCTTTAGTTCCTGACGGACAGGGCCAGCTTTGATCCATCGAATAGATTGCAGAGCGGGACCGGGTAAAGGGTGGCTAGCGTACTCTGGATCGATGTTCCAGGCATCCCAGTATTGGCCCTGATCTCGGAAGGTCTGTAGCTGGTTTCCGGGGGTGCTGAAGGTCTCTTTTTGAGTGCTTTTTTCGATTAGGCTGACGATCTGGCCGGTCTCAGGATCTATTGTGACTTTGAGAAATTCATTCTCCAGACTGTAGTCCTCGGGCGGCTGCGAGGCTTTTTCTCTAGTAGGGCATAACCAGAAGTTTTGATAGCCTACGGCAGGAAGATTCTGAGCTAGAAACGAAAGGTCACGGTCGATTTGTTCTGCAACCTCTTTCGAATCCGTCTGATAGGGAACAAGTTGATGGGTGCCGTCGTAGATTGACCAGCTTGAGTGGGCGGCATCGGGGGAGAAACTGGGCACCGAGAGCGTGATGACTGCGTTACGTGACCAGCTAAGCGGATTGAATACAACAATGGCTTTGGCCAGTGGGTGTGGAGGTTTGGGTAAGGGAATAGTGGAGGCGATCGCGCCAATGCTCTCGTCCAAAATCCGCTGGCCAATGCTCCGCACTTGTTCCCAGGCTTGGTTTGCCTCGACAAAGACTTCAGGGATTGCCGTGCCAGGCAAAATATCGTGAAACTGATTGAATAGCAGTGATTTCCAGGCGCGCTCTAAGTCAGCTTTGGGATAGGGCTGATTAGCTTTGAGATAAGCGATAGTCGCGAAGACTTCTGCTTGATAGAGCAGATCTTCACAGCGGCGATTGTGCTGCTTTTGGTCGGCGTGGGTGGTGTAGCAGCCGCGATGGAGTTCTAGGTAGAGGTCGGTTTGCCAGAGGGGGAGATGTGGGGAGGAGAGCGGGGGAACAGGGGAGCGGGGGAGCGTGTTGATGTAGTTTTTGGGCGTCGTGAAGGTTAGAGTTGGGAAGAAGGGAGATTGCTGCCAGCGGTAAGCTTTTTCGAGCATGTCGCGGGTGGGGCCACCGCCGTGATCGCCAAGACCGGGTAGCCAGAGGGTGTTGGGTAGCTGGGTGCGGGTTTCCCATTTTTTGGCATGGGCGGACATTTTGATGGGGTCTATGTCGGTGCCGATGGGCGGTAGCATGAGGCTAAGGATACGGCTGCCGTCAGGCGATTCCCACCAAAAGAGAGAATGGGGGAACTCGGTGGTATCGTTCCAGGAGAGTTTGAGGGTGGCGAAAATTTCGATGCCGCCCTGGGTGAGGAGTTGGGGGAGCTGCCAGCAAAAGCCGAAGGAGTCTGGTAGCCAGGCAATCTTGCTAATCTTCCCAAATTTTTCCTGGCAGTAGTGCTGGCCGTAGAGAATGTGGCGGGCGATCGCTTCCCCTCCAATTAAATTAAATTCCGGTTCTATCCACAGTCCGGCGTCAATGCTCCAGCTGCCTTCGGTGACTTTTTGCTGAATTTGCTGAAATAGCTCTGGGCGATTGTGCTCTAACCATTCAAATAGAGCCGGACTGGAATGAGTGTAGGTGAGGTCAGGAAAGTCTTTTTGCAGATCGAGAACGGATTGGAAGGTGCGTTCAGCCGCGTTCCAGGTATCCGCAATCGGCCATAACCAGGCCATATCAAGATGCGCATGGCCAACACACTGAATTTGGCGCTGCTTGAGTGGAGGGGTAAGGGAAATGAGCGTCTCTCTGACCTGAGTGAGTGAGTGTTGGAAGGGATGCGCGGTTGCGGCAATTTTTATAGGGCTGCTATTAGGATAAGTCTGCGTGAGGCTGGCCCAGTTCAGCTGTGAGAGGGCCGATTCAATCTCGGGTTGAATAGAGGGCTCGAAGGTCGCCAAGACCGTCAGTTCGTCGGCGACGAAGCTAGGTTCAGGCGTTGTCGCCGTATCGGGTAGTTCGTAGATGAGGTGCGATCGCACTAAAGCACCCTCATCATGTCCGGGGCTGACTAACCGAATCGCTAGCTGAAACGTTTGCCCGGGACTGACGCTCGTGCTCAGACAAAGGCGGGTAAAGCACTCAAATAAATCGCCCGACTGTGCAAGCGTCCCGTCGATGTAGATTTGCGCATCGTCTGCCCACCAAGTGAGGGCGAAGCGTAGGGTCATGCCGGCTAGCGGATAGCCCTGAAAAGCGTCGGGTACCGTGATGGTCTGGTAGAGCCAGCGAACCTTGCGACCTTTTTCCCAGGCAACATGCTGACGGCTGTTCAAAGATGCGATGGGCCATTGAAGGGAGGTTTGGCTGTTGAAAATGTCAGCAGGCGGGATGTCGTGGGGATGCCACCGCCAGTTGGCTTGAATATCTTGAGTGTTGAGCTGGCGCAGGCGATCAAGGTCGCCTTTAAGCGATGGGGAAATATCGAGATTGAAATCTGAAGAGGTCATGACTTTCGTTAAAATTTTAAGCAGTGAGGCGGGCGAACAAAATGGCTTCTGGCCCTTATCAAAGCAATGTATTCCGATTTGTCATCAGCCAGTACCGGCAGGGATTAGAACGGCATCGGTGGGCCGTTCGCAGGGCTCGTTCTACCGCAATGTTAGGCGCAGCTTTACCAGTGTATGCCGTAGTCTATGTCTGTCAGCTTGCTGTCAGCAAGCTGAGACAGTCTGGGTTGCCGGGTCGCCTGTTTGGAAGAGAATCTGGGGCTGCTATCCTAGACTTCTCTAATTTTGGGGAACTTTCCGACCCGTCAGATGAAGAGAATTCGGCAGCTGTAGATCTTGAGACCCGTGCTGTGGCTGAGTGGTGTATGGCGCAGACACTCATAATGATAGGTGCTTGTCTCGATCCGCTACAGATCAAGATACTGCACGCCGCAGAGCCCGTGACGAAAGGTCTTGCGGCTAGTCGGATTACAGGTGTCGCCAGTGATTTGGAAACGCGATCACTTGTCTTGGTAAAGGGTCATACTATCGTTTGGAATGGCTTGAGTGCGGCTCAGCAGGTTCAGCTTCAAACCCAGATAGGGCAGTTCACGCTGGCTCGACCCAGGCGTTCTTTTTGGGTAGAAGTGCTGAGGATGATGATTTGGCTTCAGCAGCGATACCGATCAACCTTT
Organism: Phormidesmis sp.; assembly: GCA_049646425.1. GTDB lineage: Bacteria > Cyanobacteriota > Cyanobacteriia > Phormidesmidales > Phormidesmidaceae > Phormidesmis. The sequence continues at coordinate 11,082 of JBARVU010000273.1, read as the reverse complement.
ACAGCCGCGTTACCCAGTGGCTTGATTGAGCTGCCTGACGCAGGTTTGGGTCTAGCCCTGGCGTCAACGGTTGTTGCTGGGCGAAAAAAAGTGATTCGACCGGATTTGCGAGCATCTGCCAAAGTCATTACGGCGGGTGGAAACCCACTATCGGTATCAGCGGCGCGATCGCCCATTCATTTGGCTGCTGGAGATGATGATAGCAATAGCTCGCTCTATCTAGATGCGGATGCGGTGACCACAGGCTACATCGAGCATCCTTTGGAAAAGCTGCTGAGATGGGTGGACCGGCTGCTGCTATGGATAGAAAAACAATATCGAGCCGTCAGGCATTGGCTGTCTCAATGAGCGCTGATTGCCCAGGAAAAAAGCCACAAAAAAGGGAGCGTCGTAGAACAACGCTCCCTTCCTTCGATCATCTGATGGCGATCCACTCAAGCGAACTGCCTGTTCTTAGACAAACCATTCTTCGACCGCTTCGGCTTTAGTGTTGGTGTTGCGCGACAGCGTTTGCCGCTCAAAATCCATATGAATAGAGCGGGTTTGCTCACCGTCTTTGGCAACGGCCACGATTGGATAGCGAATCATCCCATCTTGGAAAGACATCTGAAAACGGAAGGTGCCATCGGCACTGAGTTCGATGGGTCTGCCATCAACCGTTACGGTGGCGTCAGGCTCAGTTGCACCGTAAACAATCAGCTCTGCATCGGCTATCAGCCAGAACTTACGAGACTGAGCGGGTGGGGCCGAGGCGAATCCCGCACCTGACATGTTGATGCCCGAGGCGGTCGGTAGCGCCCACAGTCCGGCGCCAGACGGGAAGACAAAGGAGCTCACTGCCTGCTCAGGAACCTGGTGCATAGAGCCAAACAGAGAACCGGCGACGCGCTGAGCTTCGGCTGACTGAGCGCGAGCAACCATCTGGTCGTATAGCGGATTGTCGCCAGCCCGCTGATAGCCTGCTTGTCCAGCGGTGATCGCCCGCTCGCTTGGGGAAACCAGCTTGGCAAACGTGCGCGTTTTTAGTTCCTCGCTCCAGCTAATCGTCAGAAACTGATCTTCAACCCAGTCAGAGGGATAGACAGGGGGAATTCTGACGGGGGCAGAACTAGAAAGTACTAACCAGCGCCCATCATCACAGACGTAGCCAATTTCGACCGTGTAGTCGCGATCGCCAACTGGCACTGGCAAATACCATTCCCGCGCCACCTCACCACACTCGTACTGCTGAAGGCTATGCGGACTCTGAGTGTCAAGATCCACATCGGTTACATCATAAAAGCGTAGGGCTAAGCGACTACCGCCCTGACTGCGAAGCTGCTGCTTATGTTCGTTAGGAATATCCCAATATGCATATGCCCACTGCGGGTCGCGTGGCAGCAGTACGATCCTGCTTTCTCCATAGCCGCCCGGTAAGTCACCGATATTGTCATCTACAGTCGCCAGCTCTGCCATATCAGGTGTTTTCGCTGTTCCCCAATCACGTTCAGGTATGGCCACAGCTGTCCCAGCTTTGCTGCTGACGGTCTGGCCACGGTCTTGTCCGAAAGTCTGGAAGGTTTGACCTTGGGCAGGGTTAGCGTATTTAGCTGCTTCAGCCTGTGTTTGCCCGTCTCTGTCAGGAGTGGCAGCAAATGGCGCAGAGATTACCCCGGCTTCAACTTGCTTTTTCTGAATAGCAGCTACCAGCTCAACCTTGCGCATACGACTGTAGCGAGAGACTTCGTACTCGCTGGCCACTCTGCGAAGCTGTCTCAGGGTCATTTCCTCTAGCGGCACATTAGGGGTTTGGGATGACATGATTTACGGTTCTCCTCGCAAAGTAGGGTGTACTTGACCCCCATCGATATTGACCGGGATCGAAGGCTGGGATCAATGTCCTAATACTATGACAAAAATATCGGTTGGGGATCGGCTTTGTGGGCTTATTTCTTCCGGGAGTACGCATTTGTGTAAAACTCGGGATCAAAAAGTTATGAAACTGTGACTTTTTAGGGTGTCCTACCAGCGCGTGGGATCTGGGTTAACTACGTTAGATGAGCTGACACTAAGCCGATATCAGCGGACAATGAAGGCTGCTCTATTGGCAATAGTGAGGTGAGAGGGTCAGTGGCCAAATTTACTGAAAGTCCCGAAGGCAATCTTGGTCAGGCAATAGCGCCCAACCATGAAAATCCCAATCAAAGCTTGAAAGGTGGCCGGATCCTGGAGCGAATCCTACCGGCAGCGGTGCAGCTATGGTTGCGATCACAAGTAGAGCAGGTTGAGCATTTGTCTCTACAGTTAGAGGGGCGTGATCGCGATATCGTTTCTGGGAAACTACCTGGAGTTGTGGTATCCGCTCAAAAAGCGGTTTATAGAGGAATCCACATTGCCCAGCTGCAGCTTTCAGCTCAGGACATTCGTATCAATGTTGGCCAGGTTGTGCGCGGAAAACCCTTGCGGCTGCTCAAGGCGTTCCCGATCACAGGCGAAGTGTCGCTCAGTCACGACGATCTCAACGCTTCGCTGGCGTCCCCGCTGTTAGCGGCTGGGCTGAAGGACTTTTGGCGATCGCTCATGCAGACCTCGTCGCTGGATAAGACAGTAGCGACTCTTTACGGACAACTGCCGCTGCAATCTGACGTAGAATTGCACAACCTTCAGGTACGTCTAGGAGATCAGCAGCTAGGCTTGAGCTTTTACCCCCGTGCCCAAACGCAGATAGCTACCCGTCCGATTGTTCTGGGTACGAAGATCTCTATCGTTTCTGGCAATCGACTGCAGTTAGAGTCGCCTCGGTGGTTAGAAAGCTTGGAAGACTTAACCGATGCCGACAAAGGCGTGCCGATCACTTCCCTACACCATTTTCAGTGGAACTTGGGTCAGGGCACGCAGCTCACTCAGCTATCGGTACAAGCCGAGCAGCTATTCTGTAGCGGTCGACTCACCGTCAGTCCTTAGCAAGAGGGTCTAACTAAAGGAGCCCTCAGTAGCGACTGAGTAAGGGGATCAAATAAATCACAAAATAGTAGACCAGTGGCGCTGTAAAAACATAGCTATCTGTGCGGTCTAGAATGCCACCATGTCCTGGAATCAGGGTTCCAGAATCTTTCACCCCCGCGTCGCGTTTCATCAGTGACTCAGTTAGGTCTCCCAGCAGGCTAGAGATGCCGATGATCGTTCCCAAGGCAGCGCCCGTAAGCCACCAGATTGGCCAGCTCATCGCCCAAGCCCCGGCGATACCGATACTGACGCTCGCACCCATGCCGAAAATAGCCCCCTCTACCGTTTTCTTCGGACTGATACTAGAGAGCGGGGTACGGCCCAAGGCACGACCGAAAGCATAAGCGCCGATATCTGCTCCCCAAATGCAGGCGAAGGCTATGAATGTCACCGTCAGACCAGTCGGTAGCTGCGCCCAGGTAAAGCTACTGGGCCAGTAGCCTTCTAAGGGCAGACTAGCTGTGCCAATAGCACCCACGTCGCGCAGACGAACCCAGTAAGAAGGCAGGTAGCCGCCGTAAAATAGGGCCAAGATTGAGGCCGCGACATCGGCAATGGTGGCAAACTTTGGCTGGAAGAGGAGGTAAAAGCAAATGCAGGTACCTGCTAGGGCCAAAATTGCATCGGCAACGGGGGGGGAGAGGTGAGCGGTGACTAATAGCACCTGGCTGACAATCAGTGTGGTCTTGGCAGCAGGATGGATGCCTTTAGCCCGTACCAGTTCAAAGACTTCTAGCTGACCGAGGTAAACAATGATGCCAAACCCAATTGTGAAGTACCACCCGCCTAACACGATCAGGCTAAGGGCAAGGGCGATCGCGACGATTCCACTAGCAATGCGAACCCACGGCATAGACGTATTAACTCAAGTAAACAAAAAATCTCGGCACAGTTCTCACTGTGCGAGAAAGGATTGATAAAACACTACAGCAAAGTCTATACCGCTTGCATGGAGAACAGGGTATTTTGCCAAGACCTCCGTACAAACCATTGGCCTATAACAGTCGAGTCTATAATCCCGTCGTCACGTCTCACGGAGCTACTAACCCCGAAGACCTGTCTAAGGGAGTAAGCAACACGACTTGAGATCCCTGTTCATAATCGAAAGACAACTCGATCTGGTAAGCATTCGTGATTACTTCGTCAAATTCGTCAGCGAGTGTCTTGGGTTTGCTGATCACCAGCCACAGGCGGCTGTGGTTAGTCGGGAACCGATTTATCCACGGCTGAATATCTGCCGATGTCTCAATTTCATTGATAGTACGCCAGTAGGTATCTGAGTTCCCTTGGTAATAATGGTTTAAGGGCTTCGTGTAGTGGTAGCTCCAGACAATCGCATCGCCTGGCTGCTCGTATTTCTCAATGGTCTCGATATTGAACTTATAGTCTGGGCGATCCTGAGCGGTGTAGTAATGTGCCAATCCCCCTCCGGCAGCTATGAGATAGGTCGTCCCCAGGATGATAGCGGCTATTCTCCACTGCCCCCAAATGCGTGTAATGCCTGCTGCTAACAAAATAAAAAGGTAAGGACTGACAAACAGAATATAGCGGCTTTCCCAAATGGGAACCGAAAGGTAAGAAAACGCGACGATGGGGATGAGAGGCAGTATGAACCAGGCGTAGATCCACCATGTCCCCCGCGTGGATGGCTTGAGTTTGCGAATGAGTCCGGCTCCAATTAGTCCGGCCGCAAAGAAAGTGAAAACTTTGTAGAAAAGAGCGATAACTGCATTTTCTTGAACACTAAAAGGCCACACCGTCAAAAACTTGAGCTGGCGAATTAGCCTGTCAGGCCCTGGCGGTGTTGCACTAGCGTGATGGGCAGCAAAAGTGGCATTGGGTGAGGCTTCTTCAACGACAGATAAGACTGAGGGAGACCATAGTACAAACAGTAAGAGCAACCACTTAGCGAAGTTGATGAGCACAGCGCGCTCCTGGCGAAACCTCAGGAAGACTAGCAGCGCATCAGGGATCAGCAAAGTAACGTTGAGGGGGACTGTGTAGATGGCAAGTAGTCTAAAGAGTGACCAACCGGCTAGTGTAGTGTGTTTAGGTTGCTGAGGTTGCTCTACGAGTAAGGCTTCAGTCAAAAACAGCGTCCCTGCTAGTCCCAAGCAAAGACTCAAGGTATACATTCGTATCTCTTGCGCGTGATTGATAAATACTGGCGAAATCGCGAGCAGCAGTGCGGCAATCAGTCCTTCTGCTTCCCCAGCAAGCCGTCGTCCCAGACGATAAATTAAAAAAACGCTGACAATGGCAAAACCGACTGAGAGCGATCGCAGCCACGCATCACTATTTCCAAAGCGCATCCAGCCCATCAACAAAACGTAATAGAGGGGCCTTAACTGATTTCCTCTGTAGGTCTCCAAAAGGGTTGATGAAGCATCCTGAATGCTGGTGAGCTCGTCTAGCCAAAGACCTTCACCTTCCAACTGGTAAGTAAACAGAACCGTAGCAGCGCCAAGAATTAGAGAAATCGGTAGCCAGCGATATAGGGAATTGACCCTTACCTGCAGTTTACTCGGCCACAGTGTTTTCACATTCATAGGATATAGGTTCCTTTGTAAGACGCTAGCTATGCTTTGCGAAGAGAGTAACGATGCAATGCAGAACTTTTTCAATATTCCTTCTATCAGTCGCTATCCTTCGGAAAGAGGCATCTCTCAGGGCTATCAACAGCTTTATGAGGGAAACCCGTGTGTTTAGCCAGTCAAATTCAGCTAAGTTTTTATCTTTACGCGAATCCTAATTCTGACCATCCGAATTTCTACTATAGATATGGGAAGTTTTATCCAATCTTTATTCGGGTATTGACTTGAGCTAGGAAAAATCTCTATGTGTGAGGGCTGGGCTGAGGTACTTTAGCTGACTTTCTAGGCAAAAATAAGTTAGTGTAATTGCTGAATACTCACTCGGATAGGTCAGGAAAATCGTAGCCAAGTAGTCGCTGAGCAGGGATGATGCCATCAGCGCAGCTAAGACTAAGGTTGTGAACGATAGTTTAGGAGAGACATGCATCCATACGCTTTCTATATCTAACTTGCAAGAGTACGATACAGAGTTCTGGGTTTGGCCCAGATTTTTTCTGTGAGCTTGGCCACGTGCTATTTTTTACTTGACTATCAGCTCAGATTTCCCTGCTTTGAGTTGATGCCTCTTTATTCAATCTTTATTGAACGATTGGCACTGCTGTATTGCGACAGACAGCCGATTTTCCAAGTCTTTCGGAGGGCTTGCAAAGGCAAAAGAGATACAAGTGTGGACAATTTAAGCAGGCTCACCGTCTGACTGACCCAAGATGTGGAAAGCCCAATCTGAAAGATAGGGGGGTTGCCAACGCAAGTTTCGATCAGACAGGGGAACTTCAATCTCTTGGTACGCTGATCGAGTATCTACTGCGGTTACCTGAGTGGGTGTTGAAATTTCACCCAAGTTGAATTGAATAGTATCTGGCTGCTCTGAGTAACAGATGGCAGCGTGATTGTTGTCCCGTAGGCAGTACCCGGTGCTGACCAGGTCGTTGTCAGGCTCCATGCCGACGGTAAAGTTGGCGTTGATAAACTGACTGTAGGTCTTAATCTCTTCCTTGTTGGCATAAGGGGCTGAAAATTCCTGACCTTCAGGCTGGTGTCCCCAAATATTTGCAACTCCCCCGGCGATCGCTGAAAGCCAAAGTCCCTGGCGAGTCTGGTCTAGGTTATAGTCTCTGGCATGGCCAGAACCCCAAATGCGGAAGCGGTCTTCGGAGAAAGCTGGGCGCTGGTTAGATTTTTCTAAGTGATCTCGGTAGTCTTGGTAGTCAGGATGGTGCCATTCCCAAGCGGCATAGTCCAGATTGGAGCTAATTTCCTCATACTGGTTTTTGTGGCCTCTGCCGCCGACTAAATGAGGGTAGTCGCAGTCAGATCGTAGTTTTCTCCGGAAGTTTTCAATCTCTCTGGCTGTGGCCCATTCAAACAGGTCAAACCCGTACCCGACTGTCCAGCCCGGCAGCGGCGCGAGTCTTGCTGCAATCTCTGTATAAAGCAAATCTACATCTACTCCATAGGTAGAAGGGGTGAGGTTTCTCTGTTCATCTCCCCATATCCAAAAGTGAGTAACGCCTCCACGCCGATAGGTTTCAAGGACAACGGCTTCGAAGTAAGACGGATTTTTCATGAAATCTCGTAAATTGATGATGTGAAACCCACTAAATCCGTGACCTTCAACAAACTCTTCCAATCCTGCCTCGATATCTGGCTTGTCGTACATCGCATATTGAGGAACGAACGCCTCCTCAGTGGCTGTCCGAATCCATTTATTCCCTTGAGCAGCAACGAATCCTTTGGCATAGGCTGGCCTGTTCGCATTGATCGCTATCTCTCCGCCTGTGCTGAATGACCAAATGCCTTTTTGTGTGGGTGTAAATCGAAACTTAGTCTGTCCGTTTTGCTGGAAAGTTGAAACCTTGTACTGCTCACCGCTGGTGTGTTGGACAACGACCGCTCGGTGAGGAGATTCCTCAACCGAAATTTCGTAGCATTCCCAGACCGGACGACTTTCCTGACTGGGTAACAAACAGCTACTGTCGTACTGCCTAGCTAAGCCTTCAATAGAACCTTGTTTTGCTGGGGTGCCTTGAGGGGACGGGACTGAGCGTATCTGTGTAAATACTACGACAGCAGTGAGGCTGATAAGGAATATGGCAATAGGTTTCCAGTATTTCATAGGAATTGGGCTGATAAACTTTCCAGAGATGCCATTAGTGGGCACCAGTTCAAGGACTCTTAACTAACCGAGGTAACCTAATGATGCCAAACCTAATTGAGAAGCACCACCCACCTAATACAATTGGGCTTAAGGCAACAGTGATCGCGGCGCCGCCGCTAGCAAAGCGAACCCATGGTACAGACGTATCAGCTCAAATGAACTAAAGATTGCATCGAATGAAACCGATTGATAAAACCTTGAGGCACAGTCTAGCCTGCCCAACTGTAGGCTGCTAGGGAGTTCAAGGTGTGATCTCTTGAACGTCTTGCTGACTTTTTAACGAAGGTAGCAGCGTTTGTAAGTAGTAGAACGGACTGATCAAGCTACCTAGAAAAAACTCCATCTCACAAGCCGCAACCAAATCACTTTTGAGCTGCCCTCGATACTTAATCCAGTGCGCAATAACCCGGCGTAGATTGCTTAAAACGAGCTTGATCCAGATAAAAGGCCGTTGCCAGGGGCTAGGATTGATCATTCTCAGCGGACAAATGCAGAGTCCACACCCTCGGCTAAGGGACATCAGATAGTCACGTTTTAGCCTTCCTGCCGGAACTTGATGGCTCACGTGCAAGGTGGGTGCGTACCAAATTTGCCAGCCAGCTTTGTGCATCCGCAGCAGCGGTTCGTAATCGTCTCCCTGAACCATCGATCCATGGGCTCTTCCGCCCAACTTAGGGTTCTCGGACACATTCTCACGCCAGGCTTGCCTGTTGACGACCCAGGCGGCAGAAGGCGGCAGGTTCAAGTTCTCAGGGTCATACAGATGAGGATGATCCCCCCTTTCTCTAATGGCCAAAAAAGACTTGATTCTATTAAAGTTAGCAGGTGGTTCAACTTCAAAGTCGCCGTGAATTTGGCCACCACAAGCACCTGCCTGAGGATGACTTTTGCTGAAGGCATAGGCTTCTGCAACCCAATTCGGAGCTGGAATCACGTCGTCATCGAGAAAGCCTACCCAATCGCTGGTGGCGATCGCCATCGCCTTTACCCGAGCAAACGCTGCGCCCTGACGCCCTTCAAAGGCGTAGTGCACAGCCGGAAAATCTGGTTTGTCTGCTCGCTCGTGTGACTGGTATTGCCGCACAACTTCGGAGGTGTTGTCTTTGCTATTGTTGTCTACGACAAGAATAGACCAGGAGAAATACTCTGTGCCCGTTTGCGATCGCAGTCGTCCTAATAGCTGCGGCAGTCGTTCTGCCCCGTTATAAGTAGGAATTGCTACAGTAAAATCAACCTTATGTGTGGCATCCATGTAACGGCCTCAAGAAATTAGGAACGGAAACCTCAGGGGTTGGTAGAGGCTGTAGAAAGAGGTGACGACTGAATAGCTGACTGGCTATGAGGAATAAGCAGCATAACTTCGGAAAACTGGGCGTAGTCGTAAGTCTCCTCAATGCTGTAATCCTGAGCGATTACTTCGCGAACCTCATAAGCAATCTTGTTGTGATTGTCTAACACCACCCACAAGCGATTGTAGCCGGTTGGAAACTGACTCACCCATTGCCGAATATCTTCAGACGACGTGACAGCGTGCATATCTTGCCAATAGATACCCGCACCTCCATCGTAATAATATCTCAGAGGATCGTCCCACTCGTAGCCCCAGACGATGGCATCTCCTGGCTGATCGTATTGTTCAATCGTTTCGACGTTGAACCGGTAATCTGGGCGGTTTTGCACGGTGAAGTAATGTGCCAACGCCCCACCCATAGCAATGGTGTAAATGGCTGCAATAATAATGGCCGCTGGCTTCCATTGTCGCCAGAGTCGCGTAAAGCCCGCCGCTAGTAAAAGGAAAAGATAGGGGCTGACGAAAAGTACGTATCGAGGCTCCCAAATTTGAGCGGCCACCCGCGAAAATCCAATGATCGGTATCAGCGGGAGAATGAACCAAGCGCCCATGTAGAGCAAGGCAGGAGACTTATGTTTTTGAATCAGCGCAGCTCCGAGGAGCCCGACTATCGGTAGTGTCAGGGCCTTATAAAAGTAGTGTGCGATCGGGCCGATCCGAACGACTTGAGGCGGCACCATCCAATATTTAAGCGGGTATATCAGATTGCTGAGACCTGGCGGATCGAGATAACGGGTACGATCAACCGCATACTCAGAGGAAGGTGCAGCATCGCTGGCGATGGGAGCAATCGCTGGCAAAAAGAATAGCAGCAGCAGCCCTGCCCACTTAGTAAAGCTGATTAAGACAGAGCGCTCCCGACGAAACCGCTGGAGCACCATAATCGCATCGGGCAAAAGTAGGGTGATATTGAGCGGGAAGGTCAAGATAGCCAGTACCCTGAACAGCCACCAGCCTGCTAAGGTCTTTTGCTTGAGTCGCTGAGTAGGCTCTATGAGTAAGGCATCGACCATAAATAGTGTGCCTGCCAGTCCTAACCCAAGACTCAGGACATACATTCGGACTTCTTGAGCGTGATTGATAAACAGTGGAGAAACCGTCAGTAGCGCGGCGGCAATCAGCCCTTCGGCCTCGCCTGCAATGCGACGGCCTACTCGGTAAATCAGGAAGACGCTGATAACGGCAAAAATGACAGAAAGCGATCGCAGCCAAGCTTCGCTGTTGCCAAATTTCATCCAGATTGACAGCAGAAGATAGTAGAGTGGTCGCAACTGATTGGTTCTGTAAACTGTGAACAGGGATTGATCGGCATCTCGGATGCTAGACAGTTCATCAATCCAGAGGCTCTCACTACCCAACCGATAAGTAAATAGGACAGTAGCCGCAATCAGAATAGTAGAGATAGGTAGCCAGTGGGGAAGGACATTTAACCTTGTGCCCAGCGGCTCGGGCTGTAGTCGTTTAGTTGTCATGGTAACTGTATGCTTGAAGCAATTGAAAAACTGTTTGATGATGAACGGGATCCTGAATGTCCAATCTGACCGGCAGAGCTACCTGCTCAAAATTGTTGGTTGGAGGAATTCATCAAGTGGAACAGCACTGGAAAACATAGAAGTACGACAACTACAGGCATCCAAGCTTTTGTATCATGAATCTTTCGGGAATAAGTCAGATAAGTCGCTGAAATTTTCTGACTTGAGTGACTGGAATATCTCAATAACTGGGATATCTTAATGTTTATTGCTAAATACCCATGTTTTTCAATATTTCTTAGACAGCTTCACTCATTCCTCAACCGAATGTGGAGTTTTATACAGTCAGCTTTACACAAACTATCGATATCGCACGCTACGGATAGTATATTCAATAGACTTTATCGGAAATAGGTCGCTAGAATAGGGAAAGCGTCATTAGCCAGGAGGTTGCTCGATGAAAATGAACTACGCGGAACTGAAGAATAGATCGCGCCTCCTGCAAAGCCTGACTGGCTTTAA
>JBARVU010000272.1:0-21377 GCA_049646425.1 Phormidesmis sp. | reverse complement strand
GAGTAGATTTAATCAAGAGGGTTTGAGCAGATGAAACAAGGCATAAAACAGGTACTGGGCACAGTGCTCGCAGTTGGCGTTTTCGTGAGCACTTTGCTGTCTGGCGGGCAACCAGTGATGGCAACGGGTATGGGTGGCGATCTGGCCTTTAGCAGTGGCGCGGCCCTGTTGGCGAACGCAGGCGGTCAGGAACTGCGTAACTCTATTGATGACAAGCTCGCGACAGAGTACGGCAGCAAAATCGATGTGAACAATACCAATATTGCCGCTTTTAGAAAGTACCGAGGGCTCTATCCCACCATTGCCGGGAAGGTTGTTTCTAATGCGCCTTACGATTCTGTTAAAGATATTCTAGAGATTCCGGGGCTCAGGCAAGTCGAAAAAGACCGCCTTCAGCAAAACATGGATGTTTTTACCATTTCAGATCCGGATCCGGCGCTGGTAGAAGGGGCTGATCGGTTTAATAATGGTGTCTACAAATAAAATTCGATTTTTCCTTTTAACGTGCTTGTGAGGCCGCGAGTGGTATGACCAGTTGACATCGCTCGCGGCCGTCCCCGAAGTTCAACGCTCCTGATAAAGTAAGGCAAGCCTACGGACGACCGTTTTACCTTATTTTCCAGGAGCGTTTTTGGTTGGCTAACCCATCTTCTCAGACGGCTTCAGGCTACGCTTCATCCGTTGATAGCACTGAATGTTTTGATGTATTGGTGGTGGGCGGTGGGGCAGCGGGTTTATATTCGGCGCTTTGCCTACCGGCTCACCTAAAAGTGGCGCTGGTCACTAAGGACAATTTAACCGTTTCCGCGAGCGACTGGGCTCAGGGTGGAATTGCGGCGGCGATCGCCCCTGATGACTCCCCTCAGCTTCATGTGGCCGATACGCTCCGCGCTGGCGCGGGCCTGTGTGAGCCCGATGCCGTTCAGTTGCTGGTAAAGGAAGCTCGCCTCTGCATCGAGTCGTTAGTAGATTTAGGCGTTGCCTTTGACCGCTCAAATCAGCGGCTCGCGATGACCTTAGAAGCTGCTCATTCGCGTAAACGAGTACTTCACGCGGCTGATACCACCGGCCATGCGATCATCTCAACGCTGGCTCAGCAGGTACTGAAACGGAAAAATATTCAGGTTTTCAGCCAAACGTTTGTACTAGATCTGTGGGTCGAGAACAGGCGCTGTCGCGGGGTGTGCCTATCTCAGAGCCAAACTCCGCTAACGCCGCCCCAGATTCAGTGGGTGCCTGCGCGGGCCGTAGTCCTGGCGACAGGCGGAGGGGGTCAAGTTTTCTCCCAAACCACGAATCCTCAGGCTAGTACGGGTGACGGGGTAGCAATGGCGTGGCGGGCCGGGGCACAAGTCCGCGATTTGGAGTTTTTTCAGTTTCACCCGACGGCGCTGACGAAGCCGGGAGCCCCTCGCTTTCTGATCAGTGAAGCTGTTCGCGGCGAGGGCGCACATCTGTTAGACAGCCAGGGCGATCGCTTTGCCTTTAAGTACCACCCAGATGGAGAACTCGCACCGCGCGACGTAGTCAGCAGGGCAATTTTTTCGCACCTGCAAGATGACTCTGCCGATAACCGAGTTTGGCTAGACCTCAGCCCGATTGATCCTGAGCACATTCGCCATCGGTTTCCTAATATCATTAAGGTGTGCGAGCACTGGGAGATTGATGTTTTTACTCAGTCAATTCCGGTTTCGCCAGCGGCCCACTATTGGATGGGCGGTATTACCTGTGGGTTAGATAGTGAGACGACAATTCGTCACCTGTATGCGGTAGGTGAGAATGCCAGTACAGGCGTTCACGGCGCTAATCGGTTGGCGAGTAATTCTCTGTTGGAGTGCTTGGTATACGGCGCCCAACTCAAGGATATTCACCTCGCCGAAGAAATCGCCGAGGTGTCTGCTAGCAGAGCAGATTCTGCGCTCACAGGTGAGTGGCTGAAACCATTGATGTACTGGCGATCTCAGCTCCCTCAACTGATTTGGCAAAGCGCGGGTATCTGCCGAGAGCCGTCGCTGATGGCAGCGGCCTCAGCGCAAGTGGCCGGGTGGCAGACTCAATTCGAGCAGCTTTCTATCACACGGGCACTTGCGCTACCGCCTGGGGAGACTGTTCAGCTCCCTAATTCGGTATCAGCTGACCATGTGCGGCTGTGGGGAGAAGTGAGGAATTTGCTAGCAGTCGCCGCGCTCATCCTCAAAAGCGCCGCCTTTCGCACTGAGAGCCGGGGTGGGCACTACCGGCGCGACTATCCAATACCTGATGATCAGTGGCGAGCTCACACCGTTGTAGAAGGCGATGCAATAAACCGAGAGATATTGTCAGGGCTGGTAGAGACCAGCTGAACCAGGATAAAACAGCTATCTCGTTTCTGGCTATTCTATCTCTACGAACCAAACACTTGCTTCAAGACATCCAGGCGCGATCGCTCCCAATAGTCCACATGAGAATTGATCAGTCCGGCTGGATTAACCCCTAGTTCCGTATGTCCTGGAATAGAAAGGCGGGGCGACCAGGGCAACGGTGCCGTTAGGTTCAGCGTCCACTGCATCGTAATCAGCGCTGGCTGGCTCTGCTCAATGCTGTGCAAATCCATCTGCACCTCGCTAAAAAACCAGCCAATAAAGCCGATCATTTTCTGGTAGCGACCCACGCCTGTAAAGTCATTCAGCGGATCTTTGAAGTGCACGTCTTCCGCGTAAAGGCTGTAGGTCTGATCCTCAGGAAAGCGCGCATAGTCTTGTTTCAACTGCTCAATCAGCGCGGTGAGATCCATCAGCTGGCTTCCTCCGCACCGACCTCGACCGTGGGCCACAGCCGCGATAGCTGTCGTCGCCAAGCCTCTAGCGCCTGTTCCTGATAGCCTGAGCGATCGCCCATTTCACCCATCATGCCCTCCGCGTAAAAGCGATCAAGGGTTTTCAAAGTATCCTCTAAAGACTTGCCCTGCCGCTTCGAGGCGACGATAATCTGCCTCACCTGAGCTTCCACCATCCGGGAGAAAAAGACGCCCGCCCCATCCTGATTAAGCGCCAACAGTCGGTCTACTGCGCTGTCAAACTGAGGGCGTTCGAGCGCAGCTAGATCGTATTGAAACACGGCCCAGACCACGTCTTGATGAAAGGCGTAGCGGGCCTCCTGAGTCTGGTCAAAGTTAGCCTCCATCATTTGCTGAATAAAAGGCTGCGCTTCAGCAATCGGCATGATTGGCGTCATCAGCTTGATCCAAGAGCCTGGCGAAATTGCCAGCAAGCGTAAACCGTCAGCGTCTACCTGCCAGGCATCGGGCGGTACGTACTGGCAGGCACCGTCCCCAAAGCGGCTGTTGAGGGCAGCGGTAATATCGTCGAGCGTCATGGCAGCGTCTTCAGCAGCGTCTATACTCTATTGAGCGTAGCAGCCTAGCTAAAAAAGGCGGCCTGCCAATAGACAGACCGCCCTCATTTAAGCATTGAGCATCAAGCGTGAGTAACCCTGCGGGTGTTTAACTCAGCAGGCATTTCACTTAGTAGTCGAAGTCGCCCATGCCGCCGCCACCAGGCGCAGAATCGCCTTCAGGCATATCTACCACGATGCACTCAGTGGTAAGCACCATGCCCGCAATCGACGCTGCGTTCTGTAGCGCTGAGCGGGTGACTTTGGCAGGGTCAACGATGCCAGCTTCTAGCATGTTGACAAACTCGTTGGTCGCGGCGTTGTAGCCAATGCTCGCGTCTTTCTCTTTGACCCGCTCAGCAATCACCGCACCGTTCTGACCGGCGTTCTCAGCGATGCGTCGCAGCGGCGAAGACAGTGCGCGGGTGACAATCATCGCGCCGATTAGCTCTTCGCCGTCGAGGGTGCTGTTAGCCCACTCCACCAAGCCAGGAGAGAGGTGCGCCAGCGTCGTGCCCCCACCTGGGACGATGCCTTCTTCAACGGCCGCTTTGGTCGCGTTGATGGCATCTTCCAAGCGCAGCTTGCGATCCTTCATTTCGGTCTCGGTTGCCGCGCCCACTTTGATCACAGCGACCCCACCTGAGAGCTTAGCCAAGCGCTCTTGGAGCTTTTCTTTGTCGTAGCTAGAGTCAGATTCGTCAATTTGACGGCGAATCTGGTCGCAGCGAGATTTTACAGCGGCTTCATTGCCTTCAGCTACGAGGGTCGTGCTGTCTTTGGTGATGGTGACCCGGCGGGCTGACCCTAGCTGATCGAGGGTGACCGTGTCGAGCTTAAGACCGGCATCTTCAGTAATCAGGGTACCGCCGGTGAGGGTGGCAATGTCTTCGAGCATGGATTTGCGGCGATCGCCAAACCCAGGCGCTTTTACAGCCGCCACGTTCAGCACGCCGCGCAGCCGGTTTACCACCAGCGTAGCCAGCGCTTCTTTCTCAATATCCTCAGAGATAATCAGCAGCGGGCGACCGGCTCTAGCGACCTGCTCCAGGACGGGAACGAGATCCTGCACGAGGGCAATCTTCTTGTCAGTGATCAGGATTTGCGGCTCGTCAAACACGGCTTCCATCCGCTCCGCATCGGTGACGAAATAAGGGGAGATATAGCCCTTGTCGAAGCGCATCCCTTCGGTGATTTCGAGCTCCGTGAACATAGACTTGCCTTCTTCCAGGGAGATCACGCCTTCGCGGCCCACTTTCTCCATGGCGTTAGCGATCATTTCGCCCACTTCAGGGTCATTGCCCGCTGAAATCGAGCCGACCTGAGCGATGGATTTGGAATCGCCGACTGGCTGGGCTTGGTCAGCAATTTTCTGTACCAGGTAGCCAGTGGCTTTTTCGATGCCGCGCTTGAGGGCGATCGCATTAGCCCCAGCCGCCACGTTGCGCAAGCCTTCTTTGACGATGGCATGAGCCAGTACGGTTGCCGTGGTGGTGCCATCACCGGCAGCGTCGTTGGTTTTGGAAGCTGCCTGACGAATCAGCGCTACGCCTGTAGTCTCGACGTTGTCTTCTAGCTCGATTTCTTTGGCAATGGTCACCCCGTCATTGACGATTTGCGGTGAGCCAAATTTCTTTTCAAGGACGACGTTGCGACCTTTAGGGCCGAGCGTAACGGCAACGGCCTCAGCCAAAATGTCCATACCACGCTCTAGAGCGCGGCGGGCATTTTCGTTATAGATAATGCGTTTTGCCATGGTTGTTTAGGAGAGGGTAATTAGAGGAGTTGTGTATGAGAAACGTTGAAAATTCAAAAGGGATCAGGCAACAGTCGCCAAAATATCCTTTTCGGAGAGCAGAATGTACTCCTCGTCACCCAGCTTGATTTCGGTACCGGCGTACTTGGAGTAGAGCACCTTATCGCCCACGTTGACGTCTAGGGAGCGACGGTTGCCGCTATCGTCTACCTTGCCGGGGCCAACGGCGGTAATTTCACCAACCTGAGGCTTTTCTTTCGCTGCGTCAGGAAGGATAATGCCGCCAGCAGTCTGGGCTTCAGACTCACTGACTTTGACGAAAACGCGATCGCCCAGGGGCTTGAGATTTGAGGTTCCTAAAGAAATAGCTGCCATATGAATTACGTTCTCCGCAATGAATCAAAAAAATACTGAATGTAATAGCGCACGTGATATCGCACACACTTCAAAGAGCGTCCTCTCAGAATCTCGAAAACTGACAGGGATTCGCTAGACGCCCTAGCATGACTCAAGCCCAGCTAACGCAGTTTAGCCGCCGAATCGCGGCTAAACTGCGTTAGCTGCTATCGCCAGCGCGCAATCGTTTTGCAGGGCCTGTTAGCAGAAGTTAGCACTCTCTGCTGCCGAGTGCTAATCTACCGAACTTGAGTGGGCGATCGCAACAGTTCATCCGGTACGGGTTTCCGAACTCGAACCTGGGGGAAGACCGATAGGGCCGAACCCAGCGGTTTGTCAATCTGCTAACCGCTTCATCATTATTCATCCTTCCAAAAAGTGATACGCTTGAAGACGGCACTTTGAGCACGTCATCCTTGATAGGTTACTCAGTCGCCGCATCAGCTAAACCGTAGGACAGGCGCAGGAATGGTCTCCACCGCAGAGAAAACAAACATCGGCTATATCACCCAAGTAATTGGCCCAGTTTTAGACGTAAAGTTTCCGGGCAACGAGCTGCCCCAGATCTATAACGCACTCAAAATCACCGGCACAAACCCAGCTGGCACAGAAGTTTCTGTTACCTGTGAAGTACAGCAGCTATTGGGCGACTCTCAGGTTCGAGCAGTGTCGATGAGTGCCACCGACGGTCTCGTGCGGGGCATGGAAGTCGAAGATTTGGGCGTCCCGATTAGCGTCCCCGTCGGCAACTCTACCCTTGGTCGCATCTTCAATGTCTTGGGTGAACCTGTAGACGAGAGAGGCCCTGTGGAGGCAGACAGCACTTTGCCCATCCACCGCAGTGCGCCCAAACTGATTGATTTAGAAACCAAACCCGCCGTGTTTGAAACTGGAATCAAGGTAGTAGATCTGCTCGCCCCTTACAGACGAGGCGGCAAAGTTGGTCTCTTTGGCGGGGCGGGCGTTGGCAAAACTGTGCTGATTCAAGAGCTGATCAACAATATTGCCAAAGAGCACAGTGGCGTATCGGTATTTGGCGGTGTAGGCGAGCGTACCCGCGAAGGTAACGACCTCTACAACGAATTTATCGAGTCGGGCGTGATCAACGCTGACGACCTGAGCCAGTCTAAAGTAGCCCTGGTATACGGTCAGATGAACGAGCCCCCGGGCGCTCGGATGCGCGTTGCCCTGTCGGCGCTGACGATGGCCGAGTATTTCCGCGACATCAACAAGCAGGACGTGCTGCTCTTTATCGACAACATCTTTCGCTTTGTCCAGGCGGGTTCTGAAGTATCGGCCCTGCTAGGCCGGATGCCTTCTGCTGTGGGCTACCAGCCCACCCTCGGCACCGACATGGGCGACTTGCAAGAGCGCATTGCTTCTACTACGGACGGATCGATTACTTCTATTCAGGCCGTTTACGTCCCTGCAGATGACCTGACCGACCCAGCTCCGGCAACCACCTTTGCCCACTTAGATGCGACCACCACCCTTTCTCGGGCGCTGGCATCTAAAGGCATTTATCCGGCGGTTGACCCGCTCGATTCTACGTCTACCATGCTTCAGCCGGACATCGTCGGCGATGAGCACTACGACACGGCCCGCGCGGTGCAGTCTACCCTTCAGCGCTACAAAGAGCTTCAGGACATTATCGCCATTCTGGGCCTAGATGAGCTTTCAGAAGAAGATCGTCAGGTTGTCGCCCGCGCCCGCAAAATCGAGAAGTTTCTTTCTCAGCCGTTCTTCGTCGCAGAAGTGTTCACCGGCATGTCCGGCAAATACGTCACCCTCGAAGAAACCATCAAGGGTTTCAATATGATTCTCGATGGTGAGCTTGACGATATTCCTGAGCAGGCTTTCTATCTGAAGGGCGGCATTGATGAAGTGATTGCCGCTGCCGAAAAGCTAAAGTCTGAGGCAGCGTAAGCGGCCTACCCTTGGCCCCTCTGAGTAGGGGTTAGCCTGCCCCTGCTGACTTTGGCAGGGGCGGGCTTCAACATTATTTTACTGGTGAGAGAGCTATGTCTTTAGTTGTGCGCGTTGTGGCACCGGATAAAACAGTTTGGGATGACGAGGCCGAAGAAGTCATTTTGCCCAGCACCACTGGTCAGCTAGGTATTTTGGGCGGACACGCGCCGCTGCTGACTGCACTCGATACGGGCGTACTGCGTGTGCGGGCGACAGATGGAAGTAAAGAGTGGACATCGATTGCGCTGATGGGCGGCTTCGCGGAAGTGGAAGCTGACGAAGTGACTATTTTGGTGAATGGCGCGGAGCGAGGCGATAGCATTGACCGAGCTGAGGCTGAGCAGGCTTATGAAGAAGCGCAGGCTAAGTCGAACAGCGTGTCGAGCGATGATCGTAAAGCGGTGATGCAGGCAGGGCAGGCATTGAAAAAGGCGCGGGCTCGTTTGCAGGCGGCAGGCGGCAGTGTGTAGCTAGCTCACGCTGCGGGTAACAGACGGCACCGCAGAGATGGAGGTTAGACTGTGCGGCATCGACGCGCCGGAGAAAACGCAGGCGCTAGGCATCGAGTCAAGAGATCACCTGCGCCGCTTAATTGCCCAAGGCGAGGGTCGCATTACGCTAGTTGAAATTGATACAGATCGCTATGGCTACAGGGTAGCGGAAGCCTTTGTCCAGACAGGCGACGGCGAAGAAGAAATCTATTTGAACGGCCAGATGGTTGCGGATGGCATGGCCTATGTCTTCCCTCAATTCATTGGTAGCTGTTCCAACGGTACGAGCATAACAGCAGCTGAGCGCGCCGCCGAAAGCTCATCAGTCGGCCTGTGGGCAGACCCTAAGCTATGAGCCATAGGGCAATCACTACTTTGCCCGTAGCGATTCACTGTCAATACGCCGACAAGCAAACAGAAGGAGCGCCCGCCCAACTCTGTAGAAATATACCAATCCGATTCTAGGGCACTGATGAGAAGGAGAGTAGGCGCGATCGCCTGTGAGAAGGGTGTAAGCTATGGGCAATCATTGACGAGCTCTTGGACTTAGGTCAGCAGCAGCTATGAACGCGCTTCTCCTCACTGTTTATTTTTTGGTTGTCTTCTACGTCCTGTATCAGATGGCGCTGTCTTTAGAAGACCAGCAGGAAGAAAAGGTTTTCATTCATCTGGACGAAGCTTTTGCCCAAGAGCAGACCCAGATGCAGCTTTCTTCTCAATCCGGCGCCAGCGCTATTGACGCTCGCGCTGAGTCGGTCAATTGGGGTTCGGCAGATAAGCCGCTAAAGTCCTCAGTCTTTGCGCTGCTGTTTGGATCGGAGCAGCCGGTGCCGGTGGGGTCGCCAAGAGTTGCGGAGCTGCGATCGCTCGGTATGAGCAACGAAGAAATTCAGGAGACGCTCAAAACTAGAATTCTGATTCGGGTGTTGCCAGTGGGCAGACATACTGCCGAAGAAATTCGCTTTTTGTCGATTGAAGTGACCAATAAAACGGCTGATCGGCAGCTGTATCTAGACTGGGATCGCAGCTCCCTATCGATGTACGGACAGGGCAATCGAATCATTCGATCAACCTCCAGTTTGGCCTCTCGCGATCTGTCACAGCCGCAAATTTTTGGGGTGGTAAATCCGGGCCAGTCGATCCGCTTCGACGTCAATATTGAAAGGAACTATACTCGCGACACTGAAACTGGCCTGCTGAAGCAGCCGCTGCCCATCACTAACATCAAAGCGATCATCGCAAAATCTCAGCTGACCGATCCGACCAAGCAGGAAAAAAACATTCAGAATCTCTATGGCCTCGATATGATGGTGCGCCTCAAGAAGGCTTCGGAGCCAGACAGCCAAATGATTAACCTGCTGATGCCCTTTGCCTTCACGCTAGAGATCAAGGTAGATGAACCTGCTTTTCCGCCCTTGCGCTGGCTCTTGAGAAACTTTGGCCGTCGCAGTCGCTCGCAGGGCAATTGGTTTTTGGGAACTAAAAAAGCAGGCGCGAAAAAAGCAGGTGCGAAGTAGAGAACATCTCTGGGTAATTTGAATGGGCGATTCAAATGGGTACATCTAGCCACCAAACCCACTGCATATTCAAATACACTACATATATAGAGCTGGCTCAGTGGTTGCGGGGATTAGGCAGACTTAAAACGCTGTCTTCATATCCCTGAGGAAAGTCCGGGCTCCCTAAAAGCCAAACTTGCTGGGTAACGCCCAGTGCGGGCGACCGTGAGGAGAGTGCCACAGAAACATACCGCCGATGGAAAGGAACCTTTTGCAGGCCCTTTCACAGGTAAGGGTGCAAGGGTGCGGTAAGAGCGCACCGGCAGCATCGAGAGGTGCTGGCCAGGTAAACCCCGGTTGGGTGCAAGGCCAAAGGAGCGACGGTTGGCTTTTTACCGGCTCTGCTAACATGTGCCGCTAGAGGCGTTTGGTAACAGGCGTCCCAGATAGATAACCACCTCATGGGGCAAGCCCCTATGAGAACAGAACCCGGCTTAGGTCCAGCTCTACCCTATTTCTATGACGACGGCCGATTTGACCGATTTCGATAAAACCGATAGAGATCTAGATGCGCTGATTGCTCAACTTCAGCTTCCAGCGGCGGCAGTCAAGCGCGACTTGCTGCATCTGGCACTGATCGATATTTCGAGTTCGGCGGATAAAAATAACGAGAAGCTAGAATTTTTGGGAGATGCGGCGCTGCGGCTGGCTGCGGCTGAATTCTTGATGGAGCGTTATCCGCAGATGTCGGTGGGCGAGATGTCGGCAGTTAGGGCGCAGTTGGTGAGCGATCGCGTCCTAGCGACTATTGCCCAGCACTGTCGTCTCTCCCGCTACCTGCAGCTTTCCAAAAGTGCTCTGGGTGACAAAGCCGGTACCGAGTCGCGCCTGGCCGATACCGTAGAGGCAATTCTGGGAGCGCTGTATCTGAGTGCGGGTAATCTCAGTTTGATTCGTCCCTGGCTGGATATTTATTTACAGCGCCTGACAGACGAACTGCACAGCGATCCAGCCAAACAAAATTACAAAGCGGCTTTACAAGAACTGACTCAGTCGCACTACAAAGCACTGCCAACCTATCAGGCCAAGCAGATCAGCCAGGTTCATGGCGATGAAGAGCGCTTTCAGGCGCAGATCTGGTTCCAGTCCAAACTATGGGGAGAGGGCAAAGGCCGCTCTATCAAGATGGCTGAGCAAGCCGCTGCCAAAGTCGCCTTTCGTCAGCTTCAGCAGATGTTAGAAACATGATTCAGCCCTCTGACCAGACTGCTCCAGTAGAACTCGCGCTATTCGGGGTCGGTCGGTGGGGCACTCACCTGCTGCGCAACTTCTTGGCCCATCCGCAGATTCGGCTGCGGGCGGTGGTGGAGGCGTCGGCGGAGCGACTGGCGGCGATCGCTCCCGATCTAGACGACTCGGTTGAACTGATCACCGATTGGCGAGCGGCGATGGCCTTGGATGGCCTGGAAGGCTGTGCGATCGCCACCCCCGCCGCCACCCACTACGACCTCATCCATGCCGCGCTCAATCAAGGTCTTCACGTCCTTGCCGAAAAGCCCCTAACACTGGATATTGCCAGCGCTCAAGCGCTGTGTGATCTAGCCTGTAAACAGCGGCGTCAGCTCGTCATCGACCATACCTATCTGTTTCACAGCGCAGTGAGCGCAGGGAAGGAAGCGATCACCCACATCGGCCCCCCCCGCTACGGCTACGCCACCCGCACCCACCTCGGCCCAGTCCGCCGCGATGTCGATGCCCTATGGGATTTGGCCATTCACGATATTTCCATCTTCAACCACTGGCTAGATGAAAGCCCGGTACAGGTGCAGGCTCAGGGCAGCAGCTGGCTCCAGCCCCATGTGCAAACGCCGCTTTCTCCGAACGGACTGGCCGACGCCGTCTGGTGCCGGTTGCAATATCCGAGCGGCTTTCAGGCGACGATTCACCTGTGCTGGGCGAATCCGGATAAGCAGCGGCGGCTGTGCGTAGTCGGAGACCAGGGCACGCTGATTTTCGATGAAATGAGCCAAGCCAACCCGCTGACTTTGCAGCGCGGCGATTTTGCGGAGCAGAACAGCTGGTTTATCCCGCAAAATATAGCCATTCAGTCAATTGAAGTACCGCCCTCAGAACCTTTGAGAAATATGTGCGGCCATTTTGTGACCTGTGTGAGAGAGGGCAGGCAATCGGCTATTTCCTCTGGAGAGACAGGGACTCGCTTGGTTGCCGTACTCTTTGCGCTATCCGAGTCGATGGCTTGGAATGGAGTCTGGGTAAACGTCATGCCTTGAGATAGGCTTAGACCAAACAGCGCTTTGTTTAGACGTTCCTGAGTTAGCTGCATAATTTATAGCAGATCAAACATCTCATCACTTCCTATCACGCTTGTGTATCCCCTTGCGTGTAAACCGTCAGCAAGCTTTTTGTCATTAGTTCATAAGGACATTGATAGCTCGATGCTGAGAGAAACGAATAGGGTATCTTTTGCATCAACATCACGACACAGCGCATAGGCTTGAGAAATACTTTCTGGCGAAATACCTATTTTCGGAATGACCTGTTATTCAAGACATTGCCAGCCGTGAAAATGTTCCCAGCGAAGCGCTCAAGATAGACTCTGCTCAGCCGCAGTCCTGGCCGGATGGCTGCTTAGGCTTAGGCACCCCCGACGAGATGTGCACCTTTGCCATCGTTGATGGTTGGGAGATCACGGTTAGTCAGGGCGATCAGCTCTGGGTGTACCGCACCGATAGCGATGGGTCACTGGTCAAGCGAGCGGAGAACAGCAACGATGGCTGATACTCTGAGCGTCAGAATGCTTTTATACCCCTCGATAATCAAACGGTAGAAACTGCCTCTGAAGAAAGAGGTTTTTCTCTCACCTTCTTACTTACGTTGACAAAGTGACTTAGAAGAAAGCCATTAAAACAATATGTCGAAAGAATACGATTACGAGCTGGTAGTGATTGGCGCTGGCTCTGGTGGTTTGGCGGCGGCAAAGCGGGCGGCAAAGCTAGGTAAAAAGGTGGCCATCATCGAGAAGAATGTCGTTGGCGGTACCTGCGTGAATAGGGGCTGTATTCCTACCAAACTGATGATCTATGCCGCAGAATTTGCGAAGCAGCAGGTGATCGCCTGCGACTATGGATGGATAAACCCAAAAGGATGCTTTGACTGGCCCATTTTTAAGCAGGCAATGGATGACCATATCGAGTCCATCAGACGAAGCCAAGCTGACAGCTTGAAGGGTGTCGATCTTATCCGGGGAGAAGCTGAGTTTGTTGATGCTCATACGCTAAAGGTAGAGGGGCAGGCGATCGCGGCGAAGTTTGTTCTTCTAGCAGTGGGCGGGCAGCCGATGATGCCAGATATGCCTGGGATAGAACATGCCACTGACTCGCGCGGCGCGATTGACTGGGAGACACTGCCTGACTCTATCGTGGTAGTGGGTGGTGGGTACATTGGGGTAGAGTTCGCCCAGGTGTTAAAAAGCTTTGGATGTCAAGTAACGATAGTGGAGTCAAATTCTCTCTTGCTGGACGGGTTTGATGGTGATGTTCAAGCGCGAGTCAAACAGTTTCTGATAGACGATGGCATAGAGGTTGTTGATGGTGTGCGTCTACAAAAGATTGTGAAAAAAGAGAGTTTGACCGCTCACCTGAGCAATGGCAAAACACTTCAGGCTGAACAGATTCTGTGTGCGCTGGGCCGCACTCCTAATACGGATAGGATCAATCTGGAGGCGGTCGGGATTGAGACTGAGAAGGGAATGGTTACTGTCAATCAACAGGGCCGTAGCCAGGTGTCAAATATTTTTGCGGTAGGAGATTGCACTGCGACGATGCTGCTGACGCCAGTGGCCAAAGCCGAGGGGACGGCGGCGGTTGAGGCTATGTTTGGAGAGGGCGATGCGTCTGTTGACTATCGATGGATTCCCTCTGCGGTCTTTACCCATCCGGAGGTGGCGATGGTAGGGCTGACCGAACGAGCAGCCCGTGACCAGTATGACAATATCGTCGTCAGGCAGAACACGTTTACGCCCTTGAAGTATGCGATCACGGCAACTCCGCTAGAAGCTTTTATTAAAGTTGTCGCAGATGCAGAAAATCAGAAAATCTTGGGCTTGCACATGGTGGGGCCTCGGGCTGCTGATTTGGTACAGGCGATGGTACCTGCGCTGAAGAAAGGACTCAGTTTAGGTGAGCTGAGCGAGACTATTGCCATTCATCCTTCTACGGGTGAGGAGATGTTTTGTCTGGAGACTTGAAGCATTGGAACGCTTTTCCTTTGCCCTTCAATAGTCAATCCGCCAGATGTGGACGGCGCGCTTTGCCATGCTTTCCTGCCGACCGACGATAGACGACATCGTCTACTCCTGGCTCCCACCCAGTTTGTTTGAGTTAGTTTAGTGCAGTGACCGCCTGCCATTGAGGGAGAAAGCAATCCGTAGATTGCGCAACCAGTGGCTATGATAGCGAAAGCCGTTGAGTTGTCCAAAAGGACAGAGGCAACCGTTCTTCTGTGCGCTTGTCTTACCTGATAGAGATGCCAAAGCTCTTCTGCTAGTCCATAGCGCAGGTCAGGTTTAGATCGGCACCAGTCGCACGCCTTAATAACCTCATGCAAAAAGCACAGATCAAACATCCTCTAAGGTGCAATTAGCAGGATCGGGATATCCCGATTCTTCCGGTAGATCTGAAAGTCACTATCCAGTGTAAAGATTAAGCTGTTGGGATACAGCTCAGCCATTCGGACGAGTGCTGCATCGGCTAGTGAAACCGGCACAGACTGATAGCGGCGCATTAGATTCACAACTGACATTAGCTCTGCACCCAAATCAAACTGAACTTTTATTTGGTCTTGCTCCAAAAGCAGAAGCAGTGCCTCTCGTCCACTTCTGACCCGCTGCAGTAAAAACCAGGCTTCTGATAGAACCGCCTCGCAAGTTAGCAAGGGCGGTGCAATCTGATCAAGCTGCTCACTCACCCACGCATGATGGCGGTCATGTTGATCAATCAGAGCAATGAGAACACCGGTGTCAACAATGACCTGCTGAAGCATTACTGCCCGTACCCCTGCATGTAAACCGAATTAGTCGAGAGATCCCCTGGGCCTTCACCCATCCCGATAGCGGCCTGAGCAGTTTCTAGAAATGAACGAGGCGTAGCGTCAGTCTCTGTAGGTGCTATCTTTTGACGCTTAGCTTTCAGAAACTCTACGAAGTCCAGAATTTGCCGTTGGTCTTCCTCTGGCATTACTGCGATGTTTTGCAAAATCTGCTCAGATAGCGGTGACATCTCTGTTTGCTCCTTCATTGGATTCAAGGCTGTACAACTCAGACGCGTCAGATAGGAAATCAAAGCTGCCGCCGCTGAGAGACTGTACGAAAAGTCGTTTTCGGGCGACCGTTTCAGTCAAAAACTCTGCTAGCGAAGCCAGGATATCTAGCCACAGATCTTCCCAGTTATCTTCCTGCCAGGCGTAGTCGCGCTGATAGGTCGGGACTCGATAGATTCGACCATTGCTAATCAATTCACTGAAGCTAGTGGTTCGAGTGTCGAGTAAATTATTCCTTGCCATAGCAATAGGTACGCTGTGAGAAGACGGTCAGACTACTTCAGCCAGGGGGCAGATACGTTATCCAACTGCTCGCGGTCTGTGGCGGTCATCTCCCAGCCTAGCGCGCCCGCATTTTGTTCGGCCTGCCTGGCATTTTTCGCGCCTGGAATTGGAATGATATTGCCTTTGCCAATTAGCCAGTTCAAGGCGACCTGTACCAGCGTCTTGTCGTGAGCTGCACCGATGGACTGGAGGGCAGCTAAGACGGGTTCAATTTTTTGCAGTCCTTTTTTGCTAAATTTTGGATCCAGGCGGCGAGCACCTGCGGGCTGTAAGTCGCTGCCGACGGTGTATTTGCCGGTTAGCAAGCCCTGGGCCAGCGGGCTATAGGCCAGGATGGTCACCTCTAGATTTTGCGCCGCTTCTAATACGCCGTTGGTTTCTATGTTGCGATGCAGCAGCGAATACTGCACCTGGTTTACCGCCAAGGGAATGCCGCGCGCGGCCAGATAGCTATGGGCTTCGCGCATTTGCTTGGCTGAATAGTTGCTGACGCCGATGGCTTGAATGCGTCCCTGCTCGACTTCATCAGCGAGGGCGTTCATCAGCGTTTTTTTGCTCATCAAAAAGTCAAAGGAGGAATGCACCTGGTACAGGGTGATGGCAGGTTTTTTGAGTCGCTTCAGGCTAGCAGTGAGGGCGTCGGCCACTGACTGAGCCGAAAACCGCCAGGGCGCAGGCATGTATTTGGTCGCGATAATGGCTTTGCTGTCGCTCTCGCGCATAAACTTACCTATCAGCTCCTCCGACTTGCCAAAGCCATAGATCTCTGCGGTGTCGAGAAAATTCACCCCAGCAACTAGAGATGCGTCAAAAGCAGCGCGGATGTCATCGACGCCATAGGCTCCACCGTACTGCCAGAAGAATGAGTCTCCCCATGCCCAGGTGCCCAAACCCAGGGCAGGAACTTCCGGGCCTTTGGGGCCAAGGGTTGTGGTTTGCAAATCGGATACGCTAGCCATGAAAAGAGCTCTAAATTTTCGGTTCTTCTTCTTTAAGGTAGCGGCTTCAGTTGGCTTTAGTCACCTTGCTCTGCAATCAGAAAATCGATAAACTGGCGGGCGGTTCTGCCGGAGCGGCCATTGTGGCGGGTGGCCCACTGACGGGCGCGCCAGTCGAGGTTATCGGGCTCTAGAGTAAGACCGGCCTGATCTGCGAGTTCGCGGACGATGGTGAGGTAGGTGGGCTGGTCGGCAGGGGTGAAGGTGAGGGTGAGGCCAAAGCGGTCGCTAAACGAAAGCTTCTCCTGCACCGTATCCCAAGCCTGAATCTCCTCGGCATCCTTTGGCCGGGGCCGCTCGTCATGAAACTCGCGGATCAGATGGCGACGGTTAGAAGTTGCGTATACAACGACATTTTGCGGTCGGGCTGTGATGCCGCCTTCCAGGACGACTTTGAGGGCTTTAAAGGCTTCGTCGTCTTCCTCAAAGGACAGATCGTCGACGAAAATAATGAACTTTTGCGGAACACGGCCGAGCGGTTCTACGATTTGCGGCAGGTTTTGCAGGCTGGCTTTGGGTACTTCGATTAGGCGCAGACCGCGATCGCTATATTCATTTAGCAGCGCCTTCACTAGAGACGACTTGCCTGCCCCCCGACTGCCGTAGAGCAGTACATTTTGAGCGGTGTAGCCGCGCAGCAGGGAGTCGGTATTTTGCACAAGCTGCTGTTTGGGATGGTCGTAGGCAGCAAGCTGCTTCAACCGAATCGGGTCAGGTGTAGAGATACCGACTAGCCGGTCAGACTGCCAGCGAAAGGCTTTGAACTGTCCGAAAACACCCACGCCGTGATTGGAGTAGTACTGAGCCAGTTCTGGCAGCGCCGATGTCCAAACCGGATCGGAGGGAAACGCTACCGGCAGCTTGGCTTCGCTGAACTGCAGAGCGGGCGGCAGGCTGCTCCCGCACACCTGCTGCACCCACCGACTCAACTCCTCGCCAGACAGATAGTACAGGCTTTGCAGAATGTTCAGATCATACTGAACAGCGGCGATGACGCCGGGTGCAAGCTTTTCTGATAGGGCCTCTGCGGAGATAGTCTGAGCCTGCTGTGAAAAGGCATTCTCTGCCGCTAGCATTTGCGTCACGAGATGGTGCTGCCAGCTTTGTTGACGGGTGGCTAACGCTGAGAACCATTGCCCGTAGGCCAAAGCGCAGTCGATTGGCTTGCCTTCGGCCAGGGCGCTGAGCAAGGATAAAAATGTTTGGCCAATGTCGCTGGTGAGTACGGACTGATAGAGCAACAAAGTGGCTGACTGCTGCCGGTAGGTTTGAATTTTTGCGACCGCGTCCTCATCCAACCCCATAACTACGCCTCTCTGCCTACAGTTCCTATTCTATTGTGCTGCGCTACATGAGGTATTTGCCGCTAGTGTACGAGGCCACAGGGTGAAGGTTAAGACATCTTTCCGCCTGCCACAGCAATAGCCTCTCTTGCCGTATTATCTCTTCTTATAGCGCTAAACGGCCTAACCTGCTTGGCCGACAGCCCAGCCCCATCGTTCGGCAGAATCAACATGATTGCAGCTTCTGTTACGTTGCTCTACGGCATTTTATCCATTGTTGGAGGAGCTATTGGCTACAAGCAAGCGGGTAGCCAGGTTTCGCTCATCTCAGGCTTCGTCAGCGGTTTGCTGCTGTTGGTCGGTGCGTATTTGTTGTTCGGCGGCGCAGCATCGGGGCCAGCGCTTTCGGCGATTGTGACGCTGCTGCTGGTCGTTGTCTTCGCAATCCGGCTGGCCAAGACGCGCAAGTTTATGCCAGCAGGGCTAATGATCATTGTTGGCATCATCAATCTGGCTACCCTGTGGCTGACGCTGCCTATCAATTGACAGAGCTGCAAATCGTTCTGCGGAGAGTAGGCGCAGTGCCAGCATTTTCGTCAAGATAGGAGGGCTGGCATTGCTGCCGGTCTACTCCTCTTCTACTCACACGATGTCGTCAGCGCTCAGCCTTCCGTCTACCGATACCTCTACTCAATCATCCGCCGAAGAAATTAGGGCAGCGCGTCTGTGGATGCCCGGGCAGGTACTGTTCACTCCCGCAGCGCTAGCAGAAAGCTGGGGGCAGCAAATTTATCAGCGGGTAAAGGATTTAGGACTACCGATTACCGAGCTGACGCAAAACCGCATCACTGGCATCAAGGGCGGCAGCGAACGAGAAACCTATGCCAGGGCCAAGCAAACGATGGCGGTCGTCACCTCACCCCCTAGCGCCTTTAAGCTTCAGCCCATTCCGCCGTCTGCCGACTGGCAGTTTCACCTGGCAGAAGGCTGTCCGGCTCACTGCCAGTACTGCTACTTGGCCAGCAGTCTTTCGGGGCCACCGATCATTCGAGTATTTGCCAATCTGCCGGACATTCTAGCCAATACAGGCAACTATCTAAAGCCTGCTAGACCGCTGAAAAGAACAGATAAGAAGGGCGAACCGATAGACCCTGACAGACCGACTAGCTTTGAAGTGAGCTGCTACACAGATCCGCTTAGTCTGGAGCATCTGACCGGCAGCCTGGGTGAGTGCATTCGCTACTTTGGTATGCAGCCAAACAAAGAGCTGCGCTGGGTATCTAAGTTTGACAATGTGGAGCCACTGCTGAATATTCCTCACAACGGCCGCACCCGCTGTCGGGTAAGTGTGAATGCTGACCCGGTCTCTCACTCTTTTGAAGGCGGGACGGCGAAGGTGCGCGATCGCCTGCAAGCGCTGCGGCGACTCGCCCTGCCGCCCGAACAAGGCGGCGGTGGCTACCCGGTGGGCCTGGTAGTCGCGCCAATTATGGAATTCAAGGACTGGCAGATACATTACGAAGCCCTGTTTGAGATGATCGCAGCGGCCCTAGACTTTGACTGCGATCTTGCCTTCGAGCTGATCAGCCACCGGTTTACGGCCAAATCCAAGGAAGTACTGGACGAGTGGTATCCCAACAGCAAGCTCGACATGCAAACCGAAACGCGAACTGTCAAACGCAACAAGTTTGGCGGCATCAAATATGTATATGACAAAGAGACCGCTCAAGACCTTCGCAGCTTCATAGAAGCCAAAATAGCTCAGTATTTTCCGCAAGCTGAGATTCTGTACTGGACGTGATTTTTTGATTTCTTAACGAGATCTTTGCGTAATTCCGCTTGTATAAGCTGATTTCTTGATTGGAACTGCTGCACGGATGACGGCTCCTAACCAAGCTATTTAGTTTAGCGATATAGGCAGCTCAGTATGTTTACAGACAACATCAATGGCTGGTGGCCGTCCTGAATAGGTGATCGCGCCTCGATAGTTTCTGGCTACCGGCTGAATCCGTAGCATGCTTATCCACTGCCTGTGATTCTCTCCCTTCGTAGGAGTCGAAACCTATGCTATCTACCACAGTGCCGAATATTAAAAAGAGCAAACATGCTTGTCCCAGCTGCCAGGAGCACCTTCTCACCACCAACGACAACTTCAAAACTGATGATCTGATGCATCATCACTGCGTCAACTGTGGCTACGATTTCTTTGATACTGAGCGAGAAAGGAAGCACAGAGAGCGTGAAGAGAGGCATCCTAAAGACGATCAGCCCTGGAATATGGGCTTCATTCTGCTGTTAGCAATGGTCACTACGATCATCATCATCGCCCTGTCTGACCGGGAAGCTCAGCGTGACACAGAGCCTGTCAACCGGGTGGGATGGTCTTACGTGGGTAGCCAGCTACCTGTATAGACCAGTGCAGCAACGGCTTTAGTCAGGGGCACTTGGGGGCGACGATTCGCTCTGAGCTATCCATTCGGCGGTGGGTCGATTCACTGCGTTTGCCAGTCCTCCGGGGACGAGGTAGATATCGACAGCCGTTGAAGGACTGTTTGCGGTCTGGGTATCTTCTGCTGGAGCCGCTTTGGTTTGAATATCTATTGCCTGCACATATAGCCGGTCGCCGGTAAACGCCGCGCCGCCGATTAAAAGCTGGTAGGGCTGACCGTTGGCCATCAGCTCAACTTGAACAGTGGGGTCGGCAAGGCCAAAGTCTTCGAGCTTGGCGGCTTCTACGCTGAGCTTGCGGGCAGACTGGTCGGTGAGCTGGCTGAGCAAAAAGGCGACTGCACCCGCTTCGGCTGGGCCCATCTGGGGTTCATCCATTTGCCAAGTATCGTTGCTTTGGCTAAAGGCGATCGCCCCTGCCGGTCGCTCAACTTTAAAGCTTTCCACATCTTCTTCTGCAAACGGAAAGATCTGTTCCTTGGCGTCATCTAGCTCATTTGAAGTGTCTACAGCCGAATTAGCCGTTAAGCTATCCTGACGGCTTTCGAGCAGCAGAACACCGCCGCCAAGCGCAACGGCTCCTACCAACAGTAATAGCGTCGTACGCTGTAGCATCTGTACTTTCCTTAGCGCCGCCGCGCCCATAGTGTGCCTGCTCCAATCAGTCCTAACAGCGGAAACACCACCAGCGCCAGCAGCATTAGCAAAATCTGCTGCGTCACCGTCAGATTGAAGCGGCGATTGGTGGGCTCTTTGGGGCGAATAGAGAGCGTCGGATTATCTGACTTGCTCAGCCAGTTCACCGAGTTGAGAAACACGTCGCCGTTGAGCTGCTGGCCGAACAGGCCGTCGGTCGCAAAGCTAGAATTGCCAATTACGACCATCCGGCTCTCTGCAGCAGGCAAATCCAACTCAGGCTTATCGGTTCCCTGTGCGGTCTCTGACGGTGCTTCGGCAGAACTGGTGTCCTCAATGCCGTCCCCCTGTTCGGGCGATGGCTTATTGGGTAGCTTTGGATCCTCCGCAGTTTCCGACGCGGGACGAGAGAGTGCCACGCCAATGGCAAAAGGGCCTTCGGGCGCTTTATCGGGGTCGACTGACAGCTCGCCTGCGGTAATCGGCTGAGCATGACTGCGCTGATTGGTAAACAGCAGCGGCGTTTCTTCAATCTTGCTGACTGCCTGGATCTGCAGCGGACGAACCACCGGGAAGAATGAGCGTCCGTCTTCAAACGCTGCCGTAATCGGGTGATCGCCGTAGTCAGTCACTAGGGGAGCCGCAGGCCCAAGCCCGACCAGCTGACCACCGCCAGAAGTGTCGATCACCAAAGTATCTTCTGGGACAACGCCCCACTGACTCATCAGGTCTTCTAGACCGGATTTTATCTGCGGGTCAATCATGATAAAGACGCTGCCGTCTGCTTCTAGATAGTCTTTGACAGCAGCCACTTCTTTGTCAAATAGCGCCTGCTGCGGCCCCGCGATGATGAGTACGTCGGCATCGGCAGGGAATGCGCCAGTATTAGCTAAGTTGAGCGGCTCTAC
>JBARVU010000271.1:0-11481 GCA_049646425.1 Phormidesmis sp. | reverse complement strand
GTCCGGGTAATGCGGTCTAACTTAAACGGCCCCACGGTCACCAGGTTTTGCCCCTCGCCTGCGCTGCGGCGCACCACCGCATACAGTCGCGCCACTAGCTCCTCGACAAAAAAGGGCTTGGCAATATAGTCATCTGCGCCTAGGTTTAGCCCGTGCAGGCGATCATCAAGCTCGTTGCGAGCGGTGAGCAAAATCACCGGGGTGTTGCGGCCGAGCTGTCGCAGGTGCTTGAGGATGAACAGGCCGTCTTTTCCCGGCATCATGATGTCGAGCAAGATCACGTCGTATTCGTTTTCGGTGGCTTTTTCGTAAGCGCGATCACCGTGATCGCAATAGTCCACCACAAACCCCTGCTCTTTTAACCCAATCTGCACGAAGCTAGCAATCTTCGGCTCATCTTCTACAAATAGAACATGCACTGGCAATCAATCCTTAGACGTTACAAGACTCGACGCTTTATGAGTGAATATTAACGATTGCCGATAGCTCGCTGTTGGCATCTCCCTAAAGTCAGGTTGATTTCTGAGAAACATTACAAAACTGTAACTAAAATCCGGGGTAATTGTTAATTTTTCCCTTCTCTAATGAGAGCCACGGATGGCAACCTGCGCTGTTGAACAGATTCAGAACTGCGCTGTCCCTTACCTTTCACTTGTTAACCTAGAAGAAAAATATGCGTTTTTTTGTTTCACCTAAGTCCCTCAAAAAGTTTACCGGCGTTGCCGCTGCGCTGC
This sequence comes from Phormidesmis sp., assembly GCA_049646425.1. GTDB lineage: Bacteria > Cyanobacteriota > Cyanobacteriia > Phormidesmidales > Phormidesmidaceae > Phormidesmis. Next base: position 10,747 of record JBARVU010000271.1, on the reverse strand, counting down.
TAATTTTGCCGGTTGCGGTATCTTGCGCAGGGGATCCTGTAGAAGATACCACTGCTGAGATTACGTCTGAAATGCCCGAAGGCGATGCTGCCGACCCAGCCGTCACTGGCGATATCGTAGATGTCGCTGTCGCCAACGGTTCTTTTGATACGCTAATCGCTGCTGTTCAGGCCGCCGGTTTGGAGGAAACGCTCAGTTCTGAAGGCCCTTATACCTTGTTCGCACCGACGGATGAAGCGTTCGCCGCTCTGCCGGAAGGCACCCTTGATCAATTGCTCCTGCCTGAAAACCAGGAAGCACTGACCGAAATCCTCACTTATCACGTGGTTGAGGGCGCTGTCCCCTCCACGGAAATTGAAAGTGGCGAAGTCAGCACTGTCGAAGGTGAAGCTTTAGATATTGCGGTAGACGCGGATGGTGTGATGGTGAACGACATGGCAACTGTTGTCCAGCCTGATGTTGTCGCTGACAACGGGATTATTCACGTGATAGATACTGTGCTGCTGCCACCTACGTTTGATCTCGCTAGCCTAGCTGGTTAGTCTACTGTTCAGTTCAATCTGCTACAGGCCAGCGGCTGAAAGTAATGAGGCTGTCAGCACTGATAAATAAGAAGGTCGCCGAGAGAAAGATTTTCTGGGCGGCCTTTTGCTATGCTTTGGACGTTCTCTCCACAGGCTGCTATGACGCCCCCCCTGCTTCGCACTTCTCTATACCCCTGTCTTCAGCACCAGGCGCGAATGACTGGCTTCTCCGGCTGGGAAATGCCCGTGCAGTTCAGCGGTATTTTACAAGAGCACCAGGCAGTTCGCCAGGAGGCAGGCGCTTTCGATATCTCCCATATGGGTAAATTTGTGCTCACAGGTGCAGAGGTCATTGCCGCCTTACAGCAGCTCGTTCCATCCGATTTGGCTCGGCTGAGCGCAGGTAAAGCTCAGTATACGGTTTTACTCAACGAGCAAGGAGGCATCATTGATGATCTCATTGTCTATCATCAGGGGCATACCGGCGATCAGCAGACCGTTACGCTGATTGTGAACGCGGGGACAACAGAGAAAGACAAAATTTGGTTGCAAAAGCATTTGCCCGATACCGTACAGCTACAAGACCTTTCGCTTGAACAAGCGCTGATTGCTGTGCAAGGGCCAGCCGCGACCGCCCGACTTCAGGAGGTGTGCCCCGATCACGATCTCTCGTCCGTACCTCGCTACAATCACTTCACTGGAGAACTGCTGGGTCAACCCGCCTTCTTTGCGAGAACAGGCTATACCGGAGAAGATGGGTTTGAGATTATGGTACCTGCCGCTGCGGCGACTGGCGTCTGGCAAGCGCTGATGGATTTGGCCGTGACCCCTTGCGGGCTGGGTGCCCGCGATACGCTCAGGCTAGAGGCATCGATGGCCCTGTACGGTCAAGATATCAGCGATACAACGACGCCTTTAGAAGCAGGGCTCGGTTGGCTAGTGCATTGGGATAAACCCGCAGACTTTATCGGTCGCGCTGTGCTAGAGCGGCAAAAGGCAGAAGGCTTAGCGCACAGACTGGTCGGGCTTACTTTAGAAGGCCGCAATATTGCTCGTCATGACTACCCTATACTCAGCCAGGGAAACCCGGTTGGCACGGTGACCAGTGGAACCCTTTCACCCACACTGGGCTACCCGATCGCCCTGGGCTATGTGCCGCCTGCTTTGGCTAAAGTTGGGCAGCGTTTGGAAGTCGCTATTCGCAACAAAACCTTCCCGGCCACCGTTGTAAAGCGACCCTTTTATAAAGTATGAAGGATGAGCAATGAAGTAAGAAGACAGAATTTGAGTTCGTCGCTTCACTGTAACCCTGTGGAATGTTCTTGAGAGAAAAGCACTATGCCCTTTGAATACCCCGAAGACCTGCAATACTTAGATAGCCACGAATACGCCCGCGTCGACGAAGAGGAAAAAATCGTGACGGTGGGCATCACTGCCTTTGCCGTGGATCAGATGGGTGATGTCGTATTTTTAGAGCTGCCTGAGATTGGCGATCTGGTCGAAAGAGGCGAAAACTTTGGCACGATTGAATCGGTCAAGGCGGTTGAAGATCTCAAGTCGCCGGTTAGCGGTGCGGTGCTAGAGCGCAATGACACGCTGCTCGACTCCCCCGAGGATATTGCAAATGATCCCTATGGTGAAGCCTGGCTGATCAAGGTAAAAGCGGATGACCTTTCTGATCTCGATGAGGCGATGTCCGCAGCCGAATATGAAGAACAGGTCGAAGGCAGCTAGGCCCGATAGCGATCAGTCTGGAGTGACTGATCTATGAATATTTATGGACTTGGGTGTTCATCGCTGTCGATAGCGATGAACCGTTCTTTGTTACACAATATTAATGCGCTCTACTATTCACAATAGGAAGACTGCAGGTATTGCCCTCATTTCTGTGGGTTGTGCAGTCTGCTTGGCAGTTTGATAAGCTCGCCCTTACGGGTGAGCGATCACCTCTCTACTCTCTCTAATATGTCCTACGACCAACTCGCTCCATCGCCCGACGTTCTCTCTAGCGCAGCTGCAACCGTCGCCAGTCCAGTGGCTGAGCATCGCCCGCCCTGGATAGATAGTCTCAGCGCTGATCGATTTGCCGAGCGTCACCTTGGCCCGACCGCGCCAGGTATCGACAACATGCTGACGGTGCTTGGGTTCGACAGTTTAGAAGCGCTGATCGCGGCGGCTGTTCCGGCAGGCATCCGCTTGGAAAAACCGCTGGCGATAGAAGCGGGACTGAGTGAAACAGCCGCGCTTAAAAAGATCGGAGACATCGCCGCTCAAAATCAGGTATACCGCAGCTATATCGGCTTAGGGTATGCCAACTGCATTACGCCGCCGGTGATTCAGCGCAATATTTTAGAAAATCCTGGTTGGTACACCCAATACACCCCCTACCAGCCCGAGATTTCTCAGGGGCGATTGGAAGCCCTGCTGAACTATCAAACGATGGTCAGCGACCTGACCGGCCTGGAAATTGCCAATGCTTCGCTGCTTGACGAAGGCACTGCCGCCGCCGAAGCCATGAGCATGAGCTATGGCCTGTGCAAAAGCAGAGAAGCCAGGGCGGCTAAGCGGTTTTGGGTGTCGTCGGCCTGTCATCCGCAGACAATTGAGGTGATCAAGACGCGATCGCACCCGCTTAATATAGAGGTCATCGTCGGCGATCACCGGCACTTCGATGCCGAAAGCGGCCCCTTCTTCGGCGCGCTGCTTCAGTATCCGGCTACCGATGGGGCAATTTTTGACTATACAGATTTCATTGCGCAGGCGCATGCGGTCGGTACCCTGGTCACCGTCGCCGCCGATTTATTGAGCCTGACCCTGCTCAAAGCGCCCGGTGAATTTGGCGCGGATATCGCGGTCGGCAATACCCAGCGGTTTGGCGTCCCCCTGGGCTACGGTGGCCCTCACGCTGCTTACTTTGCCACCCGCCAAGCCTACGCTCGCAAGCTGCCCGGTCGCTTGGTTGGCCTGTCCAAAGACAGCAAGGGTGCCCCGGCTTTACGACTGGCACTGCAAACCCGTGAGCAGCATATTCGCCGCGACTCCGCCACCAGCAATATCTGCACGGCTCAAGTGCTGCTGGCCATTATCGCCAGTAGCTACGCGGTGTATCACGGCCCGGCGGGGCTGAGGGCGATCGCCAATCGGATTCAGCAGCTCACAGCGGCTTTGGCAGAGGGGCTTCGTCAGCTGGGCTATCGCTTGAGCACAGGGCCAGTTTTCGATACGCTAACGGTCGCCACCGGCGAAGAAACCGCCAATATCATCGCCCGAGCGGCTGAACGCCAGATCAATCTGCGCGTTGACCCCGTTCAGTCTGAGCGGTTTCAACAGTCTTGTACTGCTAGCCTCGGCATCGCTTTAGATGAAACCACGGGACTGGCCCAAGTGACTGAACTGCTGACGATATTTGCCGGTGACCAAGCGGTTCCTAGCCTGGAATCTTTGAGTCCGAAACCTTTGCCTGAAGCGCTCAAACGCACCTCAAGCTATCTCACACATCCTGTCTTTAATCAGTACCACAGTGAAACCGAGCTGCTGCGCTACCTGTACAGCCTGCAGTGCAAAGATCTCTCTTTGGCCAACGCCATGATTCCGTTGGGATCTTGCACGATGAAGCTGAATGCCACTGCTGAAATGGTGCCGATTAGCTGGCCGCAGTTTGCCCAGATTCACCCGTTTGCACCGCTCTCTCAAACTCGGGGCTATCAGATACTCTTCACTCAGCTAGAGCGTTGGCTTTCAGAGATTACGGGATTTGCAGGTGTTTCTCTCCAGCCTAACGCTGGCTCTCAGGGAGAATATGCTGGGCTGTTGGTAATTCGTCAGTATCATGACTCACGCGGTGAAGCACATCGCGAGGTCTGCCTGATTCCGCAGTCTGCTCATGGTACGAACCCCGCGAGCGCGGTTATGGCTGGGATGAAGGTCGTCGCTGTAAAATGCGATGACGATGGCAACATTGATGTGGCCGATTTAAAAGACAAGGCGAAGAAACACGAAGACAATCTCGCTGCTTTGATGGTGACCTATCCCTCTACGCACGGCGTATTTGAGGAGAGTATCAAAGCGGTGTGTGAGACTGTGCATCGCCACGGCGGCCAAGTCTATATGGATGGGGCTAATATGAATGCCCAGGTTGGCCTCTGTCGCCCCGGCGATATGGGTGCAGACGTGTGCCATCTCAACCTGCATAAAACCTTTTGCATCCCACACGGGGGCGGTGGCCCAGGCGTTGGTCCGATTGGTGTGGCCGCGCACCTGGTGCCCTTCTTACCCGGTCATGCGCTTGTCCAAACTGGGGGAGAACAGGCGATTGGGGCCGTTGCCGCTGCGCCTTGGGGCAGTGCCAGTATCTTGCCAATCTCCTGGATGTACATTCAAATGATGGGCGCTGAAGGGCTCAAGTTGGCGAGCGAAGTCGCAATCTTAAGCGCGAACTACATCGCCAAGCGGCTAGAAGGGCACTACGACATTTTGTACAAAGGTGCTAGCGGCCTGGTGGCCCATGAGTGCATCGTCGATTTGCGAGGGTTCAAAAAATCGGCGAATGTCAACGTCGATGATATTGCCAAGCGCCTGATCGACTATGGCTTCCATCCGCCCACGATGTCCTGGCCGGTAGCCGGTACAATCATGGTCGAGCCGACCGAGAGTGAATCTCTGAGCGAACTAGATCGCTTTTGTGACGCCATGATTGCCATTCGCGCTGAAATCCAACAGATCGAATCAGAGTTGATTGCCCCCGAAGACAGCCCCTTACACCATGCCCCTCACACCACCGCCGATCTGGTAGAGGATTGGCAGCGCCCCTACTCCCGCGCTCAAGCAGTCTTCCCCACCGAGTGGACACGCGATCGCAAATTCTGGCCCACCGTCAATCGGATTGACCAGGCGTTTGGTGATCGCAACTTGATCTGCACCTGCCCCTCTATGGACGAATTCACGGAAGATTAAATGATGACCCCCCCTGCTCAGGACACCTGGCAAACTCCCCCTGAGCCTATCGCGGCCATGCTCACCGCTCCCCGCCTCCCGGCTGTCGTCTTTTCCCCCAACGGCGAGTGGATTGTTGAGTTTACTCAGGCCGAACTTCCGCCAATAGAAGAACTGGCCGTGCCCACGGTGGCGATCGCTGGATTCCAGCTCAACCCGCAGACCTGGGGGCCAGCCAAACCGGGCTATTACCGGGCGATCGCCGTCCGCCGTCGCACTGAGAAGACCGCCAAACCCATAGCGCTGCCACCCGATGCCCGCATTCGGGGCCTTGACTGGTCAGACTGTGGCCAGTATCTCTCTTTCACACACACCCAACTTTCTAGTGCTTCAGATCTTAAAAGTGGCATCAGTCTGTGGGTTCTCGATTTAGAAACTGCTCAGGCTAAAGCGCTTACTGGGCCAATTCTCAACGAGACCGGCGGGAGTGCCACCCGCTGGCTGTCAGACAACAGCCTGATTTGCAAAGTTCGAGTAGATACCCCCTCTCCCCCCAGTGCCCCTGCCCTGCCGGTTGGCCCCGTTGTCGAAGAAAACCTGGGCCGCACCGCTCCAGCCCGCACCTACACCAACCTGCTCAAAGATCCTCACGACGAGCGCCTGTTGGAGTATTATTTAGCTTCGCAGCTTGTGCGCGTTACCCTCGCAGGTGAACAGACCCCCCTTACAGGCGCAGATCTGTTTCAGGGTTTCTCTCCCTCTCCGGATGGACAGTGGATCAAAGCGACTGTGACACATCGGCCTTTTTCTTATCAAGTCCCGCTCTCTCGCTTTCCCAGCCGTACCGACATTCTCAACTTGCAGGGCGAATCCGTCTATACCGTCGCCGACTTGCCGCTGGCCGAAGAGATTCCAATTAATTTTGACTCGGTTAGAGCCGGGCGGCGGCGGATCAGCTGGCGCCCTGACCAGCCCGCTACGCTCTATTGGGTAGAGGCTGTAGACGGCGGTGACGCGCGAATAGAGAGTGACTATCGCGATCGCCTCTACACCCTATCGGCTCCTTTCACCGGTTCGCCCGCGCTACTGTGGCAATCTAGTCTCCGTTTCAATACGATAGTCTGGGGGGATGAGGCCACGGCGATCGCCTACGAAGCCTTTTACAACAGCCGTCAGGTACGTACCTGGCGACTTTCTCCCGACATCGAAGTAACCCCTACCCTGCTTGAAGAACGTAACTTTCAAGATGCCTACAGCAATCCCGGTGAGCCGGTGACCAGTCCCGGCAAATTTGGCTGGCCGACGCTGTTGATTTCGGCAGAGGGCGATATTTATCTCAAAGGCAAAGGGGCTTCGGCTGATGGGGTTTATCCTTTTAGAGATCGATTCAATTTGAAGACACTGAAGAAACAGAGGCTGTGGCGATCACCCGAAGACACCTTCTCTAGCGTTCAAAAAGTCCTCGATCCAGCCGCAAAACAGCTCATCGTCCGCTGCGAAACCAAGACTGAACCGGGGAACTACTGGCTGCATGACAATGGTCAGGAAACAGCGCTCACCCACTTCAGCGATCCGCTTCCCTGGTACAAGACCATTCACAAAGAGATTGTCCGCTACCGCCGCGCCGACGGCCTGGAACTCTCAGCGACGCTGTACCTGCCGCCCGGTTATGACTTAGCGCATGGTTCCCTGCCAACTCTGCTGTGGGTTTACCCCGAAGAACACAAGAGCCGCCAGACCGCCAGCCAGGTCACCCGATCAGAAAATACCTTCAGTCGGCCTAGCCGCGCGTCAGCGATGTTTTTGCTGACGCAGGGCTACGCGCTTTTGTCTGGCCCTACCATGCCGATTGTGGGAGAGGGTGAAGCCGAACCGAATGACACCTATCTAGAGCAGCTGATTGCGAGTGCGACGGCGGCGGTGGATTACCTGGTTAAGCGGGGGGTGAGCGATCGCACCCGCATCGCTATCGGCGGTCACTCCTACGGTGCCTTCACCACCGCCAACCTGCTGGCCCACAGCGATCTCTTCTGCGCTGGCATTGCCCGCAGCGGCGCCTATAACCGTAGCCTGACTCCCTTTGGCTTTCAGGGCGAGCAGCGCAGCTACTGGGACGCGACGGACACGTACCACCGGATGTCTCCTTTTATCAGCGCCAACAAAATCAAGTATCCGCTGCTACTCATTCATGGCGCTGCCGACAACAATTCGGGCACCTACCCGATGCAAACAGAGCGTTTATACGAAGCCATCAAAGGTCTCGGAGGCACCGTGCGCTGGGTGAGCTTGCCTTACGAAGAACACAGCTATCGCTCGCGTGAGGCAGTTGGTCACGTCCTGTGGGAGATGGTGCAGTGGCTAAACACCTACGTCAAGGACAATATCAAACGCGACGACGAAGCTGGTGAACTCGCATAAACTCCCAATCTCAACGATGGGCGAGGCCGACTGCCGCTGAGATATTCTTCAGCCCGTACTCATCTAGTTTATCGGCCAGTCCCGCTAAAATCTGCCTGACCATCGTTGGCCCTTCGTACACCCAGCCGGTATACGTTTGCAGCAGAGAAGCCCCTGCCGTAATTTTGGCCCAGGCATCCTCGGTGTTGAAAATGCCCCCCACCCCAACAATCGGTATCGTCCCCTGGGTTTGTTCATAAATTAGGCGGATTACCTCTGTCGAGCGTTGGCCCACTGGTCTGCCGCTGATGCCGCCTGCTTCTTCGGCAACCGCCTTGCCGGTTTGGGCAATCTTTTGAGTCGCTAAGCCTTCTCGGTCAATGGTCGTATTGGTCGCAATGATGCCTGCTAGCCGGTAAGCTTTCGCCAGCTCAACAATTTCACAGATATCTTCCCGTGCCAGGTCAGGTGAAATTTTTACCAGAAGAGGTTTGCTGTCAGTGTTCGCTATTTGCAGCGTTTCTAAGATTGGCCCAAGCTGTTCTTTTGCCTGAAGAGACCTCAAGCCGGGCGTATTGGGCGAAGAGACATTAACCACAAAATAGCTGCCCTGCCTTTTGAGCAGCTCAAAGCTTTGGCGATAGTCCTCAGCCGCCGCTGATAAAGGCGTTACTTTTGACTTGCCCAAGTTAATGCCAATCGGGGCCGGATAGTGACCTTCAGGCCATAGATCAGCCAACCGTTTCGCTAAAGCCGCTGCCCCCTGATTATTGAAACCCATGCGATTGAGCGCTGCTTTATCAGCCGCTAAGCGAAACAGTCTGGGCTGGGGATTACCGGGCTGGGCAAGATAGGTGACCGTGCCGAGTTCTGCAAAGCCAAACCCTAGCAAAGGCCAAGCTTTAGCAGCGGTACCGTCCTTGTCGAATCCAGCAGCTAGGCCAAAAGGGTTTTCAAACGAAAGTCCCCAAAGAGACTGGCTGAGGCAGGAATGACGCGTTTGACAGCTTGCCCTGATTGCGGCTTGAGCTGCTCGCCGGATGGGTTGAGACACCAGGACACTTTGGTTGGGGTCAGCCGACAGCCAAGCAAGGGTGTTAATCGTTTGGCGATGCACTGTTTCTAGATCAGCTTTAAGGGCATTGAACAAAAGCGGGCGCAGACCAAACTTATACAGCTGTTGCAAAACAAACTTCCTCGAAGGCGGCTAGCGAAATCTACCTAGACAGCAAATATATCAGTAATTTTTAAGCCTTTTGAAGGTCGTGAGCAGTTCTGGCATCGACTTATCCCAAAATCGTTTAACCCGGTGATTGGGTAGGGAACCATACGGGTATACAGCATTTACAAAGGCAGCATTTACAAAGGCAGCATTTACAAAGGCCCTCTGCAGATGTTTTGGACTGGCCCTGCCTAAGCCTTCTCATCGGCCCAGCATCTTTCGATTCCCTCGTCCTGTTCACAACCCTCGGTTCTAGCTCTCAGCGGTTCTGTCCCCATATGGTTAAGCTCGAAGCTCAAAATCCCAACCAAAGCGCTGATCGTCGCGCCACCGATCTTAAAAAGCAGGATCTCAGCCAGGTATTGCCGGCTATCTGGGAAGCCGAAACCATCGAAGAATCTGTCCAAGCAGCGCTTGAGGCCATCCGCGCGGAGTTTGGCTACACGCTGCTGTGGATGGGGCTATACGACCGTTTCAACCACCAGCTCAACACTCGTGGCGTGGTCACCCATGGCCCCCGTCGCTTTTCTCAAACGTCTTTATCTCTGCATCCCGGTGACCTGCTAGAACAGGTAATTGTGCAGCAGCAGCCAGTGGTCGTTCCCGATATCCGCGAAGAAGCCAGGGCCGGTGCCTGGGCTCGCATCGCGAAGACCTTTGAGCTACAGGGCACGGTCATTCTACCGATTCAGCGCAAGGGGATTTGTCTGGGTCTGATGATTTTAGGATCGGGCCGCTGGGGCGTAATTCCGGGAGTTTTGGAGAACTCTACGCTGCTGGCGATTAGCAATGCCCTGGCAGAATCACTCCATCAGAATGCACTGGAAGCCCAGCGACAGCAGACTAAGCAACCCGCCAAGCCATTACTGGCGCTCCTGGGCTCCCTGCAAGCGCTGCCAGGGCTGGATGCTCGCTTGGAAATGATTGCCGACGAAACTCAAAAATTTGTCGGGGCGCCCGTCAGTCTCTACTGGCTTGAGTCTCGGGGACGCAGCTTTTGGTGTCGGGGGGGTAAGCTCAAGGGAAAAACAACGGGCACCTTGTTAGTGAGCGAGGTGCAAACTCTTTATCAAAAGCTGTGTGCTGAAGAGATGATTGTGCTGGGTGAAGCTTCAGGCTCTTTGAAAGCGAGTATCGCTAGCCGCCTGATGCAGCATCTCAACGTTCAGTCGCTGATCGTTGCGCCAATTATCTACCAGGGCGAACTACAGGGATTTATCACGACCGAAGGCACCAGTCCGAGAATTTGGAGTGAGGTCGAAAAAAAATACGTGCAGGGTGTCGCCAAACTGATTGGCTTGGCTATGCCGACCTCAGAGATGGACGAAGCCCTTAGCCAGGTGAAGTCTGACCATTTGCTCAGCGCTGGCATCACCCGCAGTATTCACAGCGATCGCGACTGGCAGCACGTGTTAAGGCTCTGTGTTGAGCAGCTCGCCGCTCGCATTGGCACCGATCAGCTCCTGGTACTGAGCATGAACCCAGAGCGCGGCGGATTTGACCTGTGCTACCGTACTGGCCAAGAGATGGGGCGAACAGAACACTGGCTGCCTCTAGAGGCAGTCGATGAAAAGATGCTCAAGCGGGCGCATTCGCCGGTGAGCATTGAAAGCCTAGAAAACGAACTGAAGTTTATCCCCTGGCGATCGCACGTTCAGGCAATGGGTGTAAA
>JBARVU010000270.1:0-2089 GCA_049646425.1 Phormidesmis sp. | reverse complement strand
CAAACAACAGGGTCGAGGTTGACTTACCATAGTTAATCTTGACCCCTTTTACATTGCAGTCACGTGCCGTCCTATGGTGCTAAAAGCCGACCAAAGAGCTAAGCTCGATCCCTCAGACGATTCTCTATTTTACAGTTCGCCTCGGTTTGTCACCCACGTCGACGAAGGGTTTATCGCCCAACTGACTGAGCTGTATCGTGATCGCCTCTCTCCTAACAGCCGCATTCTAGACCTGATGAGCAGCTGGGTCTCCCATCTCCCTACCGACGTCGCATATGCCCACATCGAAGGCCACGGGCTCAACGGCGAAGAGCTAGCGCGCAACCGTCAGCTAGATCACTACTTCGTTCAAAATTTGAATGAAAATCAAACCTTCCCGCTCGCAGACTGTTCCTTTGACGCGGTTATTAATACGGTCTCTGTGCAGTACATTCAGTATCCCGAAGAGATCTTTGCGGAGATGTACCGCGTCCTTAAACCCGGTGGTATTGCGATTGTTAGCTTTTCCAATCGGATGTTCTACGAAAAGGCGATCGCTGCTTGGCGAGACAGTAGTGAGGCCAGCCGGGTCGCGCTCGTAAAACGCTACTTTGAAGCGATTCCTGGCTTTGGCAACATTGAAACTATCGTCAAAAAATCAGAAGCCCCTGCTTTCTTGCAGATGATGGGCATGGGCGGTGGTGACCCGTTTTATGCGGTCGTCTCTGAAAGGATGGAGCCGCTGGTGTAGGGGAGTGGGGGAGCCTGCGCTGCTGTATCAATCCGTCAAAATCAAGGATTCCAGTTCAGTTTGGAGATCCTTTGTGAGCGTGGCGATCGCCCCCCGACGCTGGGTTTTATAGTCCGCTAGCCGCCCGGTCACCTCAATCGGTTGGCCAACGGTGATAATTGCCTTTTGCGGACCCAGCTGTGGACGAGAGACCGGCTGGCCCTTTAGCTTACTGGCCATGCTGCGCAGCAGTAGTGTAGTTTCCGCAAAGCGATCGGCGCTCGGATGCTCTTTTACATAGCGACCGGTCACCGCCACAAAGCTTTCCATCAGGCGCATATGCCACATTCGCAAGTCAGCTTCGGCGGCAATCCGATTGGCCAACCCCAGTTCTACCGGCGATAGGCGGGTCATATCTGCTCGAAAAATGCGATCCCACCCAGCCTGCTCAAGCCGGCGACAGCGGTCAATCACACTGCCCTTAGGCCGCAGCCCAAAATAATCTTCTGCGACTTGCAAAACCTTATTCATCAGCATGCTTAGACGTTCAGCTAGCTGCGCATTCGGATCCGAACTGGTCTCAGCCCGATCAAAATTCAGCCCGTAAACCTCGCTGTAGTAGCCTTCCATCATCGTCAGCAAATGTTCGGCTAGCCGGTAAAGCCGCTGGTAGCGTTCAGCCTGCTCGCCAGCTTCTAACCTTATCGAGGGCTCGTTTGATTGGGTCGGCAAATCTAGCCCGCTGTCTGCTTCGAGCTGCCCAAGCAGGACATCGAGCTGTTTCCAGGGTGCCTTCAAGTAGCGATATTGGATTCCCACGGGTAGAATGACAACCGATTCAGATCGGCTATTGGCCCTGAGATCTTCTGCGCACCAGAAGGCGAGCTGAGCAATCCCTGGCTCCAGCGGACTGACAACTTCGTTATGACCGTTGTTGCCACCTTCGGGCGCGACTGCCAGGGGAAAGCGACCGTTCAGCAGCAGATCGCGGGCTGTTTTGAGTGATCGCAAATCCAACTTGCCGCGCTGAATCGGCACGCCGCCCAGGCGAGAAAAAACCCAGCTCAGATAGCCTCCAGCCCACAGCGGAATCCCCCGGTCATAGATGAAGTAGGAATGCGTCTTGCCCAAGCCCAACCCAAGCTCTCTAGCCGTTCTAGGTAAATCCCGCCAGAACAAATGGCTGAGCATGTAAGGGTCAGTCGGGCTGGGATGGCGAAAGGCAATCAGCAGCCGCGTTTTACCTGCTGACATCTGGTGATATAGCTTTGCCAGCGTTTCTACATGGTGCGTTTCTATTTCAGCAACATCTGTCTTCCACGCCGTCCAGGCAGGCATCAGCGGTTGCATTAGCCGTCGCACCCAGGGTGTGTACTGGGG
>JBARVU010000269.1:0-2862 GCA_049646425.1 Phormidesmis sp. | reverse complement strand
GCGTCCATGATTGTTCTCTCAAATGAAGGGTATGTTGCTGTTGTGTATTTACTCGTCAGGCTACTCGCAATTCAGGGGAATAGCCGTAGCTTAGACAACGCTCAGATAGCATTCAACGAGGGCTGCTGAAAATGGAGTTAGCACTTAGCCCCGAGTCAAGAAAGCCCTGAAGGATATTAACATTCACCTGCTTCATACCCGTTCGTATCTCCTATCGGTAAGATATACAGTAAGGGATCGGTCCCTAAGCTTAAAAAAGACTGAATAATCAACGACTCTATGGATTTTGCTACTCTGAGCCTTGCGGACTTGGAAGGCTGGTTAGACAACGCCGCCTTTGCCATTTTATTCGCCACGATGCTGGCCTACTGGGGCGGGCTTGCTTTCTCTGAAGTAAAATTGCTGCCGGTGATCGGGGGGGCTGGCATGGCCATTGGCAATCTTTGCCTGGCGGCGCTGCTAACTGCTCGCTGGATAGAAGGCGGCTACTTCCCCCTGAGCAACCTATACGAGTCTTTATTTTTCATCGCCTGGGGCATCACCGCTGTGCACTTTGTGGCTGAGCGCCTGAGCGGTAGCCGCTGGATTGGCGCGGTCACCTCGCCGGTAGCGATGGCGATCACGGCTTTCGCAGCTCTGACGTTACCCGCGACCATGCAGGTCTCTGAGCCTTTGGTCCCTGCGCTTAAGTCTAACTGGCTGATGATGCATGTCAGCGTCATGCTGCTGAGCTATTCGGCGCTGATGGTGGGTTCTTTGATTGCGATCGCCTTTCTAATCGTTACCCGAGGCCAGGCCGTTGCGCTCAGGGGTAGCTCTGTCGGCACGGGTGGGTTTCGCGACAGAAAACATCAGCTGAAGCGTGCCGATGCCATCCCGGTAGAAAGTATGGCCACAGAACGCTTAGGAGAGTCTCTCACTGTTTCTGGAGGCGGTACTACTGCCCTACTCGAAAAAACGAAGCCTGCTGCGGCGAGCACCGCGCTGTCCCTGCAGCGATTGACCCTGGCGGACACGCTAGACAATATCAGCTATCGCATTATCGGTCTGGGCTTTCCGCTGTTGACCATCGGCATCATTGCCGGCGCTGTTTGGGCCAATGAAGCTTGGGGATCGTACTGGAGCTGGGATCCCAAAGAAACCTGGGCGCTGATTACCTGGCTGATATTCGCAGCCTATTTGCATGCCCGAATTACCAAAGGCTGGCAGGGTAGAAAGCCCGCTATCCTGGCCGCTTCAGGCTTTGTCGTGGTTTGGATTTGCTATTTGGGCGTCAACCTTTTGGGCAAGGGCCTGCATAGCTATGGCTGGTTTTTCTAGCGGACTATGTGCTGCTATCCAACATTTGCGAATAGGGTGGCCAATGGCTGCGGGGTAGCGTTCTCGCTGGTGACAATTTCTACCACCTTATTTTTGGCCGTTGGCTGACTGAGCGCTTCTACACATACCTGGGCAACTTTTTGCCGGGGGATGCTGCCTTCAAACAGCGTGTCAGCCGAAGACATCACAATTGCCTCAGTGTTGTCTTCGTTTCTCAGACCGCCGGGACGAACGATAGTGTAAGGAACGCCGCTGCTTTTAAGATAGTCTTCAGCCTGGTGTTTCCAGTAGAGAATGCCCCAAAACAAGTTAAGCGGGTGAAAGATTTTAGAAACGCAGAGTGAAGAGACCATCACAAACTGGTCGACATTTGCCTGCTTAGCTGCATCGACCAAATTTTTATTACCTTCATAATCAACTTTATAAGGCCCAGTTGGATCGAAACTAGGCGCTGCCCCGGTCGCGCTGACTAAGACGTCACAGTCAACCAGGGCGGCAGCTAGCGTACTGGGCTGCAGCACGTCGCCCACTGCAATTTCTACGCCGGTCGGCAGTTCTGTCGCCTTGGCACTGTCGCGAACCAACGCTCTGACTGCGATCTCCTGCGCCAGCAACTGTTCGACAATCCGCCTGCCAGTTTGACCTGTTGCCCCTGCTACCAATGCCCTCATGACGTGTCATCCTGATTCAAAAGTATATAAGGGCAGTATAGGGGGTTGGTTGAAGTGATTGTCACCCCCTCTATGCGTATCCTCTAGGCATATCTAAGTCTGTACATCACCCGTATATCAGTAGAACAACGAAGGTTGCTGACGATTTTTGATGGGTAGTATCTTAGAGCAACTGAACCCATATCTCTTCTTGCCCTCATGCAGATTCCCTCTAGTCGACCTTCTAGTGCCTCTTCCGCTCAACTGGGCTCCCAATTTCTTAAGGTGGGTGCTAGTCTGATTGAGGGTCAAAAACCTTCGTACGTAGAATCTTCAAAGGAAACATTGCACTTCCAAGGCAATTACGTTGGCCACATGGAGATGTATGCAGATGCGGCCAGCGTTGCCAAGTATCTAGATGCTCACCAGGATTGGTTTCATCGCTGCGCTAAGCCGATGACCGTAGAGGTCATTGGCGAAAATGGCTATGGGTTGACGGTGGGCAAGTTTAAGAGCCTCAACCATGAGGTAGAACCCAAAATCGGACTGCATCTGCTGCCTCAGGAAGAAGGCGTTTATCGGATCGAGACAATTCCAGTTCCTGGCTATGAGCCGGCTGGCTATGAGGTGGACTTTCAAGCTTCGATGACGCTCTGTGAAAGCGCTTCAGAGGATCTCCCTGAAGATCTGCCGATTGTGACGACGACTCATGTGGAATGGGAGCTGAGCTTGTCTACCTGGGTCGAGGTCCCCAGGTTTATTCAGGTGTTGCCCGATAATTTGGTCAAAGCTTCGGGAGATAAGCTGCTCAATCAAATCGTGCGTCAGGTTTCAAAGCGACTGACCAAGAAAGTACAGCAAGAGTTTCATACCTCCTTATATCTGCCTATCC
>JBARVU010000268.1:0-4991 GCA_049646425.1 Phormidesmis sp. | reverse complement strand
TGTTCGGGCAGGTACTGAGCGACTGTACTTAGCACGCGGGCTCGGTCAGATTCGTCGCTGATTTGGCGAGTGAGGGTAAGCACCTCTTCCCACAGATGTTCGGGCAGGTACTGAGCGACTGTACTTAGCACGCGGGCTCGGTCAGATTCGTCGCTGATTTGGCGAGTGAGGGCAAGTGCCATTTCCCACAGTTCGGGCAGGTACTGAGCAATTTCACTCAGCGCACTAATTTGGTCAGCTCTATCATTGATTTGGCTAGTGAGGGCAAGTGCCTGAGGAAAGTACCCTTCAGGAAGGTAGGGAACTACTTGGCTCAGTGCGACAGCTCTGCGGGGGAAGCCATTCTCAGAAACTGGATAAAATCCTACCTCGTCTTGAATTTGAGTAATGGAATCCATCACTGCTGACCAGAGTTCTGGAAAGTACGGGGCTAGGCGAGCTAAAGCAAAGCTGCGATAGCTCATATCGTGGATTTGCGCCAATACATTCTGCACTTCCGGCAAGAGTGCTGGTGTTGTATAGGGTGCTAGTTCCGCCAGGTATTCGGCCCGTCGCCAGGGATCTTGAGTTTGTTGCGCATAGGCCAGGGCTTGAGCGGGCTGCCATTTTTTCGCTTTTAGCAAGCCGCCCACCATTGGCCCCGGAATGTTGTTAGCCATGCTGTTCAGCGAAGCGCGAATAAACGCATACCGCACCTGTAGCGGTATCGCCCACGCTAAGTGATCGCAGTCTGCCGAAGCAAGCTGCCAACCTCGCCCCACATCACTTGCAAATAGCGCCGGTTTCCCAATCGCATCACAAGCCTCATACCAGCCATTGCGACCGGCCTCGGTCGTCTCCTGCAACAGCTCATGAATCTGCTGAGGCACCTCAGCTTGCAGCATATGCCAGGTGAGATAGACGTAAATATGGCCGTCAGCTGTCAGCGTATGCCACTGTCCCGCCTCAGTTTGCTGCCGGTAGCGCGCCAGCAGTTGCCCATGCGCTTCCGGCTCCGTCACACCCAACCCAACCAAGCTCCCCACCTTCTCAGGCGCGGTCGGGCTGGTAAGAAGCTGCCTCGCCAAATCGTGCATCAGGTCATGCAGCCGGTAAGTAGGGCGCTCCCCTTTTAGCAGCGCCTTGCCGCGAAAAGTCTTTAATACTCCCCCCGCCTGCCTTTCAGTAAGCTGCCACAGCGTCTTACCCATTTGCTGAGTAATATCCGCATCTTCTGGCAGCACACCCAACCAGGCAAAACACGCCTGCTGCTCCGGCGTCAGCCGCTGCAAGCTCAGGTTAAAACAGGCCAGCAGGCTATATTTACGGCGCTCCGCATCATCTGGCAAATCCTCCTTACCCAGCACATCCAGCGTCTCTAGCCGATCTACCTCCTGCCGAAAATCATTCAGCAGCTCTTCCCAAGTGAGCCCTTCCTCAATCTGCGCCGTGGCCAGCTCTAGCGCCAGAGGCAGGTAGCCCACCCGCTTCGCAAAAGCCCCTGCCTGCTGCGCTTCTTCCTCAGTGAGCGCCGTACCAAACTTGCTCGTCAGCAGTGCCATGGCCTGGTCGTGAGTCATCACATCCAGGTCATACTTTTGCGCATCGGTAATTTTCGCCTCGCGGGTGGTCACCAGCACACAGCTCCCCGCCCCACCCACCCGAAACGGATCGAGATGAACCGGGTTCCACACATCATCGACCACCAGCAGCATCTGCCGGTCGTACAGCAGCGTGCGCAAATGAGCAGAGGCAGCTTCGGGCGTAAGCGGTTTGTAATTGTAGTCGCCCAGCGCCTGAATCCAGTCGCCCAGCATCGGCAGCAGATCCGGGTTTTGGCCCAGCGTGACCCACAGCGTGCCATCGGGGAAGCGCTGCTGAATCTCTGGGTCAGCCGCCAGCGCCGCCGCCAGCACCGATTTGCCAATGCCGCCCAGCCCGAGAATGGCACTGACAACGAGCGTGTTAGTAGTGGTCGCTTCTTTGAGGAGGACAGTTTTTACCGCTTCAAAAGGCTCCGGTCGGGGCACATAGTTAGCAGGCAGCTTTTCGCCCTGACGGGGAGCATAGCGCTTTGGCTCGGGCGCTTCTGGTACAGGCGCAATCGTCTGCGTAGTGACCGTTAAGTCAATGGCACCCGTTTGGATACACTGAGGCTTTTGCGGCTCACCCCTTAACGTTTGTTCTAGATACTGCGTCAGGTCGGTATTAGTGACTTTGCCATTGGGCATTCGGCTCGGATGGAGTCCATCAATCAGAGACTTTGTAAAGATGCTGTAGACACCATCGGCTGCGGTATAGGCAGGCTCAATATCACGACAGGCAGTAATAAAATAGCGAACTTGGCTCTCGCCCTTTCTAGCCGAAATCACCGTCTCAAAGTTGAGCAAATCACCGCTGTTGCAGCAATCCAAAATCACAATCTGCTGCCGAACTTTGCTCTGCTCAAGCTGTTTTTTCAGCCAGTCAAACGAAACGCCAAACTTATCCTCATCAGGATCGATATCGCTAGTCGCCAAATAGCAATCAACCGTATCCTCCTGTGAGTCTTGCCAGCCGTGGCCTGAGAAATAGAGCAGCACGGTATGAGGAATCTGCTTGCCTTTAGGATTTAGGAGTTGAGCGATCGCCCTCTTCAGTTCTCCACTCTTAACTTTCGTTTCCCCGCACACCTGATAAGGCTCAATACGCGTTTCCGGCAAGCGTTTCACCAAGAAGTCTCCATACTCAGCCAAAACCTGCGCAACACCCTCTGCATCGTTGGCGGGTGCCGAAAAAGGGCTTAAGAGATCTTTAGGATATTGATTAATACCGACAATCAGCGCATCACGACTCATGAACGAACGATGAAATTAAATAGTATTGATGAATATATTGGCAGCATAGTCCTTAACTCAGACGAACGTCAGGTATTCTGGCCAAAGCTCACAATCTTTTAAAACCCTACATAATTCCTATGGCTCACCTCGTCCCCATGACCCTAGACGACGGCACCGTCATCTACATTCAAGCCAATGACAGCGTCGAAGCGCCCGTGGTAGAAGTCCCCATCGAAGGTGGCGGACGGATGCCCAAAGGCCCGACCAGAGGCGGTGGAGTCGCCTTGGAGCAGTCCGTCGAATCGCTGCAAAGCACCATCAAGCACTACACCCGTCATATCCTCAGCGCCTTTGAAGGCGGCCCGGTCACGCCAATGGGTGGCGGTAGCATCGAAAAAGTCACCCTGGAATTTGGCGTCACTGTCGCAGGTCAAGCCGGGATTCCTTACATTACCGAAGCATCGGCAGAGGGTAGCCTGAAGGTGACTGTAGAATGCGCATGGCCTAAGGAGAGCTGAGTCCCTTAGCCACCCAAAATTGGAGAAGCAGGGAGGCAGGCAGTACATCATTCGAAGAGACGCGATCGCCGCCTACCTTACTTGCTTACAGCAACCTGAACTGAGCCCTGGCCAGTCTGCTCCAAATAGATACCTGATAGTGCGATCGCCACCGCCCTGGCAAACTCGACTCAACACGAGCCAGAGGAGGCTTCTGAATAATGACACAGCTCACCTGCTAGGTCATCACTCGTTGCTTCATGAATGACAACAGAATACTAAAGCTTGCGTTTGTTCGGGCAGGAAAAAAGCGAAACATACTAGAAACGGAACTATTTGAACAGCGAGGACAAGGTGCTGGATTACACTGAGGCATGAGAAAGTCATCTAGGATATTGAGGCGCGTTCGCACGGCCCGCTAAGCCTTCACCAGTCCTCCTGGCTACCTCTCCTCCAGTTGCCTGTCAACTGTGGCAGAATTAAAAAATACGCCACATCAACTAGAATCCCAACTATTGGGATTAAAACGGGAATTTACCGCGCATGAGCATAGCTTTGCAAAACGCGATTGCCCAGCTAAATTATCTGAACCTACAAGAGCAATGGCAGTTGCTAGGACACCTGATGAACCAACTTCAGTCCACCGCGCGTCAACCAATCCTAAGTGTATTCAAGACTGCATAGCAAAGCCAAGGTGTTACTGTACCTTGAGGCTATAGCTCATTTAGCACTCCAGTTATGGCCAATACCCAGCAGTTGTCTCCCGGTCAAGTTGAAAAAGTTTTGACCAAATGCGTCAAGCAGGAAATTGCTCAAAGCAACATCACCAGTACCCGCAGCGGCAACAAGGAACTTGGCTTTCTAGTCAAAGAGGTCGTCTCTGCACCGTACGACTCTGAAGCCCACGTGCGGAAAGTAGGCACAGCGCTGGGTCAAAAAATTGCCGAACTCTCCCAGCAAAGCAACAAGCAGAACTTAGATGCAGGCGTCATTCGTAAGCTGAGATATAGAAAAGACTGGTCAGCCGAATTTGACATTCCAGTTGAGCTCCCGACTGAAAAGGGCTCGAAGAAAACGAGCAAGTCTACTCAGACGATAGTGGCCGCATCCAAGCCTAAAGTAGAAGAAACCTCAGCTGCTAATCCGGCTGAACTCACCGCTGGGGAAGAGACCAGCACAGCTGAAAATCCGCCCCAAGAGAATACCGCCACCGATTCAGCCAATGATAGCGTCATGATGGAAACCGAAGAGGACGTTGCCATGCCAAACCAAAGCCCCGAGAACGTATCTGAAGCTGCGATTACCCCCGAAACCACTGCAGTATCATCGCAATCTGCTGAAGCCGATGCTTTGCTGTCGGAAGAAGCCGACGAAACCACTCCGTCCTCTGAACCAGCTGAGGCCGGACTCTCTGAAGAGGCTGCTGCCACTCCCGAAGCTGCTGAAGCTGAGGTGATTGAAGCAGTAAACAGCGGTGCTCCCGGTAGTGGAGCTAACACCGCAGCACCTGTGAATCCAGGGGCAGCCGCACTTTCTAATACGGAGCCTGCGGTCAGCGACGATAGTAAGTAGACTTAATCGGAAATAGGTCGCTAGAATAGGGAAAGCGTCATTAACCAGGAGGCCGACCAATGAAAATGAACTACGCGGAACTGAAGAATAGATCGCGCCTCCTGCAAAGCCTGACTGGCTTTAA
>JBARVU010000267.1:0-4024 GCA_049646425.1 Phormidesmis sp. | reverse complement strand
GGCCCGCTGGTAACCACCTCCAGCGGGCAAAAACTGGCTCTGCAAAAAGAGTTTGATGAAACTGACTCCGCTGCCTGGCTGCCGCCACCAAGCGATATGCCAGAGTCTTTTGCAGTAGTGGTGCCTATATACAACCCAGATAATGAGCGATCGCTTATTGAGCTATCGGCTGCGATCGCACAGTACGCCAGCGGTCGTATCATCCCCCTAGCGATCGCTCTCGATCAGCCGCAGATGGACTCGCCACAGCTTACTAGAGCGCTCGACCGCTGCCATCAGCTTTTAGACAATGTTCAAACCATCAGTGAAACGCTGGAATTTGAGGCGGCGATCGCCCCAGAGGTCAGAATTGCTAACGACGTAGCAAGAACTATCGCCCAAGTAGGCCGAGAAGAAGGCGGCAACCTAATCGTGATGGGTCTAGATGAAAAACGCTTAACTTCAAAGGGGCGTCTCTTCAGCAGTATTCAAAGAAACGTCATGCAAATCGCCCACTGCCCGGTCGTTGTTGCCCGCCTGCGCAATCCCATTGCCAATCTCAAAACTATCCTTATCCCTATCGAGACCCCATCGGTGATGACGCTGCGCGTTTTGCGATTTGCCCAGGTGCTCGCCAGCGCCAACCAGGCCAGCATTACACTGCTGCATGTGTATAGCCCTCGCACCTCTGAGGTGTCACAAACCCGAGTGAAAAAACAGCTAGAGGTCATCATGGGCCAGCTTCCACCCGCAAGCTGTTCTATGACTATTGAGCTGCTCGCCAGAGACAGCGTGGTTTCCTCTATCGCCAAAGCTGCTAAGCAGTATGATCTGGTGATTTTGCGATCGCAGCGTCGTCGCAACGGCAATGGCCTGAGCGTTGGTGAGCGCACAACGCCTCTGGTGAAAAAGCTCTCCGGTTCTATCATTCTCGTCGGTGAGCCCCAACTTCAGCCAACCCGTCTGGCAGCTCGTCGCCCAACGTCTTCAGCGCAGCTATCGCCTGGGTCAGTCGGCTTTGCGGGAGAAGCTGCAAAAGTATAGTGTAGTTTCAAGACTAGAATTGAGCGACTTTACTGTGTTGGCAAACGCTGGGCAAACCAGCACAGTAAAGTTAGTCTCTCGCTTAAATAGCCTTTGGAGGGAGACGCTAGTTCTGTCAGACTCTACGCATCCTCGTCGTGAGCAAAGCGGTTGTAGAGGAAGTCGAGGACGTAGTTGCGCAGCTCGTAGTAGACTGGGTCTTCCATAATTTGAGTGCGATCACGCGGCCTTTCAAACGGAATAGTCAGCACTTCCCCGATGCTAGCGGCTGGCCCGTTTGTCATCAGCACCAGGCGATCGCACAAAAACAGTGCTTCATCAATATCGTGCGTGATCATCAGCACCGTACAGCGATGATCGTTCCAGATAGTGAGCAGCTCTTCTTGAAGTTCCTCTTTGGTAATGGCATCGAGCGCGCCAAAAGGCTCGTCGAGAACTAGCACCTCAGGGCGAATGGCCAGCGCACGGGCGATCGCTACCCGCTGTTTCATCCCGCCCGAAATCTGAGGCGGCTTTTTATCAGCCGCTTCTAAAATGCCAACCAGGACCAAGTGGTCGCGAACAATGGCCCTCTTTTCAGCCTCTGGCTTCTTTGGATATACCGTCTTTACCGCCAGATATACGTTGTCGAAAACGGTTCGCCAGGGAAGCAGCGCATAGTTTTGAAACACCACCATACGGTCGGGGCCGGGGCCGGTGATAGGTTGAGATCGCAGCGCTACGCGACCGCTAGTGGGCTGTTGAAACCCGGATACCATACTCAGCAAAGTCGATTTGCCACAGCCCGAGTGGCCAATGACGCAGATGAACTCACCGGCTTCTACCGTCAAGTTAATATCTTGTAAAACCGGATAAGGCCCCTTGGGGGTGGGATAAACTTTGCCAACATTTTCAAACGTTAGGAACGATTCTGACTTTCCCGGTCTTGTCAGGACTTTGGAAGCGGACTGCGGAGATTGAAGTTGTATGCTCATTTGTTGAAGGCCATTAGATAGGAATTAGAAGATGTTCGAGCGGTTTAGGCTTACGCCGCCACCGGCACGAAACTGTCAGCCCTGAGTAGCCAAAATCAGCTAGGAGCCAATCTGCTGATAAGCTAGGCGCAATCCCCTGTGTTCCACTGCTACGCCATGGACTGTCCTCACTGCCAATCAACCCGCGTTTCGCTGCTCCAGCGGCAAACCAAGCTGGCGTATGCCATGTTTCGGTGTAAGACGTGTCGCCGCACGTTCAATGAGCGCACGGGCAGCCCTTTTAACTTTATTGAAGTCCCCACCGATATCATCTTCCAAGTGCTGCTTTGCCGCGTGCGCTACAAACTCAGCTATCGAGATGTGGCCGAGTTCTTTCTGCTACGGGGCTTCCAGTTCACGCATGAAACAGTGAGGGATTGGGAGGAACGATTTCTGCCCCATTTCACCGAACAAATTAGGACGAAGCGGAAAGGCCGAGTTGGCCAGGTCTGGCTTGTTGACGAAACCTACATTCGGATAAAAGGGGTGTGGTGCTATCTGTATCGGGGCATCGATGAGGATGGCAACCTGGTAGACGTTCGCCTCAGCAAGACGCGAGATATGGCTGGAACCAAAGCCTTCTTTGCTCAGGCTATCAGTCTTCACGAAGACGCACCGGAGAAGGTGGCTACCGACGGCTTAGCCTCCTACCCACGGGCGATTGAGGAAGAACTAGGCCAAGATACCGAGCACGAGGTTCGCCCCTGCACGGCTAATCCTATCGAGCAGAGTCATCGACGCATCAAACATCGCTATTATCCAACTCTGGGCTTTGGTGAGTTTGATGCAGCTCAAAGATTTTGCCAAGCGGTCGATGAAGTGGGCAACTTTCTAAGGCCGCGATTCCCTTGGAAGGCTTCGCCATCACGTATGGCAGAATTCGTGTCTCTTGGCGATCTCAGAGAGCGGTTCATGAAAGGGGTCGAGGAACTGGAAGCGGTGTTCAAGGCTGCTTAGGCCAGATTGAAAGGGGTGCGATCGCTTTGAGGCTGATTCGCTCCTATTTGGCTACTTAGATCTGACGGATTCTCTACCACTACAACCAGTGGCGTCAAGCCGGTACGATTGAGAAGCTGATGAAGCTGCTGCATGAGCGCGTCCGAGAGCAGGTAAAAAAAAGCCTAAATGGACAACGTTAATCATGGGTGACTCGCAGGCTGTGAAGAACACCTGTAACGCGAGTGTCTCGTCAAAAGGCTTCTGCTTCTACAAAGCAACGAACGGTATCAAGCGGCATCTAGCGGTTGATACGCTAGGGTTTCCCTTCTTTACGCACTGTACCCCTGCCAATATTTCGGACGATGCGGGCTTGGTTGAATTGTTAACGCACAACATTCAATACTTTCGAGCGAAGCCAGTGAACATTCCTAAAACCACTATCCTGTTAGACCACGGTTATCATCCCGATACATTGACTGAAGCGCTAGAGAAGGTGTACCCGAAGATCATGAACAAAATTAGATTTGAGCTAGCGCCGAAGCCGTCAAAAGCAGAGAAAGCGGCTCAAGGGAAAACGGGGTTTGTGCCGATTGCCACGCGCTGGGTGATTGAGCGTTCCAATGCTTGGATGGAGCGTTGTAAAAGCCTGACGAAGAATTTTGAGCGAACGCTGGTCAATACCAAGGCTCAAATGGACTTTTGCTTCGTCAGGCTAATGTTTAAGCGACTTGCAGCCGCTTCTTGAGATCTTAAATGGGCTCTATATAGGCACTGCAACCGCTATCTCACCTTTTGAGCAATTAGCATTCCGCTAGCCCAGTCTCGATACTCTACGACTAAATCAGCTCTTGAGCGCAGGTCTTCTATGAAAGGAGGAACACGTGAAGCATGATTGTCTGGCCAGGTGCTCTGTGGCAATAGATCATCTACTACATAGCGGCCGTCGGGAGCCAATAGCGATAAAGCCTGTTCTAAATAACTAAACTTACCAGGCCAAGCGTCAGCAAAGATCAGGTCAAATTCGTGCTGAGGAGCGCGCTCCAGGTAAG
>JBARVU010000266.1:0-26916 GCA_049646425.1 Phormidesmis sp. | reverse complement strand
TTTTTCCGATTCCTGAGCTAGAGCAAGGTTTCAAAACACTGATAGAACTGATGAATCGGTTCCGAGGTGCGCCTTTCGAGTACCCTCCACTCTTTTCCTCTGCCTAGAGTCATTAAAGAGCGCTAAGTTTCTTTGACAGATGCCCTGATCTTCCCTATACAGCACAATGGAAACCTATGGCTACTCGTTCGAAAGATCAACCAAAACAGATTTGATGATTGCTTCTAGTGATGGCTATATAGCCTCGGTTGTGCAGATCCCGCTCATAGAAACAGCTTATAAGATACTTTAAAGAGTTCGCCTAAGCTACGGGCTTGTGCCTTGCTAATTTCTCGTTTTTCATTGATAATTTCTGATACCATTCCACTAGAGCCAATAACGCCGACAAGATTAGACTGCTTTAAGTCTTGAGCGTCCATTAGGTGAGTGAGAACATCGAGCGGATCGATGACTGGAAGATTGACTTTCTGATTTTCATATTCCTGAACAATCACCAAAAGCAGCTCTATCAAACGGCTTTCCTGCTCTGTCAGACTTTCCTTTTCTTCTTTTACTACGAGATCTTCTAGCAGTGTCACGAACCTCTCGTAGTCTTTTTCAGTTTTTATTCTTTGGAGGTTGAACCGACTGCAAGAGTTTTCCATAGTTATCGTTGATGGTACCTTCATTAGAAGCTACGGAGCTGCACATCACTTCTTATCCTTCCAATGTCCTTTGTCGTATTCTGAGTGCGATAGTATCGTTTTGTAGTAAACAATCTGCCGCGTAAAATTAATGCCAACAATTAGCCTATAGCTTTTGATATTGAAAACATAGCGATCGCCAACCTTGCTAGCGCTAGCATACGTATTTCGTACATCTATAAATTTTCGCCACGCTGTCTCCTTATCCTCAATGACGGCCAACCACGCTAGAGCAGATTTTCTTGCTCGGGATAGAGGGGGCCATTGCGATCGCGCTATTGACTAGCCTATGATCCAAAAGGTCTTGACCTTATAGTTTTGCTAGAGAGCAGTGTTTTTGAACGGTCAAATTGCAAATCCAGGGAGTTTATTAGCAGAGGATGCCTTCACTCATCTTTGGTCACTCGTGTCAGGAGCAGTTGGGCTCAGTGGCGATACCTTTCAGGTCATTCACACCCAGTCTCATAGCCTGTTAGCCGCGCTGACGATTGTATTTATTGCCGGACTTTCCCAGTCTCTCAGCCAAATCGTGGTGCTGTTTATCAATCAGGTGCAGCCCATCCGGTTTGTGCTGAGCCTGCTGATCTCGGCGCTGTTTTTTGTGATTGGCTATGGGTTTTGGACGCTGAGTACCTGGTCGATTATCAATCTGACGTTTGGCAGTTCGCTGTCTCTAGCGACGGTACTGCGAACGCTGGGCTTTAGCTATGCGCCCCTGACCCTCAGCGTTTTTGCAGTGATCCCTTACTTTGGCAATGGTATCTTTGTGCTGCTTTCGATCTGGACGCTGCTAGCAGTCGTCGTCGGCATCGATGCAATCACGGTTCTGGGCCGATGGGAGGCGTTTACCTGTGCTGCTTTAGGGTGGGTGGTCTTACAGCTGCTGCAAAAGACGGTCGGTCAGCCGATTGCGTCTTTGGGACAGTGGATCACCAACTGGGTGGCCGGAGAAGATCTTATTACTAACCGAACCCGGTTGGCTCA
Source organism: Phormidesmis sp. (assembly GCA_049646425.1). Lineage (GTDB taxonomy): Bacteria > Cyanobacteriota > Cyanobacteriia > Phormidesmidales > Phormidesmidaceae > Phormidesmis. The sequence goes on along the minus strand of JBARVU010000266.1, from coordinate 25,249 downwards.
GGAGCTGTACGCTGGACTGAAGATACAGCTTGCCCCTCTAGATTCAGGCGCCACTCGGCCCGGCTCCTCAGAGGCAGACCAGGAGGATGTTTGATGTCGGGCACGGACGGTGAGTAGGCGTGTAAGATCCTGTTTATGACGCGATTGATTAAGCTTAGCGCAGCGATTTTGCTGGTATTCGGAGCGATTGTACTGCTTTCCCCCGCCAATGAGCAGTGGCTGCATTGGTATTTGGCCTTTAATAACAAACTGCTGAAGCTCGTGATCGACTTGGCCCGCGTGGGTCTTATTGCTTTGCTGATCGCGGGTCTACTCTCCCCTTTTGAGGCTTTGGGATGGTGGGCAGGTTGGTACGGAGATGGCATCGAAACACATATTTCTTGCAAGTTGCCTGAACATCTTTCAATAGATGCGGGCAGAGTGTCTGCGCCGCCCTGCCGGTACGTCATTTATCTAGACGGAATTTCTCAAAGCTCGGCTGACTACCCACAGCGCGTACAAAACTTTCTAGATACGCTAGAGGCTTCTCTGCCGCCAGATATGTTGCTCATTCAAGACATTATGGCTTACTCCGCGTTAAATCGACCGCTGACCGCACAGCGACCGTTTGCCTCATTCTGGCGCTGGGTCAATCGAGTTGAAGCGGGCTATCCACAGAGTCCACTGGATATCTTTATTAACCTGCGCAATACCTTTCAGGTGGCGGTTTCAACTGATAATCGCTACGGCCCCGTATTTAACCGAGGGACGGCGCAGGTAATTTTGAACAGCCTCCGGCAGCGGGGCTATCAGCCGGGGATACCGCTTACGCTGCTGGGCTATAGCGGTGGGGCGCAGGTGGCTTTGGGGGCGGTGACCTACCTTAAGTACGCACTGGACGTGCCGATTGAGGTGATCTCCATCGCTGGGGTGATCAGTGGAAATAATGGGATGATGGCGCTAGACCGCCTCTATCATCTGAAGGGCGATCGCGATGTGCTCGCTCAGATCGGCGCTATGATGTTCCCCAAGCGCTGGCCGCTAGTAGCCTGGTCTAGCTGGAATTCAGCCAAGGCGGAGGGCCGAATTCGGCAGATATCGCTCGGGCCAGTGAGCCATAGCGGTGCCAAAGGCCCCATTGACTCGGTAGCGCAACTCCCTAACGGGAACAGCCATCTCAGCCAGACGCTGGAGATTGTAACCAGCATTCTAAATCGCCAGCGGGTGCAGCGACCAGCTAACGACGCACGCAGCCAAATCCGCGACTCTGGGTAGATGTGAGCAGTCATGCCCTCCTCCTAAAGTAAGGCTATTCAGCCGTGATATTTGCCGCTATTGACAGTAACAGGTGCCGCATCCTAGTTTCGGGCACTGAATCAGCGTCGAAGGGCAACAGTGGATTGCGATCGCAGAGGAACCGACAAGTGAAATTTGGTAAGTTGCTGGGCTTAGTTCTGGTGATTGCGCTGCTGTATCTGCTTTGGCAAATCCGACAGGTGCTATTGCTCATATTCGCAGCCGTCGTATTCGCAACGGTGATTAACAAGCCCGTGCAGAAGCTCCAAAAGTTGGGCATTCCCAGAGTAGTGGCGGTGTTCATCACTATTGTTAGCATCACGGCTGTACTTGCAGGCGCCGTTTGGTTTGTCGTTCCTAAGCTGATCGACCGCCTACCCCAATACACCTTCTTCTCAGAGCTAGGGTTCAACCAACTGCAAGTTTGGTACCGTCAATTGAGAGGAATTGTGCCCGGCGATGCCCTAGACGACACCAGCCTGAGCGACCTATTGCCTCAGCTGTCTCAGTTCAGTCCAGACTGGATAGGACGAGCAATGGCTTTCTTTACGGGCTCTTTGGACTTTTTCTTAAATTCACTACTGGTGCTAGTTAGCATCCTTATGCTGCTGGCGAACCCCCAGAGCTATCGCCAGGTGCTGCTTCAGGCATTCCCTAAGTTCTACCGCCGTCGGGCTAACGATATTCTCTCTCACTGCGAGACTTCCCTGTTGGGATGGGTGACGGGCGTTTTGTTCAATATGACGGTGATAACTTTGTTTAGCGGTCTGGGTCTGGCTTTATTAGGAATTCCGTTGCCAACGGTGAATGCGGTCATCGCTGGACTGCTCACGTTCATTCCTAACATTGGCCCGTTAGTGAGCGTCATTCCACCTGCTTTGATGGGGGTTGCGATCGCCCCCTGGAAGGGCATGGCAGTTCTGATTTTATACTTCGCGATTCAACAGCTCGAAGGATCTGTTCTAACGCCTCTAGTGATGAAAAGGCAGGTTTCTTTGTTACCGGCAATTACCTTGACAGCCCAAGTCATATTCGCAGTTTTCTTTGGACTTTTGGGATTGTTTTTGGCACTGCCGTTGGTTGTGGTCATGCAAGTATGGCTCAAAGAACTCCTAGTAAAGGATATCTTGAACCGCTGGCCTGCTCCCCGACGTCGAATGAACCCCTCATCCCCGATACATCGTAAGGTGCTGAACTAGCTGTTGTGTCGTAGCTGGATATGAACGCTCGAAACTGTAGCCACGCGCGTTTATAACAGGCGGGGGCAGTTAGATCGGCACCTCTTCTGTAAAGATTTGCCTGAAAACCTCTTTGAGCTTGGTTTGAGCCAGGTCAAACTTTGGTCCCTGCCACTGTGGAATTTCTTGAATGGCTAGCTGATCATCCGGTAGATAAAGCGGATAGCGAATTTCAATTTGTAGGGCTTCCACCTGGGGCTGCTGGCCATATTGACGGGTGATAAAGCCACCGGTAAATACCTTATTGGTAACAACCTGATAGCCCTGCCGGACAAAGCAGGCGGCAGTTCGCTCTATCAGCTCAGGCGCACAGGTTTTGCCATTCGCATTACCCAAACAGACGTCGTCTGTAATCAAGCCCATAAAGCTATGAAGATCCAGCAAAACGACCTTGCCGAACTGAGCAATCATCTCATCTATCAGTGTCGACAGTCGCTGGTGGTAGGGCGTGTAAAACTTATCGATACGCGCAATAACTTCCGCTTGACTAGGCTGCTGCACATAGACTGGCTGCTTAAAGGCCGTTTGTTCAGGTATGACCGCTGACCAAAATGATCCGAAGAAAGGCGGCTTCAGGGCTCTGTTGAGATCGACCACATAGCGGCTGTAGTTAGCCTGCATCACTGTGATCCCTAAGCTAGGCAGAAAGCTATAGAGCGGTTGTAAGTGCCAGTCGGAGTTGGGCAGGCTGCGCAGATGCTCATCGGTAAACTGTGAGGCAACGTTCGGCGGCAGCTCCAATCCGCTGTGAGGGAGATTAGCCACAACAGGCAGCGGCTCGCCCTGAGCAGCCAAAATGTTGAAAAGGTCAACTGGCAAAAGGAAAGCTCCGGGGATACACCGCTGTCATCGTGCTACATGATAGCGCCTATGTACCCACTAGATCTGCGTTCAAAATCGGATAGCGTAGGGTAGCAGCAGCAGCAGCTTGATCTGGCACCTCTGTGCGATCCACTACAAACACTTGGGCATCAGTTGACAGTGCTTGAACGGCGGCAAGATTGAGCAGATCCTGACTGTCTGCTGTACGTTCATCATGCTGACTAATCTGACGCGACTTAGCATCAAAGCTGCCCCACACTTGAGCATTGGCTGCCAGGAACAAGGTATCGATCTGCCCGTCGTGAGATGCGTTCAGAATGATCTGAAGATCGGCAGTTGCCTGTTTTTTGTCAAGTAGATTGCCATACTGTTCAATAGCGGCTCGGCGGTTGGCGCTGAAGTAGGGTTCAACGACTGTTAGGACACGATTGTGTACTTCCTCAGGATCGAGCTGATCCGGCTGAAAACTAACCGCTTCTGGCATCAGATGAGGATACTGATTGGCCTCTTTGTACAGCGGGAAAAGGAAGTCTACGCCCATAAAAACTAACGGTACGGTTTGGCCACCGATCACACCCTCTACGCCATCGGCCACAAGGTGAAAGAACCTCAAGATATCCGAGTTGTCAGTGTCTTTGCCGCCACCCTGGCCATGAAACACCGTTTGGCCGCCGCCGCTGCCGCTCATCCGGCTACCGGTATGTCCCTGTAAAGACTCCTCCGGATCGTCGTAGCGCAGAGCGGTTTCTAAACTCAGCGGCGTATTGCCTAAGTCAACAGGCTGTATGCTGCTGCGAGTAGCCTGATACAAAGTGACTTTGTTTTGACTAGCTGCCAGCACGTAAAACTGTCCGTCGTCTGTCACCAACGGAATCAGCGGCTTAGCGTAAAACTGGTTGCTGACTACCGTCATCGCCTCAAATTCTAAAGGGACGCGGTAGGTGCGCAGCTGCCCTGCTGTAATAAACAGTGCGAGACCGCTGCTTTGATGCTGCCAAAAGTCTTCATTTTCTAGCAGGGCATTGGCAGGCTTAAGTAGCTGCTGCTGCTCGCTTTCGCTAATCCCAGCCTCGCTGAGCTGAGCTTCTGCTTGAGAAAGCTGATTCTTCAGCCGAATTGGATCTTGTCGGGTCTCTCGGCCCGCCGTATGGGTAGGTAGGTAAATAGAAACGCAGATAGACTGCTGAATTCCTAAAAGTGACTGTAATTCTGTTTTGGATAGAGGCGACATGAATTTTCTCTTCTAATCTGCTGCTCTTTTCTGGCCTGTTAATCTCTTTTGTCTACAGACCGCTCTTATATCCCCTGGCTGGCGGATGGGTTGCCTCAACGGCCTGAAAATTTTCCAATATGCGGTAGGAGTGCTCAACATTCTGAGGGACTATCCAGGAAACGCCCGGTTCTAGCGAGATAGTTTTTTCACCCAACGTTAGCTCAGCTCTACCCGCGATTACATAGCCTGCGGTCTCATAGTCACAGGTGTGATTCGCCTTACTTTCGCCGTCACCGGGCTGCTGTTCCCACATCCGCAGGGCGATCATGTCGCCACTGATCAGCAGCTTTTGGCCCATATCGCCAATGTTTGCTTCATCGGTGCTGACCGTTAAGTCTACCTTCTTCATTGACTGGTTGTTCATACTTTCTTTTTGGAGTATTTTTGTTTTGATCACAGTTTTTACCAGCATACAGCAGTCGATTTGCGCATATCTTCCTTCACGAGAAATAATGTTCTGCATCGACAGGTGGAGATTGCTGATGTTATGGCCTGCTCTCGTGGCCAGATATTCTGTGTATATAGTGGTAATCGGAAGGTTTTACGGTTCGTCCGTAGGCAATGACCTCTATCCTCACTCAATCAAGGGAATTTTTATGTCTGACGTTCAAATGACGATTAAAGATAGCGGCCCCTATTTGGTCAAAGGGCCAATCACCCTAACAGATGCAGAAGGCAACGATTTCACGCTTGATAAGGAAACGGTGGCGCTCTGTCGCTGTGGCGCATCGACAACTCAGCCTTTTTGTAATGGCACCCACCGCAAAATAGAGTTTGAGTCGGTTGTGCGGGCTTCTGACAGCGAGTAGGTAGGCAGCATCCTTTGAGTTTTGCGTCCTTTGAGTTTTGCGCGTGAGGGGGTGAGGAGGAGTAGCGGGCTAGAAAAAGTCTTGGTCTTCTAGAATATCCAGGGCTTCTGTGGTCTGCGATCGCGCCGCAACAATTTCCAAAATCTCTCTCCCGACCGCTTCGTAATCCAGCCAGCCCGCCTCTGCCCGAGGATCTTTAACTGAATAGACCGGAATGCCCTGCAGCGCGGCTTTTTGAAAGGCCGAAAACCGCCGAATACCCTGCTCAAAAACAGGCAGGTTGGCTTCTCGTAAAACTTCTCTGACCTCCTCCCCAGCTTTACTGGGTTTAGGCGGAATCGCGGTGATTAAAATGCGATAGTGATGGGTGCTAATATCCTTGAGATACTCGACCGTCAGCACTAGAGCATCTAGGGCTAGAACGTCGGGCGTCGTCGGCAGCACCAGCAAATCACAGGTTTCTGCCAGGGCTGAAAGATCTGCGGGGGTGGGTCGCGCTTGCGTATCAATCACCACGTTGCCATTAGGGTTAATGTTCGCTCCGGCTGTCCATTCATCCATCACCTGAAAAGGCAGCTCGCCGCGATTGGCCCAGCCCAGCGCCGAACGGTTCGGATCCGCGTCCACCAACAGCGTTTCGGCCTGCCCCTGTAAAAAGGCCGCGAGGTGGATAGCAGTCGTCGTTTTGCCGACGCCGCCTTTAAAGCTGGCAACGGTGATAATCATGGATTGCGCTAGGGCAGAACACGGCAGTTGGAGATATCGACGAGTATCTACACTTTATACAGGACACCTACTCCTCATAAGGTATGAATCAGCGATCGCTCGTCATTAACCTACCAGATACGCAGGCTACCCAGAGTTTGGGGGAAGCGTTAGCCACTCAGCTTCCGGCCGGTAGCGTCCTACTGCTCAAAGGCGACCTCGGCAGCGGCAAAACCACCCTGGTAAAAGGGCTGGGAGCCCGCTTAGGAATCGCTGACATTGACAGTCCGACCTTCACCTTGATCAACGAATACACCGAGGGTAGCCTGCCGCTCTACCATATCGACCTGTACCGGCTTTCGGCAGCCGAAGCCGAGGCCCTCAACCTGGAAACCTACTGGGAAGGCCAGGAGGTCGAACCGGGGATTGTCGCGATTGAATGGTCAGAGCGACTGAGCTATTTGCCACCCGACCCGATAGAAATTGCGCTGAGCTATTTACCAGGTGAAGGCCGACAGGCGCTGCTTAGCCTGCCGGAGACCTGGCTGCCAAAGACACTAAACGCGCTAGAGACTAAGCTGGATAAGCTGAAAGAGGCGGCCTACCATTGGGAGCATGAAGCATGAACTATTGGCTGATGAAGTCGGAGCCAGATGTGTACAGTATTGACGATCTCGCTCGGGATAAAACTGAGCTTTGGGACGGCGTGCGCAACTATCAGGCGCGTAACTTTCTCAAGTCGATGGCAGTGGGTGATATGGCCTTTTTCTACCACTCGAATACGAAGCCCCCTGGAATTGCTGGACTGATGAAGATTCACGCCGCGACCGTCGTCGATCCCACCCAGTTTGCAGCCGACAATAAATACTACGATCCCAAGTCATCGCCTGAAGACCCTCGCTGGCACACAGTCGTCGTTGCCTACGAGCGCACCTTCGATCATTACATTTCGCTCGATCAGCTCAAGGCCACCTTTAGCCCAGAAGACCTCCAGGTGGTCAAGCGGGGTAACCGACTGTCGGTGATGCCAGTTGATAAGGCAGTTGCAGAGCAGATTCTGAGTCTGGGTGAGTCATGATGCTCGTCATCGCGGCCCATTTGATCAGAACGCGATAGGCGGTTTGCAAGCTGTCGCCAAAGGTGACAATGCCTGCTTCATGCCCAGCCATCGCAAAAATCTTTTGACGAGACAAATCACTTTCGTAAAAAAGCCGCCGAGTTTCTGCGGCCATTTCAGGCGTGCCATAGGGGATGGTGGCAGCAGTCGTCGGCACCTGATTGATTAATTGCTGCCACATCCGCAGATCGTGAACGTGGATGACCGCGCCAACAGAGAGCTGATGAGCGTAGATCACACCGTGGGTCAATGATTCTGATGAAGCCTGAGTCAGTCCTTCGCAGGTCAACCTGTTTTGGTCAGCATCGAAGTCCACCACCAGCGCGTAGTCGGCAGCGGTGAGGGTCTCAAGCTGGCCGGTGCGGGTGCCTGAGACGATAAATTGAGGCGGCGGTGTACCTGTCTGTCTGAGCGAAGCGCCGCCCGCTGTCTGAGGGAGACGCTGAGAAATGTTGCCGAAGCCAATCCCGTTTGAGTATTCGCCGATTAGGTTAAGCCGATGGAGGGCATCTCGATAGGGCGAGAGTTCGGCGATCATCGGGGGCGCGATCGCCGCCTTCTTTATCCATTCACAGCGGTATTTAATATAGCCTTCGTCAATCACAAGGATTCCTGTTGAGCGGTCTGCGGGACAGATACATCGGTGGGCGCAGCCAAGGCGGCGGCGTTGAGCCAGTCTAAAATCAGGGCGTTGACCACTTCCGGGCGCTCGTCATGCGGACAGTGGCCAGTATCGGCAATGGCCTGGAAGGTAACATCTCGGGCTGGGTCGGTGGCAAGTTCCTGGTAAATGCCAGCGGCTATAATCGGCGTCCAGGGGTCTTTTTCACCCCACAGCACCAGCAGAGGCTGGCTCACCTGCGGCAATAGTTCACTGGGTCTCGGGCCCGGGGGAGCACTCAAGACAGAGGCAAATACTTTTTGGGCACCCGGTTGGCAGGCAGGCCCGTGCAAAATATCTATCAGCTCGGGGGTAATGGCTTTGCGGTTACCGTACACCTGCTTAAGCGAGCCCCGAATGCGTCCCTTAGTCCGCACTCGGTTGAATAAAAAGGGCCCCACGACGCGATTGCTCACCAGCTTATTAAAAGCCCCCATCACAACCCGCAATGATCCTGGCAAGTCTTCCGGGCGATGGTTCAAGCTGCCAGCACAGTTGAGCAAAACGCCACCCCTGGCCGTCTGCGGGTAGCTTACCAGGGTCATCAGGGCCATCAGCGCGCCGATGGAGTTCCCCACAAATATCGCAGGCGTCTGTACATGTACCTGCCAAAAGTCATGAACCAGCTTGACCCAAAACTCCAGCGTATAGCTCAGATCCGGCTTGTCCGAATCACCGAAGCCCATCAGATCCAGCGCATATACCCGGTAGCCAGCCGCCGCTAGAACGGGGATATTTTTTCGCCAGTGGCCAATCGAGGCCCCAAACCCATGCAGCAATACGATGGGCTGGCCTTCGCCACAGGCGATATATTTGATGTCGTAGCCGCGCCAGTTCCAAGTGAGCTTTTCACCCGTGTAGAGCGGGGGGGCATCGTCACCAGCAAGGGTCGATACATCCAAGGAGTCTGCGGTTTGAGGAGCGGTAGGTGAGCTGGGCAATGGGCTGGTTAATGGAGCAGTCATTCTAGAGATGCTGTGCGTATTTACAGGTTGTTTTTACAAACTGCTTTCATCATATCGCTCTGTCCAAGTGCCTTGCCTGTATCTCCCCTATTCAGGCATGCTTATTTGAGCAGGTAGGCTAGAAGCCCACACAAATGCTCAACTAAACGCTCAACCAAACGTTCGACTATGGAAATTCCCAACTTTTTGATCTGGGCGACGGTTGTCTTTGGCATCGCCGGATTTGCCATCGGTTCGATGATCAGTGCCTTCCGCCAGCCAATCAAGCAAGCCCCCTTTCCAGATACCGTCATCGAACAGCCTTCTATCCCTCTGGCCCAGGGTGCTCTAACAGCCTTCTGCGGGGCCGTAGGCACCTACAAAGCTGGAGACTATCGCGGCGCCATCGAACAATTCACCCAGGTAATAGATCAAACGCCCAGCTGCGCTGAAGCTTGGCACAACGTGGGCCTAGCCTACGCTAACGTAGGCGATAACAACAAAGCCGTTCGCAGCCTGCTCAAAGCAGGAGACGCCTACGACAAACAGGACACCAAATCTGGCATTGACCGACTCAAACAAGACTTAGAAACCCTAAAAAACACCGCCTAGCAAACCAGCAAACACCTCTCCCCTATTCCCCATCCTTTATTCTCCCCCCTTACCATGCCAGAAACCCACTTCAAAATCCAATGGCCCGACGGCCAGCAAGAAACCTGCTACTCTCCCTCCCTGGTCGTCAAAAAATACTTCACCCCCGGTGAAGCCTACTCAGTCAGTGAGTTTCTCAACCGCTCCCGTGAGTCATTGCAAATTGCCAGCGATCGCGTCCAGGCAAAATACGGATTTCCCTGTTCCCGAGCGCTCGGCCAGCTCAAGCAGTTAGAATCTGCCGCTCAGCCCCATCTCGCTGCACCCGCAGGAAAAGTGACCGTTCTCCAGTTCGAAGATCTGCCGCTTTGAGCAGTCAGCTTCCGAGCCTGTGAAATAGTTCAGAGTCTTTCAGCGACTTGCTTCAGCCGCTGCAATTGAGCTTCCATATCTTGCTTTGTCCAACTAGCTGCAAACTGCTGAAAGCCGAAGTTTACCAGTGGGTTGGGAATGGTAAATTCAAACCGGTTGAGAAGGCGGGTGCCCCGAGTACCGTTCTTATTCTCAGGCTGACATTCCCAGCGATCGCGCCCCCTGAAAAATCCGTCAAATTCCCAGACGATCAAACCAGGCTCACGTTCTGCCACGGTGCTTGGCAGGCTGGGCGCTAGCAGCGGCACCTTCAGCTTAAAGTCGAACCGACTCCCCACATCGGTGCGCCACTCCCCAACAGGATCGCAGCGCAGCGCCGGGTTGAGCCACTGATGCATGAGCGTTTGCTCAGTAAAGCAGCGCTCTACTTGAGTTGCCGTGGCTCGAACGAAAACAGACTGCTCGTAAATGTTGGGGGATGGCATGGTGGCTATCGAGGGCTATCTCTGGGCGGCTCGCTCGAAATCGGCAGTGGCAGCCAGGGTGGCGGGAACGTCAAACAAGGCTTGGGCGATCGCCTCAGAAAAGGTAAACGTATCAACCCCTTGGACGGCCAGGGCCGAAATATCTTCTACATCGCGAATGCTGGCAGTGAGAAGGCGCGTTTCGCTGCGGACGCCATAGAGCGATCGCTGCATCGCCCCCACATCGGCCCGACCATCTCGGCCAGAATCCGTAATGCGACCTAAATAAGGCGCTACATAGCTCGCCCCAATTGCCGCTGCGATCAGCACCTGGTGCACGGCATACACCGCCGTGAGCGTCACGGGAATGCCCGACTGAATCAGCACTTTAGCCGCCGTCGTGCCCGCTTCGGTGGCAGGCAGCTTGACCAGAATGCGACTGTCAGCGCTGCCCAGCGTTTGCCCCACCGCTACTAGCGCTTCCACCCCGTCGCCCCACGCCTGCAAATGAACTTCTTTTGCGCCCATCTCAAAAGCCTTTTTGGCCAACGCTATCAGCGTATCGGGCGCGCACTCAATCCCGGCCCGCTCCAGCAGCAGCGGATTGCAAGTCACTCCATAGAACATTCCGGTGGGCAGCCAGCGCTCCCACTGAGCGACCTCAGCAGTATCTAAATACAGCCGCAGATAGGGCTGAAAATCATCAATATCGCTAGCGACTTTGCCACGAATCATATGCGAAAGCATCGCTCAGCCTCAAAGAATGTCGAGATGTCACCTTACTGTAAGGATAGGCGTCACGCCCACCTAGAGCAAACCCTCACTGCTCGTCACCGCCAATCACCACGCCTTTGATGCGCAGACTCGGCCCGCCACAGCCGACGGCCAAGCCGCTTTGCCCGCCTTTGCCGCAGCCGCCCGACTCATCCCAGTAAAAGTCATCGCCAATCGCTTCGATATTGGCCAGCGTGCTAAACACATTGCCCGAGAGCGTGACTTCTTTGACGGGCTCGGCAATTTTCCCCTGGCGAATCATCCAGGCTTCTCCAGCGGTAAAGGTAAATAGCTCACCATTGGTCTCGCCGCCCAGCCAGTTACGAGCATAAATGCCCTCGTCAATGCCGGCGAACAAAGCGGCTACAGGCGTATCCCCGCGCTCAATCCAGGTATTGGTCATGCGTACCAGCGGCGAGTAGTGATAGCTCAAGCAGCGGGCATTACCCGTCGGCGCTTCGGCCATCTCTCCAGCGGTTTCGCGCGAGTGCAGGCGACCCGTGAGGACCCCGTCGGTAATCAGTTGAGTAGTTGTAGCAGGCGTGCCTTCATCGTCATAGGCATAGCTACCGCGATGACCCGCAGGCGCTGCGCCGTCGAAAATTTGTAGGTTATTCGGGCCGAACCGCCGCCCTAAGCTCATGGTTTCTCGCAGGTCTGGATTTTCGGTGATCATGTCGGCTTCGGAGAGATGGCCGAAGGCTTCATGGACAAACAGGCCGCTGAGAATGGGATCGATGACGACGGTGTAAATGCCGCCTTTGGCAGTAGGTAGGGTGAGGGCAGTGGCAGCGCGATCGCCTGCCGCCCTTACCTTTTCTTCCAGCCCCACCAGATCCTCATAAGCTCGCCGCGACCCCACGGTTTCTCGCCCGGTCTGCACTTTTTCGCCCTGCCGCGCAGTGGCCGAAAACCGCATTTCCATGTCTGCCCAGCCCTGCTCAATCAAAGTGCCTTCGGAGGTCGCCAGCAGAATCTGCTGATAGCTGTCTTCATAGCTGACAACGGTAGAAGCGATGTCAATGCCACTGTTAGCGGCAGCACGACCGCCGCGCAAAATTTCGCTGTAGTGATGACACAATGCTTTTTTATCGGCTAGGGAGACCTGCCGGGGGTCGGTGCCCATTAACGGCAAGATGCAGCGGGCATGAACAATCTCAATCGGGGCAAGCTGAGTGGTGTCATCACCAATTAGGCGGGCGGCGGCGATCGCATCTTCCAATCGCGCGGCCAAATCAGCCAGCCGGTTAAAGCTGGCAAAGCCCCACCCCCCCTTATAGCAGGCCCGCACCTGACCGCCGACAGCCAGCCCTTCGCTGAGTGCCTCGATCTGATCGCCGCCCTTACCGCCTCTGATCCGAATTTGACTGTCCTGCGATTCTTCTAGCCGAATCGCCAAATAATCGACCCGATGGCGGTGCCGAGCGATCAGATCGCTGACCTGATCCTTGTAGCGCTCCAGGCTAAAGCGCTGATCGCCATTGGAAGGCTGAGCCGATAAATCAGCCATTGAGTTCGTCATTTGCATAGTGGCCCCTCAGGACTCATCCATCGCCTAATGCCATTGTGCCGCGAAATGTTTCAGGTTTTCGCAGATTCACCCCGTAGCGAGTGAGTCGTACTACCATAGAATTTATTCCTTGAATGCCTCAGCAGAGAATTCCGCCCATGACCGGTGAACTCGGTTACTCCTTACCGCCCGCTATTCGCCGCATTGCGACCAACTTCCGGTGGGTAGGCTGGGTGGGCCTGTGGAGTCAGATCGTGATCGGTGTGATTTCGACCCTGCTGTTCATCGTCAACGCTTTAGAACCCAATACTAGCCTTTCGAACACCAGTGCCGATTTATTCCAGGCGTTGGGGATTCTGTTTATTTTTGTCAGTGCGTTCTGGGGATTTCGCTACGTTCGCTTAGGGCAGCGGCTGCGTAAGAATAACCCCGATCTGCGGCCCAAACCAAAAGACGCCGCTCAGGCCGTACGAATTGGCATTCTAATTAGTTTGGTGGGCATGTTCCTCACCATCATCGGCGCTGAGGCGATGGTGGCCACGCTCTGGCTGAGGTCGCTGAGACAGGTCGCCACGTTTGGGGGGATCTCTCAAGATAGTTCGGCGTTTATCAATGCTGCTGACATCGCGGTCGTATTTTCGGTCATCAACACGATGTTTGCCCATTTGATTGGGCTCTGCGTTTCTTTCTGGCTGCAGTACGTCATCGACCGCTAACCGTCAGCGCTCAAAATCGGGATCCGGGCTGCTGCAAAAATGTAATTTCTTCCGGCGTACTTTCTCGCCCCAATATCTCATTGCGATGGGGAAATCGGCCAAAGCGTTCAATCACGTCTCGGTGGCGGATAGCGTAGTCTAAGCCATTTTTGAGCCCCTCGTCGAGGTCTGGCATGTCCTCAATCAAACCTGCCATCAGCTCGACGCAGCGATCTTGATGCACCCTTTCCTCGCTGTGCTCGAAGGGCACGTAGACAAAGAAGCGATGGGCGGGCATGAGCGATTTGTCTGCGCCCGTGTCAACCAGAGACTGGGCAACCGAGAGCGCCCGAGCATCGGTGGCAAAGCTGCGCGGCGTGCCTCTAAATAGATTGCGGGGAAACTGGTCGAGCAGCAGCAGCAGGGCGATCGCCCGTTCTGGCACCGCCTGCCAAGCCGCATAGCTACCAGCTGCCGCCTTCTCGTAATCCGCTAAAAAGCGCTGACGAATCTGGTCGTCAAACTCGCTGCTTTTAGTGAACCAGATTTGGCGATAGGTTCCATAATCTGGATCGGCTGGCTCACCAAACCAAAAGGTGAGAATCGCTTCGGCTCGTTCGTCAGCAGTTGGCGGAGATGATGAGGTCATAGTGGTATCGCCAGATAAATTGCGGAATATATCGTTCCTAATATTATTAAAAGGTCATTATTCTCAAATAAGCCAGGCTGTTTTAATCCCAGGTGCGTCTGATTCCCTGTAGCCCCCGTCTCTATCTACTTCAACTGCCATGTCCTTTCTCTCCATTCTGCTGGCGATCGCCATCATTCTAGCCGTCGTTAGCTGGCTCACTGGCTACCGACTGCCCATTCAGCGACGAGTCACCGGTAGCGGCTCAGGCAGCATTCAGCGTGATCGCGGTGTTGCCCGCAGCACCCGCAGACAGCTACTCGGCTTAGTCGGCGGCAATGCGGCAGTTGCCAGGCGGCTGGTGAGCGATGTCCATACCCGCAATCCCGGTCGGACTGAGCAGTGGTGCTGGGAGAAAGCGATTTATGACATTGAGCGCGATCGCAGAGCTTGACCCTGAGATATTTGCTCTAAAGACACTTCACACAAGTATCACACTTTCTTGATAAGACGATCTAGATGAACCCGGTACGGTTGTGTAACCGTTAGCGAAGTGTTACATGGTGGACACACTAGTGTTTCCACGTATGCTTTCCTATGCAGGAACATGTTATGGATCTCATTCAGATAGTCCTGCCAGCGTATTGTCATTTCGATCTTCTCGCTTGCTACTATCTTTTGGATTGTCCAAAGTCTTTCTAGACGCTGTTGAAGATGACGGGCCACGTTCCTACCAGCGCTACATCTAAAACCTTTCAACTGAGGAATTTTAATCATAATGACGCAATCGAAGCGAGCGCTAATCACGGGTATTACAGGTCAAGACGGCTCTTACCTGGCAGAACTCCTGCTCGACAAAGGCTACGAAGTGCACGGTATTATCCGCCGTACCTCCACTTTTAATACCGACCGCATCGACCATATTTATGTTGATCCCCATCAGGAAGGGGCCAAGATTTTCTTGCACTATGGCGATCTCAATGACGGCACCATGCTGCGCCGCATTTTAGAGCAGGTCATGCCTCAAGAAGTTTACAACCTGGGCGCTCAGTCTCACGTGCGCGTCAGCTTCGACTCCCCCGAATACACGGTCGATACGGTTGCTATGGGAGCGTTGCGCCTGCTAGAAGCCATCCGTGACTATCAGCAGCGCACTGGCGAACAGGTTCGCTTCTACCAGGCCGGTTCCTCCGAAATGTTCGGCAAAGTGCAGCACGTTCCCCAGTCAGAAGAAACGCCTTTTTACCCCCGCAGCCCCTACTCCTGTGCCAAGGTCTATGCCCACTGGCAAACTATTAACTACCGTGAGTCGTACGACATGTTTGCCACTAACGGCATTTTGTTCAACCACGAGTCACCCCGACGTGGCGAGACCTTTGTCACCCGTAAGATCACTCGCGCTTTGGCTCGCATCGTCGCTGGTCAACAAAAGACGCTCTATCTGGGCAACCTCGATGCCAAGCGCGACTGGGGCTATGCCAAAGACTATGTCAGAGCGATGTGGCTAATGCTGCAGCAGGACGCGCCAGACGATTTTGTGATTGCGACCGGTGAAACCTACTCCATCCGCAATTTCCTGGATATTGCCTTTCAGTACGTTGGCCTCGACTGGAACGACTATGTTGCTTTTGATGAGCGCTATTTGCGGCCAGCAGAGGTGGATTTGCTGATTGGCGATCCCAGCAAAGCTAAGCGGGTGCTGGGCTGGGAGCCCGAAATTAGCTTTGAAGGGCTGGTAAAGCTGATGGTCGACTCTGACCTGGAGGCCATCGGCCAAAAGCCGGTTGGCACAGCCGGAAACGCGCCGGATATCGCTACAGTTCGCAGACAGGTCATTGGCTCTATGGCCTAGTCGTTCCTTTACAGCATGTTGGGCACAGCATCTCCTGTGCCCTTTGTGACGGTGTCCAAAGAATGTGTCATTGGGATGGAATCAAAGAATGTGTCATTGGGATGGAATCATCGGTTATGGAATTAGCAAATAAGAAAATTTTGGTGACCGGCGGCGCTGGTTTTTTGGGCAAACAGGTGGTCAACCAGCTCAAGCAAGCGGGCGCTCAGCCTGACAATATTTTGGTGACCCGGTCGCGCGACTACGATCTCACTCAGATGGACGCCTGTCAGCGAGCGGTACAGGGCCAGGATGTGATTATTCACCTGGCCGCTCACGTAGGTGGCATTGGCCTCAACCGCGAGAAGCCCGCCGAACTGTTCTACGACAATCTGATGATGGGCACTCAGCTCATCCACGCCGCCTATGAAGCAGGTGCAGAGAAATTTGTCTGCGTAGGCACCATCTGCGCGTACCCTAAGTTCACCCCAGTGCCCTTTAAAGAAGACGATCTGTGGGCGGGCTACCCCGAAGAAACCAACGCGCCCTACGGCATTGCCAAAAAAGCGCTGCTGGTACAGCTAGATGCCTATCGTCAGCAGTACGGTTTTGACGGCATCTATTTACTGCCGGTCAACCTCTATGGCCCCGAAGATAATTTTGACCCGCGTAGTTCTCACGTGATTCCGGCGTTGATCCACAAGGTGCACGAAGCCCAGTCGCGGGGCGATAAAACCCTGCCGGTTTGGGGCGATGGTAGCCCCACCCGCGAGTTTCTTTACTCGACCGATGCGGCTCGCGGTATCGTGATGGCGACTCAGCGCTACTCTGATGCGGCCCCTGTGAACTTGGGTACGAATTCTGAAATTTCTATTCGCGAGCTGGTCGAGCTGATTTGCGAGCTGATGGGCTTCAAGGGCGAGCTGGTTTGGCAAACCGACAAGCCCAATGGCCAGCCTCGTCGCTGTTTGGACACTGAGCGGGCAAAGCAGGCTTTTGGCTTTGAAGCGCAAACTGACTTCCGGGACGGTCTCAAAAGTACGATTGAGTGGTATCGCAAAAACGCGGTGCTTCAGCCCGCTTAACGAAACCAGCGGTCACCAGCAGAAATTAAACCACTGGTTCCAGCAGCAATCAACCCTGATAGCTTCTATAATTGGGGCGCGGTAGGTCTGTAGCGAATGCAAACAGTGCATAAATCCTATGAAACTACTGCGCTCACGGATTAATTTTAAGCACTGAGAGGCAACTAGCGAGAGATTATGGCAGAAGAAGATAAGTCAAAAGAAACCGCTGACACGACGGACGAGGCTGCTCAGCCTGCTGATAAATCTGCTGATAAGCCTGCCGAGAATAAAGCTACTGAAAACAAATCTGCTGAAGACAAGCCTGCTGAAAAAAAGGCTGCCAAGTCTGAGGACAAAGCTGACAGTGCTAAGCATGACGGTGCTAAGCCTGACAGTGCTAAGGCCAAGAAAAAGGAAAAGCCGCCTAAGCTAGAAGATAAGCCGTTCGATGAGTTTATGCAGCAGCACTATCTGCCTAGCTTAAAAGAGGCGATGGCCGAAGAAGGTATTGACAATCTCACTCTAGAATTTGCTAAGCGCAAGTTAGAGGTGATGGGCCAAACCGACAGTGAGCCTTATTGGCAGGTGCAGGGCAACTGGGAAGACCCAGGAGAAGGCAAGCGCCAGTTCAATATTGCCTTTATGAACGAAGACATCACCGGTCAAAAAGTCTTTACGCTTGCGTCCAATGGCGCGAAGCCCAGCACGATTGAGCAGTTTATGGGCGATGAGCGCCGGATCACGCTGGGGCTGATGGTGATGTATACCGTACAGCGGCTGAATGGGCAGAAGTGGCTGACGCGGAATTGAGCTATCAGGGGACAGAGTTTAGGTTGGCTGATAGGGAATAGAGACTAGCTGGGTTAGTGTAAGAAATGGCGCGTTCCGGTGAAGGCCATGATCAAGCCCAGCTCGTTTGCTGCCTGAATGGAGTCTTGGTCGCGAATGCTGCCACCGGGCTGTACAATGGCGGTGATGCCAGCAGCGGCGGCGGTGCGCACGGAGTCGTCGAAAGGGAAAAAGCCGTCGCTTGCTAGGGTGGCTCCTGGGGTCTGCTCGCCGGCTTGCTCCAGCGCGATTTTTACCGCGCCGACCCGGTTCATTTGGCCTGCGCCGACGCCGAGGGTGGTGCGATCGCTCGTCACCAAGATCGCATTCGACTTAACGTGCTTCACGACCCGCCAGGCGAACAGCATTTCAGCCAGCTGCGCGTCGGTCGGTGACCGCTCGGTAACGATTGTCCACTGGCCCGGGTCTGCGCGCAAATCGTCTGCCGCTTGAGTGAGGAATCCACCGGCGATCGCTTTCACCGTCTGACGCGGCCCCGATATCAAATCGGGCAGCACCAAAATTCGTAAATTTTTCTTTTTGCTCAAAATCTGCTTCGCCGCATCGCTGCATCCGGGTGCCACCACGCATTCTAAAAACGTGCCAGTGAGCGCCTCGGCAGTCGCTTCATCAATAGGCCGGTTGAGCGCGACAATGCCGCCAAAGGCCGAGGTCGAATCCGCATCAAACGCCTGCCGATAGGCGGTCGATAGCTGATTGCTGAGAGAGACGCCGCAGGGATTGGTGTGCTTGAGCACGGCTGCTGCTGGCTGATCGTCGCTGGGGAACTCCGCGATGACGCGTCGGGCGGCTTCCAAATCCACCAGGTTGTTGTAGCTCAGCGCCTTGCCCTGAAGCTGCTCGGCGGCGGCCCAGCCCTGAGCGATCGCCCCACTCTGATACCAGCCTGCCGCCTGATGCGGGTTTTCGCCGTAGCGAAGGGTTTGTTTGAGCTGACCGTTGATGGCGTAGTGGGCGGGGAGCGCGGCTGAGTCGTCTGGCTGATGAGCCAGCGTTTGTACCTGGGTGAGGTATTGCGTGATCGCACAGTCATAGTTGGCCGTATGCCAAAACGCCTGCTGGGCGCAGGAAGATCGAAACGACAGCGGCGGTGTGCCGTGGTTCGCTTTGGCCACCGTCAGGTAGTCATCGTATTGATTGGGATTGCACAGCACAGTGAGATAGGCATAGTTTTTGGCGGCGGCGCGGATCATCGTAGGGCCACCAATGTCAATATTTTCTACTGCTTCTGCTAATCCAACTTTCGGCTGGGCAATGGTTTGCTCAAAGGGGTAGAGATTTACCACAACAAGGTCAAAGGGGCGAATGTGATTGTCAGCTAGCTCCTGAGCATCTGCGCTCTGATCAGGGCGGGCTAGAATGCCGCCGTGCACTTTAGGATGCAGCGTCTTGACCCGCCCGCCCAAGATTTCAGGAGACCCTGTATAGTCGGACACTTTGGTGACAGGGATACCTGCTTTACTAAGGGCCTTAGCCGTGCCGCCGCTGCTGACGATTTCAAAGTCCAGGTCTTGGTGAAGCGATCGGGCGAACTCGATCAGGCCGGTTTTGTTTGAAACGCTCAGAAGGGCAAGACGGGACATAGGGGGAGAGGTAAGGAGGGCAGTTTAAAAGGGTACAGGAGATTGGGGATGTGGGGAATGGGGAATATGGAGAGGGGGAGAGGGCATTGTCTTTTATGATTGGGAGGTTGATTTTTTTGGTGTGAGGAGATTCTTTTGTCAGATAGGTTGTCTCTAGAGGCGGTATCACTTACGCCCAAAACGCCGAGTGCTGGCTCTGAGCGGCTGATTGTGCTGCTGCATGGCTGGGGAGCGAATGCGCAGGATGTAGCTGGATTGATTGAGGCGATCTCTATGATCAGCGTGCCGACTCAGGCCCTTTTGCCCAATGCGCCTTTTGCGCATCCGATGGTGCCAGGGGGCCGGGCCTGGTATAGCTTTCCGCCCAATTACGACTTTCAGCGGCCCTATGACTTTGACGCTCAGGCCGACCTGCAAGAAAGCCGTCAGCGCTTGAAAGTCTGGATGGAGTCGCTGCCAGGAAAAACCGGCATTCCCCTCGAAAATACCATCATGGGCGGATTCTCTCAGGGGGGCGCCATGACACTAGACATCGGGCCACAGCTTCCTTTAGCCGCAATGGTCATCCTCAGCGGCTACAGCCACACCCCAATCACGCGCTGTATCACTCCCCGCCCAGTCCTAGTTATTCACGGCAGACAAGATCCGGTCGTCCCGCTTGCCAAAGCTCTAGACACCCAGGCACAGCTCACCCAACAAGACTTACCCGTCACCTATCGCGAATTCGACATGGGCCACGAAGTCTCCCTAGAAGCCCTCAAAGTCGCCAGCCAGTTCTGCCTGACAACCCGCAAATAACCCCATTCCCTAGCCTCCATTCCATTATATTTTAGGGATCTCCATAACATTTAACGCCTTGCCACCTGCGGGTTATTTCGCTATCCTTTAGAATGGCCTTAATAGGCTTAGTAAGCTTAAGTACGTTTGAAGTTGTCACTGCAGATAGGTAATAGGCCATGCAATCAGCAAAACACCGTCAGTCTGAAACTTCTGGGACAACCACCGAGCAATCACCGCATATCTCCACCCAAGAAATTGCTCAAATGACATCAGAAGATGTCGCCCAGCTCGCTCAGCGGTTAGAGCAAGATGCCTATCCGAATGCTTTTGAAGGACTGCAAGATTGGCATCGGCTGCGAGCGGTGGCTTTTCAGCGATCTGAACTGGTGGAGCCCTATCTGCATCTGCTCGATTTAGAAGCTTTTGACGAGTCCTAGAGCTGCAAAGTCCTATTCAGAACGCAGATAGCTCAAACCCAAATGGTCAGCGCCCACACCAATATCCTGCTCGGCGTGAGCGGGGGGATTGCCGCCTACAAAGTCTGCGAAGTCATCTCTACGCTGGCAAAATCTGGGGCAGCCGTGCGGGTGCTGATGACTCAGCAGTCCCAGCAGTTTGTGTCGGCCCTGACCTTTGCGGCGCTGTCGCGTCATCGGGTCTATACCGATGCTGACTTTTGGTCGGCTCGGCAGGGTCGCCCTCTACATATAGAGCTGGGGGAGTGGGCCGATGTGTTTATCCTGGCACCGCTGACAGCTCATACGCTAGCTAAGCTGGCCGGTGGTCTAGCGGATAATCTGCTGACGAATACGGTACTGGCCTCTGTCTGCCCGATCCTGCTGGCCCCGGCCATGAATACCGATATGTGGCAGCAGGCTGCGGTGCAGCGAAACTGGCACCAGCTATTGAGCGATTCGCGCTATCACGCGGTTGGCCCGGGCACAGGACGGCTGGCCTGTGATCGCATCGGCTCAGGTCGCATGGCCGAACCCGCTGAAATCGTTGCGTACATCAGTTCACTGCTTCACACGCAAGGCCACCGCGATCTGGCGGGCAAACACCTTTTGATCAGCGCTGGCAGCACCCGTGAGCATTTAGATCCGGTGCGCTTTATCGGCAATCCGGCCACCGGTCGCATGGGCATTGCCCTGGCCCTAGCAGCTCAGCATCGGGGCGCTGAGGTGACGCTGGTGCACGGCCCGCTCACGCCTGAGCTAGCGGCGACTTTACCCACTGGCCTCCGGACAATTGCCCTGACTACCGCCGCCGAAATGGAGCAAGCCATGATTACCCAACTGTCTCAAGCCAATTGGGTAATTATGGCCGCAGCAGTCGCTGACGTGCGCCCAGTCCACACTGCCCCCCACAAACTGCCTAAAAAAGAACTGCCCCGCGAACTCTCTCTAGAAGCTGTCCAAGATATTGTCACTCAGCTCGCCGAGCGCAAGTCTGCCAGTCAACGAGTGATCGGCTTTGCCGCCCAGACGGGCGATATTGTGACGCCAGCGATCGCCAAGCTCCAGCAAAAGCAGCTCGACGCCATCGTCGCCAATCCTATCGATCAGCCCGGTAGCGGCTTCGGCAGCGCAGACAATCGAGCCGTCATCCTCTCTGCTGATGGCCGTCAGCTCAAGGTGAGCCAGTGCAGCAAACTACAGCTAGCCCATCACCTCTACGATTTTTTATTGGACACTTTTTCAGCAGGTGACCCTACTCAGGAGCGCTCTGAGACTGAATATCATTGATCGTCTCAGAATCCGGCAGTAGCAAAATCTGATTGAGCAGCTCATCATCGCTGGTCTGCATTTCCTGGAGCATCAGCTCCAGAGGCAACACCCCCACGCTAATAGCGGCCCGGGCTTCAGGGTTACGTTCGCCTAACTCGGCGAGCAGCGCTTCTAAATCTGCCCGCGAGAAAAACATTGGGAAAATAGTCTCACCGTTCTCCTGCTGTACAGGCGCCAATGAACCATCTTCAAAACGGGCGAAAAACAGAGGAACCCCACCTCGGTAGCCAGTATTTAGCTCGACAGCTTGGTTAGCCTCATCTGCTTCCGGTACATACACGAGCTGTATCGGCTGTTCGCTATTTGAGCGAGACTCTTGATAGAGGATCTCAAGATTGGTAATGCCGACTTCAGCGTCGGGCGCAAATTCAGGATTAGCCTCATTGGCCTGGGCCAAAAAGGTCTCCGCATCCTGCTCAGTCATAAAGACATACAGACTTGGCTGCTGCGCTGCTTCATTAGCTTGAGCTGTGTTTACCAGAATCAAGCCACTGTCATTGCCAATCACAAAAACAGGTACGCCAGATAGCTTTTCACCCACCTGCTCCTGCGTGAGTGCTAGGGCAGGACTTGCGCCAAGCCCCACCCCAATCAGGCTGATGCCAATGACGCCTAACGCCATCGACCGAGCCACTAGCTGCCGCAGCGTACGGTGAAGGAAAGATTTCATAGAGTCTCCTAATCCTGCAAGTCGGTCATTTTTTCGTGCGAATCTATCATGGGTGTACAACTTCGCACTCCTCAAGCCGCTATGGACGATAAATAAACTGACCGTCAAAGCTTATCTACCGTCAAAGCTTATCTATTTATCCCAGAGTTGGTCATCTGAGATTTGAACAGATATTCGGCTATTCGGCGCAGAAAATCGGGATGACAGGATTCGAACCTGCGACATCCTGCTCCCAAAGCAGGCGCGCTACCAAGCTGCGCTACATCCCGACCATCTAGGATAACACCAAATGCTACCCTGATAAGATGAAGTCTGCCAATCATCCCATTACCGAGCTGCCTGGCCTGAGTGCCTCTCAAATAGAGCAGCTCAGCGCCTGCGGGATTACCACGACGTTTGATCTCCTCCGCCAAGGCAATCGGCTTAGCCAACGTCAGCAGCTCTCAGCGCAGCTTGCAACGCATATCAAACACATTAATAAATGGACGGCCCTGGCAAACCTAGCGCGCATTCCCAGCGTGGGCTGTCAGTACTGCGGACTGCTGCTCCACGCGGGTGTTAGTACTCCGCAGCAGCTGGGGACGATGACCGTGCAGCAGCTACATCCCCAACTTCGTCGCTTACAGATACAGCTATTCAAGCGAGCTGATTTAGCGCCAGAGACCGCTCAGGTAGCGACCTGGATTCAGCAGGCGAGAGCGTTGGAAGGATGAAGTAGGAAGGATGAGTGGAGTCTGTGTCTTTATTCATCGTTCACCATATTATCCTCAGTCTGGATACCAGAACATGCCCTTGATCCCTTCTGGATCAGGCATAAATCCCAGCTGCCTGTAAAAGTTCACCACGTCTGGGTCGGCAAACAGGGTGACGTTGCTGATATCTTCACTGCGCAGCTTCTTAATCAGCTGCTTCATCAGCGCTTTGCCGAGACCTTTGCCCTGTGAGTCAGGATGGACGACCACATCCCAAATCGTGGCATTGAACGCATGATCCGATGTCGCTCGTGAGAAGCCGATGAGGCGCTTGCGATTGCCCTTTTGCTCCCACATGGTAATGACCAAAAAGCTGTTTTGAATTGCCTTGCGCACTTTGCGAATGGGGCGACGAGACCAGCCGACTGCATCGCACAGTTCTTCTAGCTCGTAGAGGTCGATGGTGCGGTCTGTGCTGAAGAATATGCGAGCGTTGTCGTCGGTGCATTGGGCTTCGGCCAGGTAACCGGCACTGGCTGTTTGCTGGGACACTGAAGCAACTTCAGAGGGTGTGAACAAGCTTTTCCAGAAACCCATGCAGGCAAAGTGATTATTTCGTCAGTTGAAGCAGATCTTGATAAAAGTATAGACTCTAGACGCTCACTTCATCGGCTCGATCACGCCTATCGCGGTGTGCTATTAGGCGGAAGATATCGTTCTGTGCTGCGCAGAGGGATCTGAGCTGATCTCCAAAGGGCTCGCCAGCAAATCAGCAGTACTTGATGAGATATCAATAGAGTAGGGCAAAACCGGGAAGACTATACCGACTCTCAGATTCTTAGTGAAGTCTGACCTAGGCAGTCGGCTCCCTTATGGCAATCGGTTTAGAACCTTCTACGGTGGAACTGCTCAAACGCTTTAACCGAGCATTTCCTCAATTTTACGAGCAGTTTGTTGGCAGCGATATTCAACTGCAAAATTTGCGGTTGGCTTACCAGCTTTTTCGAACGGAAAAAGCGGTGATTGAGATGTCTTCAGAGGGCGATCGCACCACCCTTCACTTTGCCTACCGCAATCAGTCTTTTCTGCTGAGCGATATTTTTGGCGTCCTGGCTGCCTATGGCCTGACGATTCACAGCCTCAGCCTATACGGGCAAATCTATCCGCCCATGCTGGTATTTGCCAAGCTCGTCGTCTCCCGAGGCGGTAAGGAACTCACACCCAAGACCGCTGACAACGTCCGGCGGGCCGTGAGAGAGGCGCTGTCTGGCCGGTTTGAAGTAGAGGATATGCTCAATGTCGAGTTCAATTTGGATGCGGGGCTAGAAAAGGTAGAAACCGAATTTTATGTCGATCCGGTGTTTCACTTGCCTGCTTTGCTGATCGAAGCAGATAACCAGCCCGGTTTGTTCTACAAGGTGATGTACGCCATTTGGCAAGAAGATCTGCTTGTGGTCAATGCCAATCTGCTGGTGTGGAGAGGCCGCACTCGGCTGATTTTGTACTTACTGGGGCCGAATGAAGGGGTCATTCCAGAATATCTGGGACAAAAGATTGCTGAAGGCGTGCGCTATCGACTTTTAGGGCAATAGCGCTTGCCATGAAGGCACGGGCCGACTATCGCTGGAGGGACACTAGGCGCTAGCATATTGGCATGACGACCGGTAAAGCAACTGCCACTATTGGGGGCGTTCCCCATACTTATGATTTAACAGTGCCATCGGGCTGTGCGGAGTCAGCAAGTGAGGAGTGCCTGGTTTTTATTCATGGCTGGTTGCTGAGCCGTGCCTACTGGCAACCCCTGGTCTCTGGTCTCTCGGACCGCCATCGCTGCTTGACCTACGATTTGCGAGGCTTTGGTGATTCTGCGCAAGGGCTAGACGCTTGCTCGTCTTCGGCCTACAGCTTGGCAGCCTACGCCCAGGATCTCGGAACGCTGCTCGATCAGATGAATCTTGACCAGGTGTGGCTGCTGGGGCATTCGCTAGGAGGCAGTATTGCGCTGTGGGCAGCTTACCTACGACCTGATCGGGTTAAAGGCGTACTTTGTATTAATGCAGGGGGCGGCATCTACATTCCTCGCGAGTTTGAAAAATTTCGGACGGCAGGGCA
>JBARVU010000265.1:0-5136 GCA_049646425.1 Phormidesmis sp. | reverse complement strand
ACCCAGTACGTGCACACTCTGAACGGCTCGGGGCTCGCAGTCGGGCGGACGATGGCGGCGATTTTAGAGAACTATCAGCAGGCTGACGGCAGCGTTCAGGTGCCCGATGTGCTGCAAAAGTACATGGGTACGTCAACCATCAATTCAATGGTTAGCCCATAGGTTCATACAATCTCCAGGCTCGCCCTGTACAATAAGAATAATAAAAGTTAATCTAGCGCAGCGCTTCTATGACCGTACTGGCCGTAATTGGGGTTTTAGCCCTTCTGATTTTTGTTCATGAGCTTGGCCACTTTATGGCGGCTCGCCTTCAGGGCATTCATGTCAACCGCTTCTCGATTGGCTTCGGGCCGATTTTGTGGAAGTTTCAAGGGCCAGACACTGAGTATGCGCTACGGGCGGTTCCCCTTGGCGGCTTTGTGGGATTTCCGGACGACGATCCTGAAAGCGATATCCCTGCCAATGACCCCAACCTGTTGCGCAATCGTCCGGTTCTAGATCGGGCCATTGTGATCAGCGCCGGGGTAATTGCCAATATGGTGTTTGCCTATCTGGTGTTTGTCGTCCAGTTTGGCAGCTTAGGCGTGCCCGATAGCTTCAACCTGAAGCCCGGTGTTTTTATTCCTGAAGTGATGCCGGATATGCCAGCAGCGATCGCTGGCGTCAAAGCAGGCGACGTCATTTTAGCGGCCAACGATCAGCCCCTAGAGGGCGAAGAAGCCGTTCAGCAAGAGCTGATCAGAATCATTCAGTCCAGCCCTAACCAGCCCGTCGATTTGACCCTGCAGCGGTTCGACAAAGAAATCAACGTTACCGTGACCCCTCAGATCAGCCCGACGACTGGCGAAGCCGTCATCGGCGTGGCCTTGCAGCCCAACGGCACCGTAAACTATCGTCCGGCCACAAGCCCGGTTGAAGTGCTGACGATGGCAGCAAAAGAGTTTCAGCAGAAAACTCAGCTCGTCGCCGGGGGGATGGTCTCTCTGTTTACCAACTTTTCTTCCATGGCGGGTCAGGTCGGTAGCCCGGTCAAAATCGTTGAGCAGGGCGCAGGTCTGGCGAAAACAGACGGCAGAAGCCTGTTTCCCTTTGCCGCCATTATCAGCATCAACCTGGCGATTATCAACATCCTGCCGCTGCCTGCGCTCGATGGCGGTCAGCTTGCTTTCTTGCTGATAGAAGCGTTGCGGGGTAAGCCTTTGCCGATGCGCTTTCAGGAAAGCGTGATGCAGACAGGCATCTTCTTGCTCTTGGGACTAGGGATCTTTTTGATCATTCGCGACACCACGCAGCTCGAAGTCCTACAAAATCTGCGGCAGTGATCCTGGCTGACACTTGCTATTTCTGTGACTGCCGAGGTGAGTACTTCACAACCTGCTGCCTATCAGCCCCCTAGCCAGGCGAATGCCTACAAAGCCATTCCGCTACCGCTACCGGATAGACTCCCGCCACCGCTAAGGCCCTTCCAGAAACTGCCCAAAAAGCAGCGGGCCTTGGAGGTTTTGGCGCGGCTCAAGCTGATGTACCCCCAAGCCCCGTGCTCGTTAGACTACGAATCGCCAGTGCAGCTTATGGTGGCGACGATGCTAGCAGCGCAGTGTACCGATGCGCGAGTGAACCAAGTTACCCCAACGCTGTTTGCTCAGTTTACGGATGCTGCGGCTTTTGCAGGGGCTGAGCTGCCTGAGCTGGAGGAACTGATCCGCTCGACGGGCTTTTATCGCAATAAAGCGAAGAATATCCAGATGGCCTGTCGGATGATCCTGACTGAGTTTGGTGGGGAAGTGCCGTGCACTATAGCAGAACTTACCCAGCTGCCGGGCGTCGCTCGCAAGACGGCCAATGTCGTCTTAGCGCATGCTTTTGATGTTCATGAAGGCGTGACGGTCGATACCCACGTCAAGCGCATCTCCAAGCTATTGGAGCTAACTAAGCACGGTGACCCTGTCAAAGTGGAGCAGGATTTGATGAAGCTGCTGCCCCAGGCTGACTGGGAGAACTGGTCAATCCGGCTTGTTTACCACGGTCGAGCAGTCTGCACGGCTCGCAGTCCGCAGTGCATGCGGTGCGATTTATTAGATATTTGTCCGGGCGCGGCCAAGCTGCGGAAAGCGGCAGCAAAAGCAGCAAAAGCGAAGGAAGGAGATTAGGATCACGCAATAATGATGTTGGTATCGAGCAAAAACCTATCGCTCATCAATATCTGCCCGTTCAAATCTTGCTTGGTCGCCAGATAGCATCCCAAATTTTTAGCTTATCTGACACTTTTACGGGATAGTCCTCCCATTCGCAGCAAATGTCTGATATTTCTGCGAAATAAGTCCTAGGATCGGGGTGGTATCGGTCACTTTTTAGAATTTAAGTATGAGTTCGAGGTGCTTATCAGGCATAGCTGCTGTATAAGTACCTGAATTTCCGACTTGCATAGCGGTCAGCTAAGGGAATCGAGGCGAAAGTGGCGGAAAAGCCCTGGCGGTGGTTTACAAAACCTATCAGCACCGCCTACTATTAGAGACTGTGTCATAGAAATAAGTCGAAATGCCTCATGGCTAAAAAAAGTATGGTTGCGCGCGAGAAGAAGCGCCAGAAACTCGTTGCTCAGTATGCCGCGAAGCGCGAAGCGTTGATGGAAGAATTTGAGCAGGCTCCCAATCAGCGTCAGAAGCTGGAGGTTCATCGCAGGATTCAGCAGCTGCCTCGCAATAGCGCCCCCACTCGTCTGAACAATCGCTGTTGGAAGACGGGTCGCCCGCGTGGTTACTACCGCGACTTTGGCCTGTGCCGCAATGCGCTGCGAGAAATGGCTCACCAGGGACTGCTGCCCGGTGTGGTCAAGTCCAGCTGGTAGGCTATCTGTCAGCTCAAGACGGAAAAACTTGAAGGGTGTCTTACTGATGTGAGGCACCTTTTTTGTGCCTTTACTTAGGCGGGTCGTCTGGGTCGCTATTCCCACAGCAGCGCTCAATACCTAGACTATCGAGCAGCAGGTCGCCGACGGCATTGGCCACTGCAAACTCGCTGTAAAAGCTTTTAGAAAAATCATAGCCCTGCATTTCGGTCAAAATAGCAAGTACCAGCGCATTCAGATTGTTTTCACCTTCCATCCGCTGACGGACAAATACCTGAGAAGCACGGGCGGCGATGTGCTCATTGATCGTCTCTGGCAAAAACTCTTCATCGAGCCACTTGTGCAGGGTTTGCTGAAGCCACTGGCCTTCTTTGACGGCATCTTCCGGCGGCGGTAGCTCTATAGATTCAATCGGTTCAGCGCTGTCAGAATTCATAGATGAGGCGTCAGGATCGATAAGTTCAGCTTTTGTAGAATCAGATTTTGTGGAATCAGATTTGTTACAAGGCTAAAGGCTTATGAAGGATTGAAGCATGAAATTTGGCATTACTTTACGTCCCCTGGTGCCTTGCAATTGGTTACCGTAGGATGCCCATGGGAAAGGACTTTAGCCTAGGATGACTCTATGGTTTATTCTGTGCCTCAAATCCTGCAGTGCTATGCCCAAGGCTATTTTTTGATGGCTGGGGAGGATGGCCAGACGCTCAACTGGTATTCCAGTAAGCAGCGGGCACTGATTCCGCTAGACCAGCGGTTTCGCTATCCCAAGTCGCTGCAGCGGGTGCTCAACCAAAAGCGATTTGCGCCGGCCATTGACCGGGCTTTTGAAGCGGTGGTAGAAGGCTGCGCTGACCGGGAGACGACCTGGATCTCCGATCAGCTCAAGGAAGTGTATCACCGGCCGCACCGGGCAGGCTATGCCCATAGTTTTGAAACCTGGCAGGGGGACGAATTGGCTGGGGGCTTTTTGGGAATTGTGCTGGGCGGCGCTTTTATCGGTGAGTCGATGTTTTATCGAATTCCAGAGGGATCTAAGGCGGCGATGGTGATGCTGGTAGAGCATTTGCGATCGCGCCACTTCCGCCTCTTCGATGCCCAAATGATGAACCCCCACCTGGCGCGCTTCGGTGCGTTTGAAGTCGGTCAGACCGTTTACGAAGCAACACTGTACGAGGCCATTCGACGGCCCTGCAAGTTTGTCTGACCGAGTGATGATCTGGTTGGCTCAGGCGTCTATGCGAGTGAGCAGCACCGGGCAGTTGGCGTAGACGCGCACATAGTCAGAGAGCGATCCGCCCAGCAGCCGGTCGATATCGGGCATCCCTTTGGCAATGGTCGGCCGACGATCAGGTGAGCCCAAAACCAGCAAATTGACGTTGAGCTGGTCGGCGAGTTCGCAAATCCGTGCGCCAGGTTTGCCTTGAGGGGCTACGCAGCGATATTTGATGCCCATACGGCGCACCTGAGTGATGGCATCGGCCAGGACAGGGTCACTTTCGGGGCGATCGCGAATCACCTCTTCTAGCTTGCCGCTAAGCTTTGAAATCGAATGCACCAAAATGACTTCACTGCCTTCGATGTCGCGGGCGAGGTCTGTAGCGACTTTAAGACTCTCTTTTGCCGAGTCAGACTTATCGAGCGCCACCAGTATCCGCTTGATGGGAGAAATCGCATACAGATCGTCTTTAACCAGCAGCATGGGCCTTGACGACAGTTGAAACACGTATTGGCTTACCGAATTACCGATGATCGCCTTCAGCCCCTGAAGCCCTCTAGAGCCCATCACAACCAGGTCAGCGTTGATTTCGTCGGCCACTTTATTGACCAGATCTTTGGGTTCTCCCTCTCGCAGCAGCGCATTCACCCGGCTCGGGTCGAGGTTCAGCTCATTAACCGCCTCGGCCAGGGTTCTGCCGCCTTTTTCCCAGCTTTCGGTCATAGCAGTTGCCCCAGTCTCGGAGGGCACCACATGCAGAATGGTGAGACGCGATCGCTTAATTCTCGGTATCTGCATCAGCACTTTCATCATGTCTCTGGTGTTGCCAATACCAGAATCGGCGAGCAAAATATTTTCAATCATGGATAAAACAAAAACCCCATAAATCAGCTAAATCAACTAGCCAGGCTGAAGTGACCGTCGGTATACCTAAAGCCTTCTCTATAAACTTAGAAACAAACCGACACTTTCAGACTCAATTAGCAACAAACCGATAAATAAAGGAAAACCGAATGGCCGCTCCCGCCGTACCGACCTGGTTCGAATATCCCATTCAAGTGCATCCTCACCA
>JBARVU010000264.1:0-7322 GCA_049646425.1 Phormidesmis sp. | reverse complement strand
CGTCTACAGTGAGCGTTACCTGCACGTCGGTTTCCTTGGTCGTGCGGCTAATGGACGCGCTCCGACCGGAAGCTGGAGCCGGTGCCGTAGCAGGAATAGAGGCCGAGACCTCCGAGGTAAGGGAAGTGGGACTGGAGACCATAACAATATTGCTAACGATGGATGATGAAGTTGAACCCTAAGATTCAACATTACAAAAAGGGTTCTTTCTAAAAGGCGTCTGCCTCGAAAAACCTCTTCTCATAGTAAGTCTTTCGCCGATTTGCAACCCTTCTTCATACGCAATTGAATCTTGAGGGCAGAGCTAGCATAATAGGCGTTTAACGCACTATGTCGTTTATACGACGTTTCGGAAGCCCTCAAGACAGTATTCAGCAGCAACCCTGTAGTTTGGCGAGGCTTGAACTTATGTCTATCAGCGAACTCAACCACTTTATGACCTACGTGCTAGAAGGCTGGATGCTTTTCAGTGCGGGCTTTATCAGCATCGGGTTTGTCACCTTCACCGCCCGCCGCATTCAAGAAGACATCGAGGCGGAAGCGTTGGCCCTCGCTCAAGCCGAGGGAGTCAGTGCAACCGTAACGGCAGCCGAAGATTCAGCTCGATTAGAAGAGGTCGCAGCCGTATCCGAGCAGCTGGCGAAAAATAGGGAGAAACAGGCTGACGCTTCTTCAGTTTCCGTCTCTACTGGATAGACCTGCGATGACCTACGCGCTGACTCGATTTCAGAGCTATCAAGACTACCTGGACAACTGTGTTCTGGCAGATGGCGACTACCGCTTGCTGAGTACGGGAGCAGTGATTCAATGGCCCCCCGAAGATGACGACAGCATCCTTGTCTCTTC
The DNA here is from genome assembly GCA_049646425.1 of Phormidesmis sp. Taxonomy (GTDB): domain Bacteria; phylum Cyanobacteriota; class Cyanobacteriia; order Phormidesmidales; family Phormidesmidaceae; genus Phormidesmis. The sequence goes on along the minus strand of JBARVU010000264.1, from coordinate 6,476 downwards.
CCAGGCAGGCCGCTTGAACCAGTCTTGCAAAAAGGCGACGAGGAGCTGAATTTTTGTCGAAAGGTGCTGGTTGGTGGCGTAGCTTAAGTAGGCAGTGAGGGGAGGTGGACAGTAGTCAGTAAGCAGGGTAGTCAGCTGTCCGGTTTGCAGCGCCTTGCCGATGATGAAGGTAGGCAGTAATGCGATGCCGACGCCGGCGATCGCTGCCTCTCTCAACACTTCCCCATTGTTGGAATAGCCCCGACAGCGCAGGCTAATCGTCAGCGGCTTGCCGGCATCCATCAGCTGCCACTGGCTGTTAGCCGCCAGATGCCCGTAATTCAGGCAGTCGTGCTGGTGAAGTTCGTCAGGATGGCTAGGGGTGCCTCGCGCCCTTAGATAGCTTGGCGAGGCACAGATCACCCGGTGGATGGGGGTGAGGGGCTTCACCACCAGGGCTTCATCGGTTTTGAGTTCGGCTAGCCGGAGTGTGATATCAAAGCCTTCTTCAATCAGGTCGATAAAGCGGTCGTTGAGCGTGAGCTGTACCTGGATATCTGGGTAGCGGTTCATAAATTGGGCGATCGCCGCTGCTAAATGCATCGTGCCAAACGACATCGGTGCGTTGATCCGCAGCGTCCCCTGCGGTTTCGCCTGCAGCTGCGTCACCGCTGTTTCTGCCGCCGCTACCTCTGCCAGGATGTTCACGCAGCGCTCGTAGTAAGCCCGCCCCACATCGGTCGGGCTGACTCGCCGCGTGGTGCGCTGCAATAGCTGCACTGCCAGCGTCGTCTCTAGCTGAGCGACCAGCTTATTGACCACCGACCGGGAGAGCCCAAGCGATCGCCCTGCCGCTGCAAAGCCGCTGTGATTGACCACTTCTACAAAAGCCCGCATACTCTCTAGCTTGTCCATCGACCCCCCTATAAACACCTTCATTGTATTCAAAATAGAGACAATAAGTAGCTAAAATGGACTATTGTTATTTATTTGCACTCAATTCATAATAGAGACAAGTCAGACGTGAGGCGCTCAATTCCGTCTGTCTGGCACAGTTAGTTATATGGAGGTGAAAATTTATTCATGCTAGCCATTCGCAAAGCAGCAGACCGAGGCGTTTCTAAATTTAGCTGGCTGAACTCCCAGCACAGCTTTTCCTTCGGTGGCTATCGCGATCCGAACCATATGGGCTTCAGCGATCTGAGAGTGATCAATGATGACCGCGTCATCCCGGGCGCAGGCTTCGGCACTCACAGCCACCGAGATATGGAGATTGTTTCGTACGTACTATCAGGAGAACTCGCCCACAAAGACAGCATGGGTACCGGCTCTGTGATTCGTCCGGGCGACGTGCAGCGGATGAGCGCCGGAACCGGCGTCTCCCACAGTGAAATGAACTACTCTGACGAGCAGCCGGTACGTTTCCTACAAATCTGGATCATCCCAGATACGCAAGGGCTGGCTCCTAGCTACGAGCAAAAGCACTTTGTGCCCTCAGAGCGGCAAGATCAGTGGCGGCTGGTCGGCTCACGCGACGGCAGAGACGGCTCAGTGACCATTCATCAGGATGTCAGCATGTACACCGCTACGCTAAGTGCCGGAGCAAACTTGACCTACCAGCTGAAGAGCGATCGCCGCGTTTGGCTCCAAGTCGCCCGTGGCACCGTGCAGCTCAACGGTCAGGAAATGAGCGAAGGCGATGGTGCGGCCATTGCTCAGGTTGATCCGCTGAACCTCACAGCAGTTGCAGATGACTCAGAAGTCTTGCTGTTTGATCTGGCAGCTTAATTTACAAGAGAGTAAGGGAGAGGGGGAGCAAGGAAGAGGGGAAGCATCTTGCGCAGTCTCACCCCTCACCCCCTTCTACAAACGCATCCTATCCAGCACCGCTCGCACCTGATCATCACTAACCTGATCGGTAACAAACGCTTTACCAATCTCCTCCGGCAGTACAAACCTGACCTTGCCGGACTGCACCTTTTTGTCGCTTTTAAGCGCTATCAAAATATCGTCAATATCAATGCCAGCGGGCAGTCGCGTCGGTAATTCGGCCTTCTCGATCAGAGCGTTTTGTCGCGGGTTAGCTGAGTCGCTCCAGTGGTTTAGCTGGACGGCGATCGCCCCGGCTGCTACCATCCCCATCGCCACCGCCTCGCCATGCGTCACTTCGCTGTAGCCCGTAAGACTTTCTACCGCATGACCGACCGTATGTCCGTAGTTCAAAATAGCGCGGATGCCTGCTTCTCTCACATCCTGACTGACCACGTCGGCCTTAGCCTGACAGGAATGCTCCAGCATTGCTTGCAGCAGTTCATCGCCGACATGAGCAACTGAATCTAGGCTTGCAGCAGCTTCCAATCGCTCAAACAGCGGCAAATCCCAAATCACACCGTACTTAATGACTTCGGCTACACCGGCTCGAAACTCACGCACCGGCAGTGTCTCTAGTACCTGCGGGTCGATCAGCACCAGACGTGGCTGATGAAACGCCCCGATTAGATTTTTACCTTTGGGATGGTTGACCCCTGTTTTGCCGCCCATCGAAGCATCGACCATCGCCAGTAGAGAAGTCGGCACCTGCACCACTGCAATCCCTCGGAGCCAGGTGGCAGCGGCAAAGCCAGTCATATCGCCAATTACCCCACCGCCCAGAGCCACCATTGCCGAGCTGCGCTCTAGCCGATTTTCGTAGGCTGCGTCGTGAATTTTCTCGATGGAGGCGAGCGTCTTGTACTGTTCGCCTGCGGGCAAAATGCAATGGCAAACCTCGTAGCCTGCCTGGGCTAGAGAAGCGATCGCCCGTTCCCCGTAAAGGTCAAAAACAACTGGGTTAGAGACCGCCAGCACCTTTTGCCCCGGCTTGATCAGCGGCGGCTCATCAGCGGCGAGCCAAGTCCCTAGCGAGTCTAGACCAGCCGGAGCAATACGAATATCGTAAGCATTTTGTGGAATATTGACGCGAATTGTGGCTTTGGTCAGGGTAGTCATGAGTTTAGCAGGTCGGCTGAGGGCGCAATATTGGGACTTAACAAGGTTCGACGGGTGGGGGTATGCTTCAATAAGAGAAGTAGTGAGAACACCAGTTTAGGAGAAAACTATGGGCGGCGCAGTTATTTATGTAGTTTGCCTCGGGGGGCTGTTTGGCGCAGCGATGGGCCTGTACTTTGGCCTGCGCGCTGTCAAGCTGATTTGAGACTTTCGGTAGTCAGCTAGCAGTCGGCATTAGTGACGCCAAATAGGTCTGTCTGTATGAGGGTGTGATGGTTGTCAAAGGCAATCTATTCGCGCCCTATTTGCGTTGGGCTACTGATTGGGGTGAGGTTTGGGGGGGCCAAACTGGAGCTGTGATGACTCAGCGCATAAATGGCTGCTAAGAGCCCCCAGCTCAAAATGTTGATTCGCGCGTCAAACAAAATGACATCGAAGAGAGCAAACATCAAACAGCTGGCGAAAGCAAGCAGATAGCCCAGCAAGATCGCCCGATTTTCGGCGGGGAGCCCGGCCGTGATAAACGTTTTGACGCCGTCGTAGTAGAGGGTGCCGATGACAGCGCAAAATCCTACCATTACTGGAATACCGGCTTCTGAAGCTAGAAATAGCCAGGTGTTGTGGGCGTGAGAAATCGCGTCGTAGTCCGGAATACTGTTGGGCACATAAAGCGATCGCAGGCTCGAAAACCCCCAGCCCAGCCAGGGCCGCTGTTTGATCATTTCTATCGCCAGCCGCCAGACGCCGACGCGGGGGTCTTGACTGAGCATCGATAGCGAGAGCGATCGCCCCCCTAGCCCCAGTCCTGAAATGGCAGCAGCGATCGCCCCGGCGCCGACCAGCCCAGCAAACAGCACCCAGCGGACGCGACGAGCCGCATAGAGCGCAATCGCCAGTAGCACCAGCGCAATCAGCATGCCGTTGCGTGAACCGGTACAGAAAATGGCGACAACACACAGCGTCACCGTCCCAGCCTCTATCCAGAGCTGTCCTAGCTGCTGGTCAGATGCCAGCGTCTTTAAGAGCAGTCCTAGCCCTAGCCCTAATACGATCACCAGATAGGCACTGAACACATTAGGATGGCCAAAAACGCTGCGAGCGCGGTGGCCAAAGTCAGGCTCATATATTCGCGTCAGCAACCAGCCTGGCAAAGGCAGTGCCTGAATACGCGCGGCGACGGCACTGAACTTGAGGCCATATTCGCCCATTGCCAGCAAAATCATCGGCAAGGCTGTGAGCAACAGCCATCGCGCTAAGATTTCGAGCTTGGCAAAAGGCTGCGTCACCACAGAAGGCACCGTTGCCAAAATGCCAAAGACAACAAAGAAAGGCAGAAAGTTAGCGAGCTGCAAGAAAGCCTCGCCCCTATCTAACCCAAAGCTAGCACTGAGCAGCAGTCCGGCGGTCAGCCAGCCAAATCCCCGCTGACCGCATAGCCGCCACACCTGCTGGCCCCTTGAAACGAGCGCCGTCACAAATAGCCCCAGCATGACTAGCAGCGCCAAATAGCTGGCGTAAGGCAATATCACCAGGCTAGCCAGCCAAATCTGCTCGCGTTGGGGTGGACGGTTGTCTTGAGCGATCGCCCGAAATTTGCTATCACCCAGGTGCTTCCCTTGTCCCATGTCCGTCTGCCTTTTCGATTACTGCGCTTCAATAAGCCCCATCACCCGCAAAAACAACTTTGAGTGTGCGGATCAAAATGTAGATATCTAGCCATACTGACCAGTTTCGGACATAGTAGGCATCAAAATTGACCCGCTCTTCATAAGTGACATTATTGCGGCCTGATACCTGCCATAGCCCAGTCAGACCCGGCAGCACCTGCAAATAAAGCTCAAACTTATCGGCATAGCGCCATACCTCATCCTGGACAATTGGCCGAGGGCCAACCATGCTCATCTCACCCTGTAATACATTCCAAAGCTGCGGCAGCTCATCCAGGCTAGTTTGCCTTAAAAAATGACCTACCCGTGTCACTCTGGGGTCTCCTTTGAGCTTGTGATCCTCTTCCCAAGCCGCGCGTAGCTCCGGATGACGCTGCAAATACCGCTCCAAAACAATATCTGCGTTAGCCACCATCGAGCGAAATTTCCACACTCTAAACGGCTTGCCGCCCCGACCAATGCGCGTTTGGCTGTAGAAAATCGGGCCGGGTGAATCGCAGGCGATGAGGAGGGCGATCGCGCAAATGAGCGGCAGACACAGCAGCCCAATCAACACGACCAGCCCTTTATCAAGCGTCGCCTTCAGCAGCCTGGGCCCAGGCAAAAGCAGCTGCTGGCGAACCTCTAAACCCAACATTCCGCCCAGATCTTTGGCCGCGACCCAAAGGCTAGCCATACCAAACAAGTCAGGAATAATCATTAAATGCGGAAAGGCTCGGCCATAGCGCTCTAACAGCTGCGACAGGCGCTGAGGGGCGACACCGGGCATCGCCACAATCGCATAGGGAATCTTGAACTCCTTAGCTAACAGCGACCCCATCGCCAAGCTGCCAACTACGGGGACACCGGCTAAGGTACCGTGCTTTGTCGGGTCATCATCGAGAACGGCAATTGGCTTCAGTCCCAAACTGGGCTGGTGCTGGAGCGTATGCACCACCATCTCACCCGTCTTGCCTGCCCCCATAATCACGACCGGATAGCCCCACCATGACCTTCGGGCACACAGCGCCCGAACGCTATAGCGACCGATCACCACAAAGACTATCGACAGCAGCCACGCCATCAAAAAAGCGCCTCTAGAGTAAACCTTAACTTCGCGGAAAAGGAAAATGGACGACCCCATCAGCAGATACAGCAGCGTGGTCGTCAGCGTCAGGCGGCGTAACTCTTCCACAGGGCTGGTGGCCGCCCCGGGATAGAGACCAGCGAGGGCGTATGCCAGCACAAAGATGATGATAATCGGCCACAGCCGCCAGTATAGGGAGGGGTGAAAATCGCCATTGAAGACGAGCCGAACCCAAACGCTGGCGCTGCCGGCCAAACTCAGGCAGATGAAGTCGACACCCAGCAGCGTCGCCCGCGTCAGCCAGGGACGGTCGGGCACTGGGGTAATCGCCTGCTTCAGACTGGCCACACCATAGCGCTCAAGCAGCGAAGGTGGATAAATAGTCACAGCAACTGCCTCACGTCGCGTCAGGGGTGCCTGTCAGCAGGCGCGTCGCCCCGTTCAAACTGTGTCCAAGCGGTCTCCACAAAGTTTGTGAACTGCGATTGAAAACACGAAATCGAAAACTTTTCGGCATTCTCTTTGATCACACCCGAAGCAAATTGATCCACACCTGAATGGAGTTGTCTGACCGACTGTACCAGACTTTCAACTGTCTGATGAGAAAAAAGCAAGCCGGTACGCCCAGGCACAACCGTTTCTGCCTGTCCCCCTTTCGCATAGGCAATGACAGGGGCACCCGCCGCCTGAGCCTCTACCGGCGTAATCCCGAAATCTTCTTCCGGGGGGAAAACAAACCCCCGACAGCGCTGCATATAGTCTTCGACAACGCTATC